>DASPWW010000098.1:0-24513 GCA_035637595.1 Solirubrobacterales bacterium | reverse complement strand
ATCGAGAAGGCGATCCTCGAGTCCGACCTCGGGCTGACACCGAACAACGACGGCAACGTGATCCGCCTCCAGATTCCCGAGTTGACGGAGGAGCGCCGCAAGGACCTCGTCAGGATCGTCCACGGCGTCGCCGAGGAGGGCCGCGTCGCGGTGCGCAACATCCGCCGCGACGTCATGCACGATCTGCGCGAGCTAAAAAAGGAGGGCGAGGCGGGCTCCGACGAGGAGCATCGCGCCGAGAGCGAGCTTCAGAAGCAGACCGACAAGGCGATTGAGGAGATCGACGGGCTGATGAAGGCCAAGGAAGAGGAGATCCTCGAGGTTTGAGCGACGCTTCCGGCGCGAAGTACGTCGCGATCATCACCGATGGCAACGGCCGCTGGGCCCAGGAGCGTGGGCTGGCGCCGATCGAGGGCCACCAGGCGGGGGCGGACGTCGTCAAGGAGCGGCTGCGCGACGCGGTCGAGTTCGGGATCGAGGAGCTGACGGTTTACTCGTTTTCGACCGAGAACTGGTCGCGGCCCAAGGACGAGGTCGACGGGCTGATGGCGATGTTCGCCGAGCGCATCGACCGCGAGACTCCCGAGCTCGACGACGAGGGAGTGCGTATGCGGTTCATCGGCCGGCGCGAAGGCCTCGATCGCGAGCTCGTCGAGCGCATCGACTGGGCCGAGGCAGAGACGGCCGCAAACGACCGGGTCACGCTGTTCGTGTGCTTCAACTACGGCGGACGGGCCGAGATCGTCGACGCGGCGCGCTCGTTCGACGGCGAGACCGAGGAGGACTTCCGCCGCCATCTCTACGCGCCCGAGATGCACGATCCCGACCTGCTGATCCGAACCAGCGGCGAAATGCGGATCTCCAACTACCTGCTGTGGCAGTGCGCCTACTCGGAGTTCGTCTTTCGCGACGAGCTATGGCCGGACTTCAGCCGCGAGGCGTTCAGGGCGTCGCTCGACGAGTTCGAGGCCAGACGCAGGCGTTTTGGCGCGCGATAGGCGTTCCGGGCGCTAGGGTCGCAAGCACCGATGGCGACGCGAAGGTCCCGCGATCGGCGCGGCAGGCGCAGCGTGTCCGAGCGTGAGCCGCGCGTCTCCCGGCGTCAGCCGTCGATCGCGCGACCCTCCCGCCAGCGGATCTCGGACTTCTTCACCGACCCCGCCGAGGAGGCGACCCCGCGCCCGACGCCGCGGCCCAGCCGCCGCTCCGAGACGCTGGCGCGCATCGCCTGGGCCGTTCCGTGGATCGTCTTCGCGATCTTCATCGTCGCGGTCGGCGGGGCGCCGTTCGCGTTCGCGATGGTCGGCCTGGCGTGCATCGGCTGCGCCGAGCTGTTCCGGATGACCGCCGCGGCGAAGCCGTTCGTGGCGATCGGCCTCGCGATCGCCGCGGCGCTGATCCTGGCCGCGCACTTCGGGTCGGCTCGCGCCATGGGCCTCGCAATCGTCGCCACCTTCCCGCTGATGTTCGCGTTCGCCATCACGCGGCCCTCGATCAAGAACGTCACCTACGCGATGGGCACGACCCTGTTCGCGATCGCCTGGATCGCCGTTCCCTTCGCGCACGCGGTGCTGCTGCGCGACCTGCCGGACCACGGTGGCGCGCTGCTCATCGACGTGCTCGTCGCGACCTTCGTGTCTGACACCTGCGCCTACGGCGGCGGCCGGCTGTTCGGCCGCCGGCCGCTCGCCCCGACGCTGTCGCCCAACAAGACGGTCGAGGGCCTCATCGCCGGCTTCATCGGCGGCACGATGGGCTTCTGGTTCGCCGGCCTTTACCAGAACTGGCTCGCGGGGGCAGACGCGCTGGTGATGGGCGCCGCCATCGGCCTCTTCGCGCCGATGGGCGACCTCTTCGAGTCGATGATCAAGCGCGACCTCGACGTCAAGGACTCCGGACGCGCCTTCGGCCCCCACGGCGGCATGCTCGACCGCCTCGACGCAGTCCTGTTCACGGTGGTCGTGGGCTACTACCTGTCCGTGGCGTTCGTGTACTGAGCACCACCATGAGACAGCGAAGACGGATTGTTGCGTCCGGATTGGCGGCGCTGGGCGCCTTGGTGCTTACGACGCCGAGCGCGGCCGACGACGGGGCGGCGGACCCCGCCGGTGGCGTCGTGATCGCGAAGAGATGGCGACTACCTCCCACCGGCAGCCCGGGGCCCCCGCTTCACAAGCGGTCATTCAACATCACCATCCGCGGCGGCCTGTGCGTAGGAACTCAGCAGGAGCCGGAGTTCGAGCGGCTACGGGTCAGGGAGACGGATACGTCGGTAACGGTTACCGCGCTGGTCCGCGTGTTTCCCAACACCTCTGATTACTGCGCGGACGTCGGGCTCCTGTGGCGGCGGCGAGTTCGGTTAGCCGATCCGCTGGAGGGCCGCCACCTATACGACGGAAACTCTGATCCGCCGAGGCTTGTATGGCCGAAGGAGTAATCGTGAACCACCAGGCTGCTGCACGTTCACAGCTCCCTTAGGCCCGTCCCTACACTCTCAGAGGCCATGCGCAAGGTCCTGATTCTGGGCTCGACGGGCTCGATCGGCGTGCAGGCGCTCGAGGTCGTCCGGGCCTCGGACGAGCTGGATGTGGTCGGGCTGTCGGCGGCTACCGACGTCGGTCGGTTGATCGACCAGGCGCGTGAGCATGAGGTTGGGCGGGTGGCGCTCGCCGACGTGCACGCCGCCGGGAAGGCGGGCAAGCTCTTCGACGGCGAGGTCCTGGCGGGGGAGGAGGGGGTGCGCGAGCTGGTCGCGGCGTCGGGCGCCGACCTCGTGCTCAACGCGATCCTCGGCGCGGCGGGGCTGGGGCCGACGATCGTCGCGCTGGCCGAGGGCAAGGACCTCGCGCTCGCCAACAAGGAGAGCCTCGTGGTCGGGGGTGAGCTGGTCACGGCGCTCGCCGAGGCGACGGGGGCGATGATCATCCCCGTCGACTCCGAGCACTCGGCGCTCTACCAGCTCATCGGGGCCGAGCAGCCTGGCACGGTCGAGCGGCTCGTGCTGACGGCGTCGGGAGGCCCGTTCCGTGGCCGCACGGACCTCTCGGGCGTCACGCGCGAGGAGGCGCTTGCGCATCCGACCTGGGACATGGGCGGCAAGATCACGATCGACTCGGCGACGCTGCTCAACAAGGGCCTCGAGCTGATCGAGGCCCACCACCTGTTCGGGATCCCCTACGCGCGGATCGACGTCGTCGTCCACCCGCAGTCGATCGTCCACGGGCTCGTGCATCTCAACGACGGCGCCTCGCTGGCCCACCTCGGTCTTCCTGACATGCGGGTGCCGATCTCCTACGCGCTGCACCATCCGGACCGCGCCGATGTCGACGTGCCGACGCTCGACCTCGCCGCGATCGGCGAGCTGACCTTCGAGCCGCCCGACGACGAGACCTTCCCCTGCCTGCGGCTCGCGCGGGAGGCCGGCGAGGCCGGGGGAACCGCGCCGGCGGTCCTCAACGCCGCGAACGAGGTCGCCGTCGCCGCCTTCCTCGATGGCGCGATCCCGTTCACGGGCATCGCCGAGGTCGTCGAGGCGACGCTTACCGAGCTCCCGGCGAGCGTCCCGACCCACTTCGAGGATCTCTACGCGGCCGACGCCGAGGCACGCGCCCAAGCGAGCAGGCTGGTCGAGAGGCAGCCCGCGAAGTGAGCTGGTTCCTAGCCTTCGCCGGGTTCGCGGCACTGATCATCCTGCACGAGTTCGGGCACTTCGTCGCCGCGAAGCGAACCGGGATGCGGGTCGAGAAGTTCTACCTCTTCTTCCCGCCCGCGATCGCGAAGGTCAAGCGCGGGGAAACCGAGTACGGGGTCGGGGCGGTCCCGCTCGGGGGCTACGTGAAGATCACGGGGATGAACCCCGACGAGGTGCGGGTTCCGGAGTCGGTTCCGGGTCGAGCCCCGGCAGCTCGCCCAGGTCTCGTCACCGCCATGGACTCAGGCGGGCAAGGCTCGCCGCCTCACGCCGCCAGAACTGTCTTGCCACCCGAGATCCTCAAGCGTGCCTATTACAACCAGCCGGTCTGGAAGCGGATCGTCGTGATCGCCGCCGGGCCGGCGATGAACCTGCTGATCGCGTTCCTGGTCCTGTTCGCGCTCGCCTTTGGGATCCAGGAGGCGACGAGCCAGATCGGCAAGGTAGAGAACGACTCGCCGGCGTCGGGCAAGCTCAGGCCGGGCGACACGATCGCGGCGGTGGACGGAGCCTCGATCACGGGCTCGCCCGAGGACCGCTTCAACGCCGTGCGCGAGGCGATCGCCAATCATGAGTGCGCCGGCGAGCCGACCGATGGCTGCCGCGCCGAGACCCCGGCCTTGATCACCGTCGATCGCGACGGCCACAGCAAGCAGCTCTCGATCCGCCCCTTCTACGACGCCGACATCGATCGCTACCGGATCGGCTTCGCCCCCGGAACGCGTCCGCTCGACCCAACCCCTCCTGAGGCCGCCGGCCAGGCCCTGGACATCATGTGGCAGGTCACGAGCGGGACCGTCTCCACGATCGCGGGGATCTTCCAGGCCGACAAGCGCGACGACATCTCCGGCGTGGTCGGCAGCTACGAGGTTACGCGCCAGGCGATCGAGTTCTCGGCCCGTGACGCGCTCTTTCTACTCGCGATCATCAGCCTCTCGCTGGCGATCATCAACCTGTTCCCGTTCCTGCCGCTCGACGGCGGCCACATCTTCTGGAGCCTCGTCGAGAAGGTACGTGGCCGGCCCGTCGCCTTCAGCACGATGGAGCGCGCCGGCGTGCTCGGAGCCATGCTGATCGTGATGCTTTTCTTCATCGGGCTTTCGAATGACGTCGGACGGCTGATGGGCCAGGGCTTCGACGTCCGCTGAGCCGCGTCGGCGGGGCGTTTGCACACCCCTGGGCTGCGGTAGGTTGTGCCCGGGAGCACGAGAGGAGAGGCGATGGAAGTCACGACTGCCGAGCGCGTCACCACCGAGGAGCGCTACGCGAGCGGCGGCGAGGGGCGCGAGCTCAGCTCGCAGAACCTGCTCGAGGCGTTCCTGAAGACGGTCTCCAAGCACGGCGATGAGCCGGCGCTGCTGACCAAGGACGACACCTGGGCGACGTGGAACGAGTTGCGCGACCGCGTGGCGCGGATCGCGGGCGGGCTGGCGTCGCTGGGCGTCTCGAAGGGCGACACCGTCGCGATGTTGCTCAACAATCGCCCTGAGTTCGTCGCCTGCGACCTCGGCGCGATGGCGCTGGGTGGCGTGCCGTTCTCGATCTACCAGACCGCCTCGCCGGAGCAGATCGCCTACCAGGCCAACGATGCCGGCGCGAAGGTGGCGATCACGGAGAGCTCGCTGCTCGAGCGGCTCGAGCAGGCGCGCGAGGCGGGGGCCGAGATCGAGCACGTCATCGTCGTCGACGGCGACGGAGGCGATCAAACCCTGGACCAGCTGATGGACGTGGATCCCGAGTTCGACCTCGAGCCCAACGCCTCCGAGATCGGGCCCGACGACCTGCTGACGCTGATCTACACGTCGGGGACCACCGGTCCGCCGAAGGGCGTCCAGCTCACTCACCGTAACCTGCTGTCGCTGGTCTCGGGCATCGAGGAGATGATCCCAATGCCCGAGCGCGGCAGGGTGATCTCGTGGCTGCCCGCTGCGCACATCGCCGAGCGCGGCGCCAACTACTACCTGCCGGTCGTCTACGGGCTCAGCATCACGGTGTGTCCGGAGCCGCGCAAGATCATCGAGTTCCTGCCCACGGTCAAGCCGAGCTGGTTCTTCGCCGTGCCGCGGATCTGGGAGAAGGCGAAGGCGGCGATCGAGGGTCAGATCGCGAGCTTGCCCGACGAGCAGCGCGAGCCGGCCCAGAAGGCGATCGGGGCCGCGATTCAGAAGGTCCGCCTCGAGCAGGCCGGCCAGGAGGTCCCCGAGGATCTCGCGAAGGCGGTGGAGCAGGCCGAAGAGCAGATGTTCGCCGACATCCGCGCCCGGATGGGGCTCGACGAGGCCGTGTCGGTCAACGTCGGCGCCGCTCCGACCCCGCCCGAGGTGCTGGAGTTCTTCCACGCCATCGGGATTCCGGTCGGCGAGCTGTGGGGGATGTCCGAGACGTGCGGTGTCGTCACCTGCAATCCGCCCGGCGAGGTCAAGCTCGGCACCGTGGGCCCCCCGGTCCCCGGCATGGAGGTCAAGCTCGCCGAGGACGGCGAGGTGCTGGTGCGAGGCGCCTCGAACATGCCCGGCTACCGCAACATGCCCGAGGCGACGGCGGAGACGATCGACGACAACGGCTGGCTCGTGACGGGCGACATCGGCGAGCTCGACGAGGACGGCTACCTCAAGATCGTCGACCGCAAGAAGGAGCTGATCATCAACGCGGCCGGCAAGAACATGTCGCCGGCCAACATCGAATCGAAGCTCAAGCTGATCCCGCTCGTGGACCAGGCGGTGGCGATCGGCGATCAGCGCAAGTACAACACCGCGCTGCTGACACTCGACCCCGATGCGGCGCGCGGGTGGGCCAAGAAGCGCGGCGTGGACGAGGACCTCGCCTCGCTGGCGGAGAACGAGGACTTGCTCGAGGAAGTCGAGAAGGGCGTCAACGAGGCCAATGAGGAGCTGGCCCGGGTCGAGCAGGTCAAGAGGTACAAGGTCCTGCCGGAGGCGTGGGAGCCGGGCGGCGACGAGCTGACCCCGACGATGAAGCTCAAGCGCAAGCCGATCGCCGAGAAGTACGAAGAGGAGATCGAGTCGCTGTACGAGTAGCGCTCCCTTTCGCTCCTCGCGCTGTTGACCGATAGGAAGGAAGCGATGAGGGGCGGGGGGCGATACCGGATTCCGGGCGGCGTGGCACTCGCCGGCCTGCTCGCCGCGGCGCTGGTGCTGCCCACCGCCGCCCAGGCGTCGGACTGCTCGCGAACGTCGATCGGTGTGACACCGCTCAACGACCTCGGCGCCGGCGTCTACCGGAGCGCCCAGGGCGGGCTCTACCCCAGCGGCTCGAACGTCCGTCCGCCGGGCCACGAGGTCGCGGGCCAACTGCTCGCCGACGCGGTGGTGCCCCGCGATGCGAGCGGGAGCCCGGCCGCGGGCGGTCGCTACGCCTTGCTGTCGATCGGGATGTCGAACACCACCCAGGAGTTCTCGACGTTCATGCCGCTCGCCGACTCCGATCCGGCCAAGGACCCGCGGCTGGCGCTCGTCGACGGTGCCCAGGGCGGCCAGACGGCGCAGGCCTGGTCGAATCCGAATGCGACGGCGTGGGATGTCGTCGATCAGCGCCTGGCCAGCGCCGGCCTGACGCGCCAGCAGGTCGCCGTCGCCTGGGTGAAGCTCGCTGACGCCGGTCCGACCAGCGGCTGGCCCGCATACGCCCAGCAGCTCCAGGCCGAGACGGCGGCCGTGCTGGCGATCCTTCACGATCGCTTCCCGAGTCTTCAGCTGGCCTATCTCTCGAGCCGCATCTACGCCGGCTACGCGGATACCAGCCTCAACCCCGAGCCCTACGCGTACGAGAGCGGGTTCTCGGTCAAGTGGTTGGTCGAGGACCAGATAAACGGCTCCGCCGCGCTGAACTTCGACCCGGCGGCAGGCGCCGTCGAGGCGCCGTGGCTCTCTTGGGGCCCGTACCTGTGGGCCGACGGACTCGTTCCGCGCTCCGACGGGCTGACCTGGGAGTGCTCGGACCTGAGCAGCGACGGGACCCACCCGAGCGCCACGGGCCGGGCGAAGGTCGCCCAGATGCTGCTCGACTTCTTCACCGCGGATTCCACGGCGCGGCTGTGGTTCGCGACCCCGACGCCCACGCAGCGCACCGTCTCGCTCAAGCTGCACAAGCACCTCGTGGCGACCGGCCAGGTAAGCGTCACGGGATTCGTCGGCTGCCTCCAGGGCGCCGCCGTGAATGTCGAGCGCAAGCGCCGGGGGAGATGGAGGGAGGTCGGAAGCGCCGCGGCGGACGCGACCGGCGCCTTCAAGCTCAAGCTCAAGCTCAAGGACCGCCCCGGCCGCTACCAGGCGCGGCTACCGGAGGTCGCCGTGGGCGCCGAGGGCAGCGAGGTCTGCGGTGCGGCGGTCTCGGACCGGGTACGGCACCGCCGCTAGCTCAGCCGGCCGCGCGCCTCACCTTTTCTCTTCTTGACCTTCCAGTTCTGTTCGGCGGGCGAGCCATCCGGTACGCCGTTGGCGACGGCCCGGACCTCGAAGCTGTGCTTTCCCTTCTTGACCTTGACCTTGAACGGCGACGTGCAGGGCTGGAACGGCTTGTCGTCGACCCTGCACTCGAACGTGGCGCCGGGGGTGTCCGAGCTGAACTCGAACGTCGCCTTCTTCTTCTTGGTCTTCTTCTTCGGCCCCTTGGTGATCGTCGTGTTGGGACCGCCGCCCGGGTTGCCGCCGGTGCATGCGGTCTCGGTCGGCGGAACCGCGTTGCCGCGGGGCGACGGCGTTGCGAGCGCGAAGTCCACCGCGCTGTTGTTGGTGTCGTCGGCGTCTTCGAGCAGCGTCGCGCAGTTCGGCGCGATCGAGCGTTCCAGCGAGGCGCCGTCGGGGATCGCCGCCGCGTTGGCGCCCGCGGGGGAGGGCAGCGCCCCGGCAAAGGTGCCCCACGAGACGCAGTCGATGGCCTCGAAGCACACCGCGCCGCCGGCTCCGGCAGTCCCGAGGGACTGGCCAAGCATGTCGCTCTGAACGTTGGCCACGTCGCGACCAGGCACCAGCGTGTCGCCAATCAGGACGGTCCGCTGGCTCTCACCGTTCGGGACGTTGTTGTCGATCGTGGTGCTGCCGAGCAGCGAGCCGCCCGCGGTGAAGTAACTGACCGTGTGGCCGCCGACGAAGTTCTGACCGGCCGCGAACATCTGCAGCTCGATGAACGCGTCGTCCCTGCCGACGCTCGACGATCCCGGGTAGACCTCCCGGACCTTCATCAGGTGGAAGGCGGCGTCCGCCGACGCCGCGGGGAGCGCGACAGCCGCCATCGCGAGCGCGCCTGCCAGCGCGATTCGAATCGTCGTAGTCCTGCTCCCCATGCTTGCCTCCACGGTCGAATTCGTGCCTGCTCGTCGCCATTATCCACCCCCGTTCATCGGCTTGCGGCAGTCCGCGGCTACCCTCTATCGAGAAGTGGCCTCGAAGCGCCAGATATGGGTCAAGGACGTGCCGATCGGGGGCGGAGCGCCGGTGGCCGTCCAGACGATGACCAAGACCGAGACGGCGAACCTCGCCGCGACCATGGAGCAGATCCACAACGTCGCCGAGGCGGGCGCCGACCTCGTTCGCGTCGCCGTGCCGCGCGACGAGGACGTCGAGGCCCTGAGGACGGTCGTCGCCGAGTCCCCGATCCCGGTGATCGCCGACATCCACTTCAACTACACGCTGGCGCTGAAGGCGATCGACGCCGGCGCGCACTGCATCCGGCTTAACCCCGGCAACATCGGCGGCCCCGACAAGGTCGCCCAGGTCGCCGAGCGAGCCACCGCCGCCGGCGTCCCGATGCGGATCGGGGTCAACTCCGGCTCGCTTCCCAAGCACCTTCACGAGCTCGAGCGCGAGAGCCCCGTCGAGGCGCTCGTCGCCGCCGCGGTGGAGTTCGTCGAGCTGATGGAAAGCCTCGACTTCGAGAACTTCAAGGTCTCGATCAAGTCGACCAACGTCCCGAACACGATCGCGGCCAACCGGCTGCTCGCCGACAAGATCCCCTACCCGCTCCACCTCGGGATCACCGAGGCGGGCACGAAATGGTCGGGATCGCTGAAGTCCGCCGTCGGGCTCGGCACGCTGCTCGCCGACGGGGTCGGCGACACGATTCGGATCAGTCTCTCGACCTTCCACGCCGAGGAGGAGGTCAAGGTGGCGTGGGAGATCCTCAAGGCACTGGGACTGCGTGAGCGCGGCCCGGTCCTGATCGCGTGCCCGACCTGCGGCCGGCTGCAGTTCGACATGGACACCGTCGTCGCCGAGATCGAACAGCGCCTCGAGGGCTACGAGGAGCCGATCGAGGTCGCCGTCCTGGGCTGCGCGGTCAACGGCATCGGCGAGGCCTCCCACGCCGACTTCGGCATCACCGGCGCCAAGAACGAGGGCCTGATCTTCGCCCACGGAAAGCCGCTGCGAAAGGTCCCTCAGGACGACCTCGTCACCGCCCTGTTCGAGGAGATCGACAAGTCGCTCGACCGCGGAAAGGTCGAGGTCGACGAGTCAAAGTCGGCCGAGGGCGCGAAGTGGCTGAAGCGGATCGAGGACGAGAACGCCGACGAGCTGACGCCCGAGCGGATCGCCCAGATGGAGGCCGCCGCGGCGAAGGCCGAGGGCGCCGACGCCGAGCCGCTTCCGGCCGTCGCTCCCGTGACCGGCGGCAACGCCTCCAAGCGCGCCCGGACGCGCCTCGACGAGGACGCCTCGCCGGTCGCGGGGCGGCGGTTCACCCGTACGTAACGGGCGCGGCGGTTAGCACCGGCGCCGTGAGGACCGGGGCCTTGCCTTGAGAAGTAGGCCTCGAGCGCAGCCTTACTCCCCCAGCGAGCGCGTCTCTAGATGGTCTCTATCCCCCGAAAGGGTGAAAAAAACGGTTCCGCGGAACCGTTGACCATGATTCGGCCGCGCGCCAGCGTCCCATCAGGGCACGCGCGACAGTCCGGCTTCCCGCATACGCGAACATTTGTTCGCAAGCCTACTTCACCGCATGGACGGAGCGCGGCCCATCCTCAGCTCTCGAAAGGCGCGCGCTCGATCAGGCGCAGGAACCCGCCGTAGCGGACGTAGAGGTGCGAGCGCGAGGCGGGCCGGGCCTCCGACTCGGCTCGCATCAGGCGGTCGAACTCGGCCTTCGTCTCGAGGCGCGGGTGGCGCTCCAACACCTCGCCGCGCAGAGGCCGTGCGATCGCCCCGAGCCCGCGCCCGATGACGTCATAGCCGGCGCCGCGAAACAGCAGGTGGGCCTCGGCGCCGTGATCGAGTGGCACCTCGACGTTGATGTGGAGGCAGATCGCCTCCTCGAGGGCGTCGGAGCGGGCGGCCTCCCAGCCGGCGTCGGCGGCGAAGCGGCCCGCCGCCCGGGCGCCCTCGACCGCGAAGCAATGCGCGTCGGGGTCGCGCCGGGCGTGCTCCTCGGTGAACCCGAGGTCGTGGAGCATCGCCGCGACGTAGAGGAGCTCCTGGTCCCAGCTCAGCCGATCGCGCTGCCCGAGCAGCGCGCCCCACAGGTAGGTGCGAAGGCAGTGGTTGAGCAGCGACTCCGACGACAGCTCGCGACACAGCTCCTCGGCATCCCGCGCGCTGCGCGAGTCGGGCGGTCGCTCCGGAAGCTCGACGCCCGACAGCGCCTCGCGGTCGAGCCGCGCACGGCGGCGACGCCACGGCGCCGTGCGCGCGATCTGGAAGCGCAGGCCCGCCGCGAGCAGCCGGAGCCGCTCGGCCGTGCTGAGCCGTCCACCGGTGGCGCGAGCCCACTCCAGCGTGCCGATCTGGGCCATCGCCCCGCAGCCTAGCCATCGCCGACTCGCTAATACACTCGCCGCCGTGACCCGGCTCAGCACCTACTTCTGGCCCACCCTGCACGAGGACCCGGCTGACGCCGAGGCCGTGTCGCACAAGCTGATGCTCCGCGCCGGCCTGATCCGCCAGCTCGGCGCCGGGATGTGGACCTACCTCCCGGCCGGATGGCGCGTCCACGCCAAGGTCGAGCGGATCATCCGCGAGGAGATGGACGCGATCGGCGCCCACGAGATGCTGATGCCGGTCCTGCACCCGGCGGAGATCTGGCGCCGCACGGGCCGCTACGAGATCCCGGAGCTGTTCAAGCTGCGCGACCGCAAGGACGCAGAGCTGGTGCTCGCGATGACCCACGAGGAGAGCCTCACCTACCACGTCGCGCGCGACGTGCGCTCCTACCGCGAGCTGCCGCTGATCCTTTACCACCTCCAGACCAAGGAGCGCGACGAGCCGCGCCCGCGCGCCGGCGTGCTGCGCACGCGCGAGTTCGTCATGAAGGACTCCTACAGCTTCGATCGCGATCAGGAAGGCCTCGACCACAGCTACGAGCTCCACATCCAGGCCTACGACCGGATCTTCGATCGCGCCGGGTTGCGCTGGTATCGCGTCGAGTCAGACGTCGGGATGATGGGGGGGACCGGCGCCCACGAGTACATGGCCCCCTGCGCAGCGGGCGAGAACGAGATCGCGCTGGCCCCCGACTACGCGGCGAACGTCGAGGTGGCGTCGGCCGAGCCCCAGCCGGTCGAGCTGCCGCCGGCACTCGATTCGCCGCGCGAGGCACCGACGCCGGGCCTGACGACGGTCGAGGAGGTCTCCGACGCCCTCGGCGTGCCGCCCGGCGCCGCGCTCAAGGCGATCCCGGTGATCGCCGAGGATCGCGGGTTCGTCCTCACACTCGTGCGCGGCGACCACCGACTCAACGAGATCAAGCTGCGCAACGCGCTCGGCGGCGAGTTCCGTCCCGCCGACGTCGAGGAGATCGCCAAGCGCCTCGGGCCCGCCGGCTTCATTGGGCCCGTAGGCGCCGACGTGCCAGTGATCAAGGACGTCGCGATCCAGGGCGACGGGTTCTTCAGCGGGGCCAACAAGCCCGACACGCACCTGATCGGCGTCAGCCCGGCGCGCGACTTCTCGTTCGAGGAGGCCGACATCCGCCAAGTGGAGGCCGGCGACCTGAGCCCGGGGGGAAGCCCGATCGAGATCGAGCCGGCGATCGAGGTCGGAAACATCTTCAAGCTCGGGACGCGTTACTCGGAGCCGCTCGGAGCGACCTATCTGGCCGAGGACGGCACCGAGCACCCGATCGTGATGGGCAGCTACGGGATTGGGCCCGCGCGCATCGTCGCCGCGGCGATCGAACAGGGCGCCGACGAACGCGGAATCGTGTGGCCACGCTCGATCTCGCCCTGGCAGGTGCATGTCGTGGCGCTCGGCAAGGCCGAGGACGAGACATCCGAGGCGGCGTCGCGCATCTACGCAGAGCTCGGCGATAGGGGCATCGAGGCCCTGCTCGATGACCGCGACGCCGGCACTGGCGAGAAGCTGACCGACGCGGAGCTGCTCGGCTGCCCGCTGCGTGTGGTCGTCGGGCCCCGCGCGCTCGCCGAGGGCGCGGTCGAAGCGCAGGCGCGCCGCTCCGGTAACGACGAGCGCCTGCCGGTCGGCGACGCCGCAGCGGCGGCGATCGAGCTGCTCGAGCGGCTGGAGTAATCGCGGGGGATGAGCGCCCCCCAGAGAACACGCCGCCGCAGGCTCACCCGGCGGCGGCTCGTCGGCCTCGACCGCTCCGGCCCGCAGCCGCTTCAGACCCGCGCGGGCCAGCCGCTTCGGCCGTTCACGATCCCCAACCTGGTCGGCTACCTGCGGCTCGCCGCGGTCCCGGCCTTCCTCTACATCGCCTTCGAGTCCGGCGATGGGCGCGAGGCCGCGTCCTCGATCCTGTTCGCGGCGATCGCCGGCACCGACTACCTCGACGGGCTGCTCGCCAGGGCGACCGGGCAGTACAGCCGCATGGGCGCCCTGCTCGACCCGATCGTCGACCGGCTCACGGTGCTGTCGGGTGTCGTCGTCTGCTGGCACTTCGAGCTGCTTCCGAGGTGGGCGCTAGCGACCCTCGCAGCACGCGAGGTCGTCACGCTCGCGCTCGCCCAGCTCGCGCTGCGCCGCGGCCTCCAGCTCGAGATCAACTGGGTCGGCAGGATCGCGGTGTGGCCGGTGATGGGCGGGATCTTCTTCGCGCTCACGGTCGAGACTGTCCTGTCGCGGATCCTGTTCGTGGGCGGGCTGGCGCTCGCGCTCCTCGCCACCGCGCTCTACGTGAGGGTCGCACTCGGCCGTCTGAGGGCTGCGCTTCCGCCCGAATGACCGCGCAAGGGCGCTCGCAACCTTCAACCTCTGGTTGACCCTTTTCGCCCCGCACATATAATCGACGTCACCGCGGGTGGGGTGCCCGGATAGGAGAAGGAAGGAGCCCAGCACGAGATGGAAGAGACCTTTCCCGATATCGGCTCGATGAGCAATCAGGAGCTGAAGGACTTGATCGGCCAGCTGACCGAGGAGGAGCGCGAGGTCTCGTACCGCCGCCGCCTGCTCCACGGAAAGATCGACATCCTGCGGGCGGAGCTGGTAAGCCGCCTGCGCGAGAAGCACAACGAAGGCGACGCCCTGATCACCGGGGACGACGTAAAGCAGCTCAGCGACATCCTGGCCGGCAAGGTCAACGACGCCAAAGAGGCCTCGTAACGCTGATGGCCCTGCACTGTCCCGAGTGCGGGTTCGTCAATCCCGAGGGGGCGAACTACTGCCAGAAGTGCGGGGCCTACCTGGCGCGCAGCGAGGGTGGCGAGGAGCCGCCCACGACGATGACCTACAAGGTCGACGAGACCGGCGAGTACCAGCCGATAGACATCGAGGAGGAGGTCGAGGAGGCGGGCGCCGCGCTCGTCATCCGCTCCGGGGGCGGACGCTCGGGCGAGAGCTTCACGATCGACTCCGATCGGATGAGCATCGGGCGCAGCCCCGACGCCGAGGTCTTCCTCGACGACGTCACCGTGTCGCGAAACCACGCGCTGCTGGTGCGCCGCCAGGACGGGCTTTACATCGACGACCTGGGGTCGCTCAACGGCACGTACGTCAACCGGCGGCGCATCGAGTCGCACAAGCTCGAGGACGGTGACGAGATCCAGATCGGCAAGTACAAGCTCAGCTACCTGGAGCGCTGACGTGGGCCTGGCGACAGACAGGGCCGAGACGGCTCCGCCGCGCCCCGACGGCGCCTCGCGGCCGCGCAAGGCGCTGACGATCGGCGCCGTCTGCAAGATCCTCAGCCAGGAGTTCGACGAGATCTCGATCTCGAAGATCCGCTACCTCGAGGACCAGAAGCTGCTGACGCCGCGGCGCACTCGCGGCGGCTACCGGCTCTACAGCCAGGCGGATGTCGAGCGACTCCGAACCATCCTGCGCATGCAGCGCGACGAGTTCCTGCCGCTGCGGGTGATCCGCCAGGAGCTTGCCGCGGGGCACGATCGCGACGAGGGCGAACGGCGCTCGGTCGGCCCGATGCGTCGCGCCGTTACGGTCGACCTACACCCGGCTCGCTTCGTCGCCGAGGAGCTGATCGAGCAGACCGGCGCCTCCGAGGAGCTGCTCGCCGAGCTCGAGGAGTACGGGATCGTGCAGCCCGAGCGCCGCGACGGAAAGGTCGTCTACGACGACACCGACCTCGAGATCGTCCGCGCCGCGGCCGAGCTGGGGCGCTACGGCGTCGCGGGGCGCAACCTGCGGCTCTTCAGGACGTCAGCCGACCGCGAGGCGGCGCTGCTGCAGCAGCTCTTCGGGCCGGCGCTGCGATCCAACAGCCAGGCCCGACGCAAGGAGGCGGTCGAGAGCCTCGAGAGCCTCGCCGCCGTGTGCACCAACCTGCAACATTTGCTCCTGGTCCGAGACCTTCGCAAGCTCACCGGCTAACGCCCATGCCGAGCGTCGCGCGGCGGCGGGTGATCGACACGCCGGTCGAGTCGGTGTGGGCGGTCGTCTCCGATCCCTACCACCTGCCGCGCTGGTGGCCGCGGGCGATCAGGGTCGAGAACGTGCGTGGAGGATCGGGCGAGCGGCGCAGCCACTGGACCACGGTGCTCTCGACCCAGTCCGGGCGCCCGGTACGGGCCGACTTTCGCTGCCTCAGCTCGTCTGCCCAAGAGCGCTTCGTCTGGGAGCAGGAGCTGTCCGACACCCCCTTCGAGCGCATCCTACGCAGCTCCGTGCTGGAGATCCACCTGCGCCCCGAGGGCTCGCGGACCGAGGTTGAGCTGCGCAGCCGTCAGTCGCTGCGCGGGCTGTCGCGGCTCGGCTCGCCGATGATGCGCCGGGCGACCGGTCGAACCCTCGCCAGTGCGCTCGACGCGCTCGAGGACGCGCTCGCGTGACCGCGGAGCGATACGACACCAAATGGTGGGGGTGGGGGCCGACCGCGCACCGCAGCGAGCTGTCGCCGGATGCGCTCGAGCTGCTGCGCTCCGAGCTCGGCGCGACCGAGGACACACCGCCGGTCGCACTCGAGGCGGTGCGGCTGCCGGAGCCGAGGCCGTTACCCGATGCCGTGCGCCGTGCGGCGGGGGAGGGGGATGTGCTGACGAGCGCCGAGGACAGGCTCCGCCGCGCCGCCGGCCGCAGCTATCCCGACCTGATTCGCCTGCGCTCGGGCGCGCTCGAGGACGCCCCCGACGCCGTCCTGGTCCCGACGAACGCCGACGCGGTTGCGGCGCTGCTCGCCGCATGTGCGAACGAGCGCGTCGCCGTGGTCCCGTTCGGCGGCGGCACCAGCGTGGTCGGAGGACTCGACCCCTACCGGGGCGGATTCGAGCGGCTGGTGTCGCTCGACCTCCAGCGGATGCGCGACGTCGAGGTCGACCGGCGGTCGCTGACAGCGCGGCTCGGCCCCGGCCTGCGCGGGCCCGAGGCGGAGGCGGCGCTGGGCGCGGCCGGCGTGACTCTGGGCCACTTCCCGCAATCGTTCGAGTACGCCACCGTGGGCGGTTTCGCGGCGACCAGGTCGGCGGGCCAGGCGTCGAGTGGCTATGGGCGCTTCGATGCCGTCGTGACCTCGCTGCGCCTCGTCACGCCGGCCGGCGAGCTGGGCACCCTGGAGACGCCTCACAGCGCGGCCGGCCCGGCTCTGCGCGAGCTGGTCCTCGGCTCGGAGGGGATCTTCGGCGTGATCACCGAGGTCGGCGTGCGGGTGCGCCCGCGACCCGTGGCGCGGCGCTACGAAGCCTGGATGGCGGCCGACTTTGCCTCCGGGCTCGAGATCACGCGCGCCCTGGCGCAGGGTGAGGCGCCCCCCGACATCGTGCGATTGTCCGATCGCGAGGAGACGCGACTGTCCCTTGCGATGTCCGCAACGCGGGGAATCGCGAGGCGGGCGTTCGACGCCTACCTGCGGGCGCGGCGGCGCGATGACGGCTGCATCCTGATCGCCGGCTGGGAAGGCGAGCGCGAGTCGGTGGCCCGGCGCCGTGCGCTCGCCGCGCGGACCATCCGCCTCGGCGACGCCGCCTACCTCGGCCAGGCTCCAGGCCGCGCCTGGGAGCGCGGCCGTTACGAGGGCCCGTTCCTGCGCGACGAGCTGCTCGATCACGGTCTGATGGTCGAGACACTCGAGACCTCGCACACGTGGTCGCGGCTCGGCGAGCTGTACGGCGCCGTTCGCGACGCGATCGCGTCGGCACTCGACGCCCAGGGGACCCCGGGCCTCGTGCTGTGCCACGTCTCGCACCTCTATCCGGACGGGGCATCGCTGTACTACACGTTCATGGCCCGGCGGCGCGCCGGCGCGGAGATCGAGCAGTGGCGCGCCGTCAAGACCGCCGCCTGCGACGCGATCGTGGCCACGGGGGGGACGATCACCCACCACCACGCGGTTGGCCGCGACCACGTGCCCTACATGCGTGCCGAGGTCGGAGAGCTCGGCCTCGAGACGCTTCGGGCCGTCAAGCAGCGCCTCGACCCCGTCGGGATCATGAATCCCGGCAAGCTCGTCGACTAACTGCCGCCGCCGGATCCCTCGTCGAGCAGCGCGGGCCCGCCGGTGGCGGGGATCTCACCCCGCAGAGCGCTCTCGCCCTGGTAGTCGAGGATCGGAAGCTGCGCCTGGCTGCCCTTGTTGAGCCGCTTCGCGAAGTTCTGAACCTGGGCTCCAAGCTCGTCGCGGTCCGCGAGCCCGACGTCGAGATAGCGCGCCCGGCCCGCGATCGGGGCCGCGAAGCGGGGGATCGGGAAACGGTCCGAGAAGTTGCCGTTGTCGTCGACCGCCAAGGGGGAGACGGGATATCCCCGGTCCGGCGTCAACAGAAGCCAGACTACGTAGGTGTGATCGGGGTCGGGGACCGCGAGATCTTTGACGTCGAGATCGAGGAACAGCTGGTCCGCGGTGGCGAGCCCGAATACTCCCTGGCCGCTTGCGTGGCTGCCGCCCTGGGGCTCGAGCTTGACGCGGAGCGCGTCCGCGTCCTGTGACGCGCTCGGCGCCGGCGCACCCGCCTCATCGCCGCTGTCGAACACACCGCCCACCGCGGCCGCGATACCCAAAACGAGGAGGGCGCCCGCCGCGAGAGCCGCGATCACGAGGCGCTGGCGGCGCGACAAGCCTGGACCGGCCGCCTCGACCGCCATCCCCTTGTCGGCCGCGACGCGCCGTCGCCGCGGCTGCGCGAGCCTCGGCAGCTGCGCCTGGGGTGCGATCGCGCGCAGCCCGTCGACAAGCCGGGAGGCGAGCTCGAGGGCTTCGGGATCGTCGTTGAGACGGCGCACCGCATCAGCGCGGCCGACCGGATCGGCCTGGCCCAGCAGGTAGTCGGTCAGCTCGGGATCTGGCTCGGCGCCCCCTAGCTCGGCGAGCGCGGCACTCGCTCGCTCGCGGACCTCGTCGTGTCCGGTGCCGAGAACCTCTGCGATGTCGTCGTATCCCTGGCCGCGCTCCAGCAACAGCTCAAGCAGGGCCCGGCTGTCGGCCCTCACCGCCGCCTACGGCTGGGGGGTCGTCGCCCCGCCGCCGCCCGCAGCGCCGCCGCCCTGGCCGGGGGTGCCGGTGGCTCCAGGAGTAGTGGCTCCAGGGGTAGTCGCCCCTGGGGCGGTGGCGCCCGGCTCGGGAAGCTCGGTTCCCTCCGGCAGCAGGGCCCAGAGAACGTACGTCTGTCCCGGTGGGGGAGGATCGAGTCCCTGGACGTCGATATCGATGAAGGGCCGCTTGTCCTTGGCACCGACTGAGATCTTGCCCGACGCATCGGTGTCGCTCGGCTCGAGATCGAGCGTCAGCTTGCCGCCCCCGGACTTCGCGTCGGCGATCTCACCCCTGAGGACGGAAGTGCCCTGATAGTCGATGACGGGCTGTCCCTGCTGGAGGGCGGCCTGGATCGCCGGTGACAGCTTCTCATTCGAGGTCAGCGAGAGATCGACGAATTTCGAGCGGCTCAGGATCGTCAGGGCAACCTGCTCGAGGGGAAGCTGACCCCCGATCGTGCCGTCCTTGTCGGCCTGGAGCGGCGCAAGGGGATAGCCGAGCAGCGGCGGCTCAGAGTTGGACGGCTCCCCCTCGTCCCCTCCTCCGAACACCCCCGTGACGAGGACGACCGCGACGACGAGCAGCGCCGCGCCGGCGACCAGGGCAATGATGCTCTGGCGGCGACGCTCGGACCACATCTGGCGCCCTCGCGCCGCGAGCGAGCCGGCCGCTGCGCCCCCGGGGACGCGGCGCGGCGCGCGCGGGGGGGCCGCATCCTCGTCCTCCTCCCGCAGGGCGGGAGCGCCCCGTCGCTTGGCTTTCGAGCGCGGAAGCTGCGGCAGCTCGGCGTCGGGGGCGAGGAGTTGAAGCTGGGCGGCGATCTTCTCCGCCAGGTCAAGCGTCTCGGGGTCGCTCTGGAGCTGACGCACGGCGTCGGCGCGGCCGATCGGGTCCGCCTGGCCGAGCAGGTAGTCGGTAAGCGCGACATCGGAGTCGGGGTCCGATCCGCCAAGCTCGGTCAGCGCGGCGCGGGCGCGCTCACGCACCTCGTCGCGCTCGGTGCCGAGCACCGACGCGAGGTCGTCGTAGCTCTGGTCGCGCTCAAGCAGCAGCTGGAGCATGGCGCGCTGGTCGGGCTTCAACGGCACGGCGGGAAGCCTACGTTCTATTGGGTGGGTAGTGCGTCACTGGGCGCGGACTGGCATGCCGGGCGGCTTCGGCTGGACTATCTTCCGCCGGGTGCTGGGCACCGTCGCGGAAGTTGCGCTGCGCAGACCGCGGGCGATGCTTGGCGGGGCTGCGGCCTTGCTCGCCGTGCTGGCGATCGTCGCTATCGGAGCGCCCTCCCGGCTCGGCGTCGGAGCGCCCGAGACGTCGGGCTCGGAGAGCGATCGGGCGGCCGAGCAACTCTCCGCGTCGCTGGGTCACGAGCCTGAGCCCGGCATGCTGATCGTCACCCACGGACGCGACCCGGTCGACTCGGCGGTCTACCAGGTCGCGCTCGACGTGCTGACGTCGCAGGCGAAGTCCGATCCGGAAGTCGCGGCGGTGCGGCGCGGGCAGATATCCGAAGACGGATTGACGACCGTGCTCGAGATCTACTTCCGCGACGACGATCCCGCGGTCCAGCAGGAGGCGGTCGATCGGATATCGGACGCGCTCGATCCCGGGCCGCTGACAGCCCAGGTGGCCGGCGAGGCCGCGACGCAGCTCGACGCGCGCCGCTCGCTGGGCGGAGAGGTGATCGGGCTCGAATTCCTCGCCGTGCCCCTCACGGTGCTCGTCATCGCGCTCGTCGTGGGCCTGCGCCTCCTCGCGGCGCCGCTCCTCGCCTCGGCCCTGACTGTGCTCGGCTCCGCTGCGCTCATGCGCGGGCTCGCCGGACCGCTGGATCTTTCGCTTGTCGGCATCCTGTCCGCCGCGATCGTCGGCCTGGCCCTCTCCGTCGAGTTCTCGCTGCTGCTCGCGCGCCGCCACCGTGACGAGCTCGAGAGCGACAGCGATTCGGACGCGGCGCTGCGCCGCGCGGTGCGCGTGATCGGGCGCCCGGTGGTCGCGGCCTCGCTGGCCGGAGGAGTCGTCCCGTTGGCGCTGCTCGCGGTGCCCTTGTCCGGCGCCCGCTCGGCGGCGATCGGGGCGGGGATCGCGGCATTGCTCGCAATGGTCGCGGCACTCGCCGTCACGCCCAGCCTGCTGGCGATCGCGGGCTCCCCGGCGGAGGAGCCCGAACCCGAGGCGGAGCGGCCCAGGGGCATCGTGCCGCGCGTGACGGGCTGGATCGGCGAGCGTCGCCTCGTCGCCCTGCTCGCCGTGGTGCTGTCGGTGGCCGCGCTGCTTGCGGCCGCGTGGTCGGCCCTCGACACCGAGACGGTTGCGCTCGGCGCGACGGCGCTTCCCGCCGATGCCGACGCGCGCCGTGCCGAGGATCGTCTCGAAGCCGAGCTCGGGGTCGAAGCAAGCGCGCGCGCCACCGTGGCGCTGCCCACCGACGCGCGCTCGGAGTCCGACGAGCTCCGCGCGAAGCTGAAGCGCACCGAGGGCGTCGCATCCGTATCGCCCCTGGTGCGAGGCAACGAGATCGACGAGCTCGACGTGGGGCTCGACGCGCGCCGCGGCTCGCTCGTCGCCCGTGACGCCGTCCGTGGCGTTCGCACGGCGACGGCGCCGCTCGGGGGACGCGTGAGCGGCTACGACGCCGCGGCGCTCGACGCCGACGACGAGCTGACCGAACGGCTTCCGATCGCGGCCGCGATCGCCGCCGTCGTTCTGGCGCTGCTCATCTTCGCCCTCGTTCGCAGGCCGTTCCTCGCCGTCGGGCTCGGCATCGCGTCGCTGCTGCCCGCGGCCGGCGCGCTCGGCCTGCTCTCGCTCGTGTTCGGGGATGGGCGCTTCACGGCGGCGCTCGACTACGCGCCGCAGGGGGCCCCGCAGCTCGACGCGGTGCTCGCGGTGCTCGCCGGGGTGACCGCGGTCTCGGCGGCGCGCAGCGCCGCCTACCCGATCGTGCTGCGCGGGGAGCGGGCGGTCGCGGTGCGCCGCCGAGCGACCGAGCGCGTCGCCCGGCTCATCCTGCCACCCGCCGGCACCGCGACCGTGATCGCCGCCGCGGCGGCGGGGGTCCTCGTCGGATCCGACGTGCTGCCGGTCAAGCAGGCGGGCCTCGCGCTCGCGGCCGGGCTCGTCCTCGACCTGGTCGCGCTGCGAGTGCTTCTGGTTCCGGCGCTCGGGCGGCTGCTGCAAAGGGCGAGGGCGTGAAGCCACGGGACGAGATCAGCCCGGACCCGGGCGGTGGACTCCCCGAGGCGCTCGGCATCGAGTTGCTCGACGCCGAGGGTGACGTCGCCCGCGGCCGAATCGCGGTCACCGAGCGCACGCTCCAGCCCTACGGAATCGTCCACGGCGGCACATTCGCGGCGCTCGCCGAGACGGTCGCCTCGGCGGCGACCCACATGCACGTCGCCCCCGACGGCATGCTCGCGATCGGGCAGTCCAACCACACGACCTTCCTGCGACCGGTGACCGGGGGGCGAATCGAGGCCCGCGCGACTACCCGCCATCGCGGCCGCACGACCTGGGTCTGGGACGTCGACATGAGCGACGCCGATGGCAGGATCTGCGCGATCTCGCGCGTCGTCGTCGCGGTGCGTGAGCCGCGGGGATGACGCGCCCCCCGTATGCTGCGTTCGGTGCTCAGGGTAGGAGCGATAGGGACGTTTGCCTGCGGGGCGTGGCTTGCCTTCGGCGGCAGCGCGCTCGCGGCGACGCAGCTCGACGAGACCTTCGCTCCTGAGGCAGGCGATTGCGGGAACGCCACCTTTATCGTCACCGTTGCCCCCGCCGGCAAGACGGCTGCCGCTCCGTTCGCCGGAGTGCTGACCTCGTGGAGCTATCAGGCCCTGACGGTCGGGCCACAGATGAAGCTCAAGGTCCTGCGACCCGCGGGCGGCAACAGCTTCACGATCGTCGCCGAGAGCAGCGTGGAGGTCACCGCCCCGAATGTGGTCAACACCTTCCCGACGCGCATGTCCGTGCAGGCCGGTGACATCATCGGCTTCTATCTCGTCACCCAGGCCCCCTGCCTTCGTCAGGGAGCGCCCGCCACGGGCTGGCACGGTAGAAACTTCGCAGGCGACGCGCAGGTCGGATCCACGTACCCGTTCGGCCCCGACCTTTCAAACGTCCAGTACGAGATCTCGGCGCTGCTCGAGCCCGACGCCGACAACGACGGATTCGGCGACGAGACTCAGGACTGCGCACCGACCGACGCTTCGAGGCACGACGACTGCGGCCCCCCCGAGACGACGATAACGAAGCACCCCAAGGACAAGACCAGGAAGAAGACCGCCGTCTTCGAGTTCTCGACCAACGAGCCAGGCGCGACGTTCGAGTGCAGCCTCGACGGCGCAGCCTTTGCGCCATGCACCTCGCCCGACACCCTGAAGGTGAAGAAGGGCAAGCACAGCTTCGAGGTCCGGGCCCGCGACGCCGCCGGCAACGTCGACGGCTCGCCGGCGACCGACGACTGGAAGGTCAAGAAGAAAAAGCGGAAGTAGCTACCCGCCGAAGCGGTTGGTGATCGGCAGCCGGCGGTCGCGCCCGAACGCCTTCGGGGTGATCTTGATCCCGGGCGGCGCCTGGCGGCGCTTGTACTCGGCGCGGTCCACCATTCGCACGACCTCGGTGACGACCTCCTCGGGGATCCCGTCCTCGGCGATCTGCTCGGGCCCCTGGTCGCGCTCCACGTACGCCTCGAGGATGCGGTCGAGGACCTCGTAGGGCGGCAGCGAGTCCTCGTCGAGCTGGTCGGGGCGCAGCTCGGCCGACGGCGCGCGCTCGATCACCGACGCCGGGACGAGCTCGCGGCCCTCGGCCTCGTTGCGGTAGCGAACGAGGTCGTAGACGAGCGTCTTGGGGACGTCCTTGATCACCGCGAAGCCGCCCGCCATGTCGCCGTAGAGCGTCGCGTAGCCGACCGACATCTCGCTCTTGTTCCCGGTCGTCAAGACGAGCCAGCCGAGCCGGTTCGACAGCGCCATGACCAGATTGCCGCGGATTCGGGCCTGGATGTTCTCGGCGGCGAGGTCGGAGGCCGGCTCGGCGCGTCGCGCGGCCGGATCCGGGAAGGTCTCGGGCTCACCGTCGGCTTTCGCGAACGGCTCCGCGAGCAGCTCCTGATAGGCGTCCATCGCACCCTCGATCGGGATCTCGATCAACTCGACGCCGAGGTTGGCGGCGATGCGCCGCGCGTCCTCCTGCGTGTCGGTGCTCGAGTGGGGCGAGGGCATGACGACGCAGCTCACGCGCTCGGGGGCCAGGGCGTCGGTCGCGATCAGCGCGACCAGCGCGGAGTCGATCCCACCGGAGAGCGCGAGGACGACGTGGCGGAAGCCGTTCTTGGCGACGTAATCACCCAGCCCCAGCTTCAGCGCCTCGTAGACCTCAGCTTCGGGGCCGAGCGGCTCGGCGAGGCTGGGCTCGACGCGCTCGCCTTGTCGCGGCTCGGCCTCGATCCTGGCGATCACGGGAGCCTCGAGGCCCGCGGGCACCCGCTCGGGCCGCCTGCGCTCAGCCGCCTCGGGGCGCGCGAGGTCGAGGTCGCATACCAGCAGCTCCTCGGTGAACTGCCCGGCTCGGGCGAGGGTGGCGCCGTCGGCGGCCACGACGACGCTGTGGCCATCGAAGACGAGCTCGTCCTGCCCCCCGACTGCGTTGCACAGCGCGAAAACAGCGCCCGTCTCACGGGCTCGCTGGGCGACCATCTGCTCGCGCTCGGCACCCTTGCCGCGGTGATAGGGCGAGGCGGACGCGTTGACGATCAGGCTAGCCCCCGCCAGCGCCTCGGCGCTGGACGGCGGGCCCGGGAACCAGATGTCCTCGCAGACCGTGAGGCCGACGAGGACGCCGCCGAGCTCGATCAGGGCGGGGGAGGAGCCGGGCTCGAAGTAGCGCCGCTCGTCGAAGACGCCGTAGTTGGGCAGCAGCATCTTGCTGTACGTGCCCTTGACCTCGCCGTCGGCGAGCACCGCGAGCGAGTTGTGGGTGAATCCGTTGGCATCCGC
>DASPWW010000097.1:0-17280 GCA_035637595.1 Solirubrobacterales bacterium | reverse complement strand
CTCGTCGAGGTCCATCAGCCGCGCGGTGATCCCGCTCAGGTGGGCGACCCTGTGGCCGTGGCGCGTCAGGTCCAGGTAGCGGCTCTCGAGTGCCCGCTCCAGCTCCAGCACCCCCCTGCCGGTGCGCCCGGACTGCTCGATCTCCCACTCGCACGTCGCGAATCGCGTCACGCTTCAAACCCCCTTGGTCGGCACTTCAATCCCCATATGCCGAACAAACGGCCGGGGGGCCGCGGAGTAAGGGGCTATTTCCGAAACTGCGGCTAGTACTCCCGGCCGCAAGTTCGGTCTGACGGGGTGGGGAGGAGTTATGTCCCCTGCGGCGAAGTTCGGCCGCTGCCCACGCCGGCCGCGCCTCGATCGAGCGGCTCGAGGGCGCCTGGGAGAACCTGCGCCTGATCCACCTCCCCTACCACGCCTCCTGGCTCAACCAGATCGAGATCTACTTCTCGATCCTCCAGCGCAAGGCGCTGACCCCCAAGGACTTCGACTCGCTCGAGGCGCTCGCCGAGCGGATCATGGGCTTCCAGGACCACTGGCAGCAGGTCGCCGAGCCCTTCGACTGGAACTTCACCCGCCGCGACCTCGATCAGCTGATGGCGCGGCTTACCGAGCGCGAGCCTCGGCTACGACTCGCGGCCTGACCCCTCTGGCCAGGGCAGGAAAATAGGTGCGTGTTCGAGCTGCGCTCGTTTTGCGACAACGATGCGGATGCCGTGTGGCAGCTGCATGACGCGGCGCTCGAGGAAGCAGGTGCGCACGGCGGGCGCGGGCCGTGGGAGGACGACCTTCGCGACATACGCGGGACCTACCTCGACTCGGGCGGTGATTTCCTGGTCGGCCTCATCGACGGCGAGTTGGTGGCGATGGGCGGGCTCCTTCTCCGCTCCGCTGAAGCGGCGGAGATTACGCGCATGCGAGTGCACCCCGACTTTCAGCGCCGAGGTTTCGGCCGTCTCTTGCTCGAGAGATTGGAAGAGCGAGCCCAGGCGCTCGGCGCCCGAGTGATTCACCTCGACACCACCGACCAGCAGACGGCGGCCCGGCGACTCTACGAGAGCGCGGGCTACCGTGAAACCGGCCGGCGACAGACAGCCCGGTTCCTCTTCATCGACTTCACCAAGGCGCTCGAACCGCCCTAGACGAACCGAGCGAACTTACGGACGCGGGTACTAGGCGGCTTGGGCCTCGGCCTTGCGAAGCCCCCGCGCGGCGAACACGACGAGCAGGGCGGCGAGCCCGGCCGCGGCGGCGAAGGCGAGGACGACGTGGAACGGGTCGGCGGCCATCAGGCTGCGCCCGGCCTCGACGATCGCCGTCGCGGGGTTGAGCTGCGAAGCGGTCTCCACCCAGCCCTGGAGCAGGTCGCGGGGGACGTAGACCGGGGTCGTCATCAGGATCATGAAGACCGGGATCTGCATCGCCGGCGCGGCCTGCATGGTGCGGAAGCGCAGCATCATCCCGGCCGCGAAGAAGAACGCCGCGACGTTGACTATGAACGCGAGCACGAAGAGACCGAGGAGGTCGACCCCACTTGCGTTGACGTCCATCCCGGTGATCAACGCGATCGCGAAGACCATCGTCCACACCACCAGCGTGCGAACCACCGCCGCGAGCCCGAATCCGAGCACGACCGCGGAGCGATCGGGGGCGGCGGCGAACAGGCGGCGGGTGAAGCCGGAGTCGAAGTCGGCGCCGATCGAGAACCCGATGAACACGCCACCGAACGCCGCCGACTGCAACAGCACGAAGACGAACTGGAAGGCGTTGTAGTCGTAGTAGTCGAAGCCCGGCGCGTTGCTGACCGCGGACAGGCCGCCCGCGAACGCCGTGTAGAAGAACAGCGGGAAGATCAGCGCCGGCAGCAGCAGCGCCGGCCTGCGGATCACCAGGTGCAGGTGGCGCCACGCGACCGTCCGCACCACCGACAGGTAGCGGGCGCGGCGCGAGCCGCCGAACGCTGCGCGAGCCGCGCTCATGTCCGCACCATCCTCTCGCGCATCGCCCGCGTCGCGGCGAACAGCGCGGCGGCAAAGATCGCAACCGCGACGCCGAAGGCGATCCCCAGGGCCTCGCCGTCCCAGCCGGTGATGAACAGGCTGCGGATCCCCTCGATCAGGTAGCTGACCGGGTTGATCGTCGCGAGCGTCGCGAACCAGTCCTTCTCGATCAGGTCGCGCGGCAGCACCGCCGAGCTGATGAACAAGAGCACGAACATCAGCGGGAACAGACCCTGCACCGCCTCACCGGAGCCGGTCCGCAGGCCGACGAACAGCCCCACCGCCCCGAACGCCGCCGCGATCGTGAACGCGAGAACGAAGAGGACGGGCAGGCCGAGCGGCCCGGCCTCGAAGTGCGCACCCGCCGCGAGCCCGGCGAGCAGGTAGGTAACGACCTGGACCAGCGTCACGAGCATGACCCCGGCGAGCTGTCCGGCGAGCAGCGCCGAGCCGCGCATCGGCGTCAGCGACAGGCGGTTGAAGAACCCGCTGCCGATGTCGTCGGCGAGGTTGGTGCCCGCGGTGTTGGTGGCGAAGAACGCTCCCTGCATGAAGGGGAAGGCGAGCACGAACGTCAGGTAGGAATCGGTCGGGAACCCCGGGATGTCCGTGGCCGTGTCGAGCCCGCTCGCGTTGATCGCCAGCAGGAACAGTGGGAACACCAGCGCCGGCACGATCATGATTGGCTGGCGCACGGTTCTCAGTACCGAGCGCCACGCCAGATATCGCGCCTGGTTCGGGAGCGCGCTGTGGGCGACCGCCGAGGTCATCGCGCCTGGGCTGTCGCCGGCTCGCGCTCGTGCTCCCCGGTCTCTTGCTCCTCTTCTTCGCCGGCACCCTCGAGCGAGCGACCGGTCTTGGCGAGAAACACGTCGTCGAGGCTCGGGGCGTGGAGCTTGAGGTCCGCCACCCGGATCTCCTCCGCATCGAGGGCCCGAACCACGTCGGCGAGCTCCTCGGTTCCGTCCGTGAGTCGCACCGCCGCGGCGCCGTCGGAGGCCGGGAGCGGCTGCCCGAAGCGCCGCAGCACCGCCTCCAGTGAGTCGATCTGCGACACCTCGACGGGTACCGCCTCGACGGTCGGTCGGCCGATCTGCGCCTTGAGCTCGGCGGGCGTCCCCTCGGCGACCAGGTGGCCCCGGTCGATGATTCCGACCCGGTCGGCGAGCGCATCCGCTTCCTCCAGGTACTGGGTGGTCAGGAACACGGTCATGCCATCGTCGCGCGACAGGTGGGCGACCTCGTCCCAGAGGGCGGTGCGGCTCTGGATGTCGAGGCCGGTCGTCGGCTCGTCAAGGAACAGGATCCGGGGGCCGTGGACCAGCGCCAGCGCGAGGTCGAGTCGCCGTTTCATGCCGCCGGAGTAGCCGCCGACCCGGCGGTCGGCCGCCTCGGTCAGCCCGACGCGCTCGAGCAGCTCGTCGCCGCGGCGCGTGATCTCGTCCTTGGCGAGGCCGTGGAGGCCTCCCTGGAGCTTCATGTGCTCGCGACCCGTGAGGAACGGATCGAGTGCCGCCTCCTGGAGCGCGACGCCGATCGCATCGCGGACCGCGGGTCCCTCGGCGACGACGTCGTGCCCGGCGACGCGGGCGCTACCCGAGGTTGGCGGGAGCAGGGTGGTCAGGATGTGCACCGCGGTCGACTTGCCGGCGCCGTTGGGGCCGAGGAAGCCGTAGATCTCACCCGGCGCGACGCGAATGCTGACCCCATCGACCGCGCGCGGCCCGTCCTTGTAGACGCGGACGAGGTCGTGAACCTCGATGCCGTGCTCGTCTCGTGTCGTCGCGATGCCGTTGACCATAGGGGTGGGTTTGCCGTTGTGGTTCATGATGCTTGGTATATCACAACTATAGGTACAATGAAACATAAAGATTTGCAAATGTCTTTTTGCACAAGTACGATTTCCACATCATGGCCACGCGGACACCCATAGAAAGCCGGGAAGGAACCTCCTTGAGCACCGCCGCCGAGGCATGGATCCTGATGCACCGCATCCACTGGGCCGAGAAGCCTCGTTTCATGGCGATCGGTCAGGAGTTCGACCTCGCCCCGCAGCAGGGCATGGCTCTGCGGGCCCTGCACGAGCCGCGTCCGATGGGCGAGCTCGCGAAGTTCCTCGCCTGCGACAACTCGAACGTGACCGGCATCGTCGACCGTCTCGAGGAGCGCGGGCTGGTCGAGCGCCGCGCCGCGGAGCGCGACCGGCGCGTCAAGCTGATCGTGCTGACCGAGGAAGGCCATCGCGTGCGCCGCGAGATCGAGCGCCGCATCACCGAGCCGCCGCAGGCGATCGCCGATCTACCCGAGAAAGACCAGGTGGCGCTGCGCGACATCCTGCGCCGCGCGCTGGCGCCGGCGGACGAGCGCCCCGAGTAGAGCGCTGCGCCGGGCCCGGCGACGCTGCCAGACTGGCGCCCGCATGGCGAAGCGAAGCAAGCGACGTCGAGCCCGCCAGCCCGCGGCGAGCGTCGACTACGCGGACGCCGAGGGCAACGTCCTGACGCTGCGCGAGTCGCTGACCCCCGGCACGATCCGCAAGGTCGCCGAGCCGCCGGCCGGCAGCGCCGTCTCGATCGACGACGCCTGGAAGCGGCGAACCGAGATGCTCTTCGAGCGCCTCGCCGTCCGCTGGGAGATCGCGGGCCTGCCGATCAGCGACCAGAAGACGCTGCTGGGCCGCTACCGGATGGCCGACGCCGACACCCAGCGCTGGGTTCGCCAGACGATCGACGCGCACGTCGAACGCCACATCCCGGAGCTCGCCGAGCGCTGAGGCGGCCGCCCGCCGGCGCGCGACTTGCGGGTTGCGCGGCGCGCCGGAGGCGAAGTACGTTTAGCCACGCGGCGCGCTCGTCCACCCGGCGCCGCGCAGCGCACGATGTCAGCCCCGCTCAGGCAGCAGCTCGTCAAGACGATCGCCGCCGCGGCGCTGGCGAGCGCGCTGATCGCCGCCGCCGCCGCGGGCGGCTCGGCCCCCGCCGCGACTCGGGCGGACCGCGCCGATGACCTGACCGCGATCCGGGACATGCTCCTGGTGGGCAACAACTGGGACGGGACGGTGGACGTGATCGACCCCGAGACCCTCGAGCGCGTCGGTCGCTTCGGGTCCGCCCCCGACTTCGAGCAGGTGGTCTCGCAGATGTCCCCCGAGCAGCAAGCCGCCCGCCAGGTCAACAACGAGTTCGCCGCCGAGGGCCACGACCAGCTCGTCGACGACATCTGGGGCTCGCCGGATGGCAGCACCGTGTACGTGTCGAGGCCCAGCCTCGGCGACGTGGTGGCGATCGACGTGACGACCGGCAAGGTCGTATGGCGGACTCCGGTGTCGCTGTACCGCTCCGATCACATGGCGCTCTCGCCCGACGGTCATGAGCTGCTCGTCTCGGCGACGGTGGCAAAGGTCGTCCATGTCATCGACACGTCCACGGGAGCGATCATCGACGAGTTCCCGACCGGCGACTTCCCGCACGAGAACGAGTACTCCGAGGACGGGAGCCTGATCTTCAACGGCAGCATCGGCCGCGTCATCACGCCGGACAATCAGATCCTCGATCCCGCGAAGGGCGACCGCTGGTTCACGATCGCCGACGCGCGGACCCACGACGTCATCAAGGTGATCGAGTTCGACCGCGGAGTGCGGCCCTTCGTCGTAATGCCGGACAACCGGACGATGTACGTGCAGCTCTCGTTCTTCCACGGCTTCGTCGAGTACGACCTGCAGGAGGAGCGGGTGATTCGGACGGTCGAGTTGCCGCTGAGCGAGGAGGCGCAGCAGATGGAGCCCTCCGACTACCCGCTCGACTCCGCGCATCACGGGCTCGCCATGAACGAGGACTACACGAAGATCTGCGACGCGGGCACGGTCTCCGACTACGTGGCGATCCTGGAGCGCGACGACCTGAGCGTCGACCGCATCATCCCGGTGGGCGACATGCCCTACTGGGCCACCTCGAGCTCGGACGGCAAGTACTGCTTCGTCGCCAACAGCAACAGCGACGACGTCTCCGTGATCTCGTACGACCAGGCGAAGGAGGTTGCCCGGATCCCCGTCGGCGATCATCCCCAGCGGATGCGGATGGCGCCGCTGGTCGTTCCGCGGCTCCAGCTCTCGGTGCGTCCGCGCCGGGTCGAGCGCGGTGAGAGGACCAGGCTGCGCTTCCAGGTTCGGGCGGCCACTGACGCCGGGGTGCTCGCGGGTGGCGGCTCCGGCATGGCTCCGGTCGCGCAGGCGACCGTGCGGATCGGAAACAAGCACGCCGTCACGGGGCAGCGCGGGTTCGTGACCCTGGCCAAGCGCTTCAAGCGCCGGGGCCGGATCCACGCCTTCGTCGAGGCATCGGGGTTCGCGAACGGCGAAGCGGTGATCCGGGTCCGAAGGCCTCGCTAGCCGGAAGCCTGCGCCTCCAGGCGCTCCCACGTCGAGCGCTACATTCCCCGTGCTCGCATAGGCTCGCCGCGCAAGCGACCCTCCGGAGGCCCACATGGCGACGATTCTCTGCGTGCTCTACGACGATCCCGTCGACGGCTACCCGCCCAGCTACCCGCGCGACGCGATCCCCGCGATCGACCGCTACCCGGACGGCCAGACGGCACCGACTCCGCAGGCGATCGACTTCACGCCCGGCGAGCTGCTGGGCTGCGTCTCCGGCGAGCTCGGGCTACGCGGGTTTCTCGAGCAGGGCGGACATCGTCTGATCGTCACCGCCGACAAGGACGGGCCCGACTCCGACTTCGAGCGTGAGCTTCCCAACGCGGAGGTGGTGATCTCCCAGCCCTTCTGGCCCGCCTACCTGACGGCGGAGCGGATCGCCAAGGCGCCGCGCCTCGAGCTGGCGATCACGGCGGGGATCGGGTCCGACCACGTGGACCTCCAGGCGGCGATGGATCGCGGCATCACCGTCGCCGAGGTGACGTACTGCAACAGCATCAGCGTCTCGGAGCACGTCGTGATGATGATCCTGGCTCTCGTACGCAACTACATCCCGTCCTATGGCACGGTGGTCGACGGCGGGTGGAACATCGCCGACTGCGTCTCGCGCTCCTATGACGTCGAGGGCATGCAGGTCGGCACGGTGGGCGCGGGCCGGATCGGCTCGGCCGTGCTGCGGCGCCTGAAGCCGTTCGACGTCGGCCTGCACTACACCGACCGTCACCGGCTCGTTCCGCAGGTCGAGCAGGAGCTGGGGGTGATCTACCACGACTCACCCGAGGCGATGGTCGACGTCTGCGACGTGGTGACGATCAACGCGCCGCTTCACCCCGAGACCGAGCACCTGTTCGACGACGAGATGATCGCGCGGATGAAGCGCGGCGCCTATCTCGTCAACACGGCGCGCGGCAAGATCTGCGACCGCGAAGCCGTCGCGCGGGCGCTGGAGTCCGGGCAGCTCGCCGGCTATGCCGGCGACGTCTGGTTCCCCCAGCCCGCGCCCCGGGACCATCCGTGGCGGACGATGCCGCATCACGGCATGACCCCGCACGTCTCGGGCACCAGCCTCTCCGCCCAGGCTCGCTACGCCGCCGGCGTCCGCGAGATTCTCGAGTCCTGGCTCGACGGGCGCCCGATCCGCGACGAGTACCTGATCGTCGACGAAGGCAAGCTGGCGGGCGCCGGCGCGCATTCATACAGCGCCGGCGACGCCACCGGCGGCTCGGAGGAGGCGGTGCGCTACTCGCGCTCCTAGACGGAGCCGTCGCCCTCGAGGCGCTCGGCGAGCCGGTTCATGCCGCGCTCGCGCGCGGCGGCGGCCGCCCCGACCCGGTCGGTGGGCTGATCGGGGGGCCGCTCGACGCCGGCGTCGCGCAGCGTCGCGATGTCCTTGAAGGCCAGCAGCTCGTCGCGTCCGCCGAGCAGCGCACTGCGAAGCGCCGGCCGACGCTCGCGGACCGCGGCGTCGAGCACCGCCTCGAGCGAGCCGTGGCGGCGTAGCAGCTCCGCCGCCGTCTTCTCTCCGACTCCCTTGGCGCCGGGGATCCCGTCGGAGGGGTCACCGCGCAGGGCGATGAAGTCGGGAACGAGCTCGGGCCCGATGCCGTAGCGCTCGCGGACCTCGACCGGCCCGACCTCCTCGGCGCCCCTGGCGCCTCCGGTGCGGACGTAGAGCACCGTGACCCGGTCGCCGGCGCACTGGAACATGTCGCGGTCGCCCGTCATCAGCAGCGCGCGGCCGCCCGCCTCGAGCTCGCGGCGCGCGTACGAACCCAGCAGGTCGTCGGCCTCGAGCGAGTCGTGGCTTGCGACCGTCCAGCCGAAGGCCCCGAAGAACGCGGCGCTGTCGGCGAATTGCGGCGCCAGGCCGTCCGGGAGCTCGGGGCGCTCCGCGTGATAGGCGGGATAGAGCTCGACCCGGTAGGCGGCGGCGTCGGGGCCGAAGCACAGGACGACCGCCCGCGGCTCGTGGCGCTCGACCTCGCGCAGGATCAGGTTGGTGGTGCCCAGCAATGCGTTGACCGGCGCTCCGTCCGGTGCCTTGATCGAGTCGGGGAGCGCGTAGAAGGCCCGAAACAGCAGCGAGGGCGCGTCGACGGCAAGCAGCGGCGCCGCGGCGGGGCTCACTTCGATGGCAGCGAGGCGGCGAAGTCGGCGCCGGCGTCGACCCACTCGGCGAGCTGGTCGTCGGAGCCCAATCCCTCGGACGCGACGAAGATCCAGCCCTTCATGGGGCGCCCCGAGTAGTCGAACACCCGCGTGTGCTCCTCGGCCAGGGCGCGCTCGGCGTCGGCTGGCGCGAGCCGCACGATCAGCTCGTCGCCGAGCACGCCGCAGGCCATGTTGCCGCCCACCATGAAGCCGATTCCGCCGAACATCTCACGCTCGCTGAGACCGTCGCGAAGCGCGATCGCGTCGCGCACCCGCTCGGCGAGGTCGGCGTCGTAGGCCACGAGAGGATCGTACGGCCCGCGCCCGAGCGGTGGTGGGTATGGTTTGGTGCGGTTTGGGAGCGAAGCTCAGATCTCGGCGGGCGCGGATGTCGCTGATGGCGCTGGTCGCGGCCGTCTCGGCGCTGCTGGTCGCGGCGGCGCTCGCGTCATCGGCCGCGGTGCACGGCGTCTCTGCCGGCGACAACTTCTTCGATCCGACGAAGGTCAAGATCGGGCAGGGGGAGAAGGTCGAGTGGACCAACGACGGCTCCAACGACCACACGGTCAAGTTCAAGGGCGCGAAGAACAAGGTCATCGGCCCCGGCGAGACGACCAGCAAGAGGTTCAAGGACGTCGGGAGCTTTTCCTATCACTGCACGATCCACGCCGACATGGACGGCAAGGTCGTGGTCAAGGACGTCTAGGCCGGACTACTTCTAGTCCGGGACTATTTCTTCTTCTTCGGCTTGACCTTCCAGTCGGAGGAGGCCGGCGTCGGGTCGGTGTTGCCGGCGGCGTCCGTGGCGCGGACCTGGAAGCTGTGCTTGCCCTTTCCGACCTTGAAGGTCTCGGGCGAAGTGCAGGGCTCGAAGCTCGCGGAGTCGCGCTTGCACTGGAAGGTCGAGCCCGGCTCGCTCGAGGTGAACTCGAACGTCGCCGACCTCGACTTGGACTTCGCCTTCGGCCCCTTGGTGATGGTGGTCTCCGGCGGCGTGGTATCGCCCCCGGCGGGCCCAGGCTGAGGTTCGGGGGTCGGCGGTGCCGGGTTCGCCGTCTCGTCGGCGCCGATGTCGACAGCGGCCCCCTGCACGCGCGGCTCGCCGTCGATGTCCGCCGTTCCGGTGAGGGTGTCGGTGGCCCCCATGTCGATCGTCGGCGATCCGGCGAGCTCATGGAAGTCGCCTAGCGCGGCATTGGCGAAGATGGGCAGCGCCTCCTGATTCGTCGGGGCGGTCGACGGGGTCACGGTGGCGTCAGCCCCCGACACGTTCTCGGTGATGTAGTTGGAATAGGAGAGCGTCACGTCGGCGCTGTTCCCGAACTGGGAGTCGGTTCTCGCCCGCACGTCGGTTTCCCCGTCGGCGATCACGTCCCTGGCGTCGATGAGCACCTGCCCGATCGTGGGGTCGGGGTCCGTGAAGACCTCGGCGGCGACGCCGACGGAGTTGACTCCGTCGGCGATCGCGGTGACGTTGCGCAGGTTGACGACGCCGGGTTGGTTATACGAACTGACGCCGATGCCCGCGGCCCCAGCCGACCAGCACGTGCTGTCACGCAGCGTTGCGGTGTCGGCGAGGCACGCCCACGCGCTGGTCGCCTCGGCGATTATGTCCTCGGCGATCCCACCGCTGATCGCGAACGCGGTGCCGCCGCTTAGCGTGTTCTGAATCTTGAGGTGGCTGACCTGGGTTTGGCCGTTGATGCCGAAGTCTCCCCCGACGGTTATCGACTGGGCCGAGGTGATCCGCGGCCGCGGCTGTCCCGGGTCTCCCTGGACCTTGGTGTCGGGCACGACGAGCAGCGGGTCGGTGAGGCTGTAGGTGCCCGTGCGGATGAGCACGTCGTCGTTGCTCGCCACCGCGGTTGCGTCCTCCACGGCACTCTGGATGTTGCAGGGATTCAGCTCGGTGCACGGAGAGGTGTCGACCTCCCCTGGCGCGGCATAGCGGTCGGCTCCCAGGGCGGGCGCCGCAGCGGTCAGCAGCGCGACGGCCGCCACGGCCACGACGGCGCGGCCTCTGCCGCCCCATATGAATCGCAGGACTTTCAGATTCTCCCTGGCGATACCACAACGCTAGACGATTCCCGCGCGGCCGATGCTCCCACCGGCGGCGGGGACACGACCGAGAAGGCCTTCGAATCCCTCCCAGAGCAGCGCCATGGCCAGCTCGGTCACCTGCTGGCGCGGCACCTCGCGATGCTCCCACCACCACTGCGCGAGCCCGTTGGTCGCCGACTGTGCGGCCTTGGCGAGCATCCAGGTGGCGGTCTCGTCGGGCAGGTCGAACGGCGCCCCGGCGTGCGGGGCCCCGAGCCTGATCAAGTCGACGATGCCCGCCGTGGCGCGGTCGTGGAGGCGCCGCCACGCCGCAGCGATCTCGGGGTCGTTCGGGGGATCCCGAAACAGGAATCGCCACACGAACGGGTCCTCCTCGACGAAGCGGAAGTAGGCCTCGAGGCTGGCGCGCTGGAGCTCGGCGCCCGGATCGCCCTCCACCTCGCCGATCGAGCGCCGGATCAGCTCCTCGCCGTGAAGCTGGAGCAGCTCGATGTGAAGCTCGCGCTTTGAGCCGAAGTGGTCGTACAGCACCGAAGCGACGACTCCGGCTCGTGCCGCGATCTCGCCCATCGACGCGGCGGCGTAGCCGTGCTCGGCGAAGACCTCCGTGGCGGCGTCGAGGATGCGGGCGCGGCGCTCGCCCGCGCTCAGCCGGCGCCGCGCCCCGTCGCGCTTGCTCGTCGAAACCGATGACACAACCGAACCTCGATTCGGTAGGGTACTACCTCACCGAACGGCGATTCGGTTATGGCCGGCGAACTGGAGGCTGACATGAGCGAGGCATCGCAGCGAATCCCGGCGGGCAAGGGATCGAAGGGGCGGATCGCGAGGGTGGGGCTGATCCTGCTCGGGGGGCCGCAGCTCGCGATCGGAGTGTGGGCCCTGCTCGCGCCGCGGAACTGGTACGAGAGCTTCCCCGGCGGAGGCAACGAGTGGCTTCCGCTCTACGGCTCCTACGACGAGCACCTCGCGACCGACGTCGGCGCGACGTTCTTGGCGCTCGGCCTCGCCCTGATCCTCGCCGCGGTGTGGCTCGACCGCCGCGCCGTCCAGCTTGCGCTGGTCGCCTACCTCGCCTACCAGGTTCCGCACTTCGTCTACCACCTCGGCGCCGACGACGCGCTGTCGGGCGGCGACCGCGTGCTCAACGGAGTAGCCCTCGCTGCGGCGGTCGCCGCCGCCGCCGCAATGCTCGCGCTCACCCGGCGCCTCTCCCAGGCCGGCGCGACGGCCGGTCCGCCGGCCCCGCTCGGCGACGCCGATGCGGGCGGCAGCCGGCTGCGGACGAAGGTCCGCGGGCCCTTCGCGGGCCTCGTTCGCTGGTACGGGCGGCGGGCCTACGGCGCCGCGCCGGCGCCCGTGGAGGCATACCTTCACCATCGCAAGCTGCTGATCGGCTACGGGCTCTTCGAGACCACGGTGGAGCGCTCGGCCCGGGTCGACGCGCGGCTCAAGGCGCTGGCCGAGACGAAGGCGGCCGCGGTGGTCGGCTGCGAGTGGTGCATGGACTTCGGGTCGCGCTACGCGCTCGACCACGGGGTGCCCGAAGAGCAGCTTCGCGAGCTGCCGCGCCACGGCGACAGCGAGGCGTTCGACGGGCTCGAGAAGCTCGTGCTCGACTACGCCGCGGCGATGAGCCGCACCCCGGTCGAGGTCTCCGACGAGCTCGTCGCGAGGCTCCAGGAGCGCTTCGACGACGGCCAGCTCGTCGAGCTGACGAACGCGATCGCGATCGAGAACCTCCGAGCGCGGTTCAACCACGCCCTCGGGCTCGACCCGCAGGGGTTCTCGGAGGGCGCCTACTGCGTCGTCCCGGAGCTCGCCGCCGCGCACGACGGCGGCGGGCAGCGGGCGGGCGTTCAGCCATAGTGCCGACTGTCACAGACCCCGCCGCGGCGAGCGCCTAGGCTCGCGGGCGCGAATCCCAACCGGAAGGAGGCGATCTTGCCCGACAAGGTCGAGGTCAAGGAGGCGGCGCTCAGCGAGGCGGATGCGGGGCTCATCCCCGAGGGCGACGGCTGGTTCATCGTCAACATCGCCGAGTCGCAGGGGCTCTCCGACGACCGGCTCGGCTCCGGCGCGATGTTCGAGGCCACCATCGGCGACTTCCCGCAGCTCGGGATCAACGTCCGGTTGCTCGAGCCCGGACAGCCTGCCTCGATGTATCACCGCGAAAACCACCAGGAGGCCTTTCTGGTCCTCAGCGGGGAGTGCATCGCGATCGTCGAGGGCGAGGAACGGACGATGCGCAAGGGCGACTTCCTGCACTCGCCGCCCGGCACCGCGCACGTGATCGTCGGCGGTGGCGACGGTCCGAGCTCGGTCCTGATGGTCGGCGCGCGAACCGCAGACCCCGGGGTCACGTTTCCGGTCAGCGAGGCGGCGGCCCGCTATGGGGCGTCGGTCGAGGACTACACGGAGGACCCGGCCGTCGCGAACGCGGGGGTGGCGCCCCGGCCGGCGAAGCTGGGCAAAGTGCCGTGGTAGGGCCGTGCCGCGGCAGGCCTCAGCTCATGTAGCTGATCCCGAACGTGAGCACGAGGACGACGTAGGCGACGACGACGCCGATCAACGCCCCGCCGATGTAGGCGAGCGCCTCGTTCTCGCTCGTGCCGTCACCGTCGATCAGGCGCGACAGCAGACGTGTGAACACTCCAGCACCTCTCTTTCTCTAGGGCCTGCGGGGTTAGCTGTCGGGCTCGCGCCGAAAGAGCAGCGCTACGGAATTGACGGTCCGATTCGCCCCGAGGACTCGGATCCCATTGGCATTGGGCCCAAGCCCGAGGTTGGTTCCCCCGCCCCCCGGATGCGGTGTCCGGGGGCTCGGCAGGTTGTCGGCGCCGACTCTAGCCCAGTGATCGGAGGGCTGCGTGTGGGCGATCGCACACAGCAAGAAGCAACGCGCTCGCCGGCGCCGCGGCGCCCTCATGTGCGGCGCGTAACGACCCGCGGCTGGCCTGTTTTGCTCGTTGCGCGAGGGGTAGGCGAAACGGGGTAGGCAGTAGTCGAGTCGCAGACAGGAGAGGTGATTTCCCATCGCGACCCGCACTGAGACAGACAGAGGCGCCGCTGCCCAGAAGGCCGCGGCGACGAGAAAGCAAAACGAGGCGAAGCGCAGCCGCTCAGCGCGCAAGGCCGCGCAGACACGCGCTCGCGCTCAGGCGAACCGCCTCAAGGCGGCCGGCCTGCAGGCGCAGCGGGCGGCCGATACGGCGATCGGCACCACGGTGATCGCCGGCGAGACGCTCGCCGATACGGTGCGCCCGCTGACGAGCCGTCAGCAGGCCACGCGCCAGTTCGGCCGCGCGCGCCGTCGAGCCGCGACGGAGCTCCGCAAGGCGGAGCGCCGTGGCGCGACGTTCCGCCGCCGCACGCAGCGGCAGCTGGCGAAGCGGCGGAGCGAGGCGACGCGCTTCGCGCGGCGCAACCGACGCAGCGCCGAGCGCCGGGTGTCCGACGTCCAGTCGGCCGCCGAGGACGCGCTGAGCCGCGTCGAGTCGCAGGCCAGGACAGTGGCCTAGCGACCCGTCCAGTTCGACAACGAGAAATCGGGGCCTTGAAGGCCCCGGTTTTTCGTGCCCGCGAAGCCGCTCAGGCCGCGGCGGGGGCGGGGTCCTCTCTCACGATGACGGTGTCGGCAATCGGGATGATCTCGTCGACGGGCAGCTCGGCGAGATCCGCGTGCTTGCGGATCGCCTCGGGGCTGGTGGCCTGGTAGATGCACACCGTGCCCACCGATCCACCGTCCTCATCGAGAACGTAGCTTCGGATCCAGCGGATTTCATCGGACATCTGCTCGTCTCCCACCTTGCGCGAGCGCTCCGCGGCCTCCTGAAGATCGCCCGGCGAGCGCCACCCGCTGCGGCGCAGGATCGCGTAGTTGTTCATGAACTCCCCTTTCGAGGTCGATTTTCGCCGTATCCGATTGGGTTGCCAGCTCTCTGTCAACCCATAGCCCGTATCCGTTACGCGGCCAGCGGATAGGCTCACGCGTCGAGGCCCCGCCATCGCTCCGAGGCGAGGCGCGAGATGGATTCCGAGACGATCAGCCTGGTCACGATCCCGATCTTCACCGGGGCGATCGGCTATCTGACCAACTGGAGCGGGGTGTGGATGCTGTTCTACCCGGTGCATTTCGCCGGCTTCCGGCTGCCCGGGTTGGCGCCGCTGGCCCACGTTCTGCCGCGGCGCATCCAGCAGATCCCCGGCGTGATGCAGGGCGGTCTCGGGTGGCAGGGGATCATCCCCTCGCGCGCCGCGAAGATGGGCAGCATCGCGGTCGACAAGGGGATCGCGAAGGTCGGCAGCCCCTCCGACTTCTACCAGCAGCTCGAGCCCGAGGCGATCGCCGAGCACATCCTGACGACGGCGCGCCAGGACATCCGCGACGTCGTCGAGCGGATCATGGAGCGCGAGAACCCGCGGATGTGGAACGACATGCCGCCCCGGGTTCGCGAGGCCGTTCACGCCCGTGTCCAGGAGCAGCTCCCCGACATCGTCCGCGAGGTCACCGACGAGATCGGCGAGAACATCGACCAGCTCCTCGACGTCAAGCTGATGGTGATTCGGCGGATCGAGGAGCATCCCGAGCTCGCCAACCGGATCTTTCTCGAGGTCGGAAAGCGCGAGTTGCGCTTCATCATCAACTTCGGCTTCTTCTTCGGCTTCGCATGCGGGATCCCGACCGCTTACATCACCGAGGTGCTGCTGACGCAGTGGTGGGTGCTGCCGATCGCGGGCGTGATCATCGGCTACGTCACCAACTACCTCGCGATCAAGATGATCTTCGAGCCCGTCGAGCCGCGCAAGGTTGGGCCGTTCAAGGCCCATGGCCTGTTCCTTCGCCGCCAGCCCGAGGTCGCCGGGATCTACGGCGAGATCATCGCCGACGACATCGTCACGATCGGCAACATCGGCGACGACCTTCTGTACGGACCGCGCTCGGATCGCACCCGGCAGATGATCGAGACCGCGATGCGCCCCGCGATCGACCGCGCGGTGGGTCCCGCCCGAACCGCCGTCCGCGTCGCCGTCGGCACGCGCACCTACGACACGATCCGCCAGTCGGTCGCGACCGAAGCGGTCGAGTACACGATGACCCCCCTGACAGACGAGGAGTTCAACCGCCGCCAGAGCGCCGCGGTCAAGAAGCTGATCACGGCTCGCATGCGCGAGATGGGCTCGGCCGACTTCTCGGAGATGCTGCGCACCGCGATGCGCGAGGACGAGTGGCTGCTGTACCTCCACGGCGCGGTGCTGGGGTTCGGCGCCGGACTCGTGCATCTGCTGATCTTCGGATGAGCGGATGAGCGACGAGACGACACCGCAGCCGAGCAGGAGCGCCGAGTCGGTCCCCGGAACCGGCCCCGGGCCGGGACCCGACTCGGCGACGCCGCGCGCCGACCCGGGCCTGCGCGGGGCGGCGCCGTCCCTGGCGCGAATGGCCGCCGAGGCGTGGTGGAACACGGCGGCGTGGGCGATCGGCGAGGCGGCACGCGCAAGCGATCGAGCCCTGCGCGCCGCACGTGCGCTCGCGGACGCCGCGCCCGTCGAGCGGCCCTCGCCGCGCAACTCGCGCGGCGAATCCGGCGGTCCCACGGCCGGCGGGCGCCACGAGTCGCTGCGCGAGCGCGGCGCCGAGCTGCTGCGCAAGTCCGCCGACGTCCACTTCGACCAGGACTCGCACCCCGCGTACGAGCACATCCTCGAGGACCTCGCTCCCGACGAGGCCCGGATCATTCGCCTGCTCGCCACCAAGGGGCCCCAGGCCGCGGTCGACGTCCGGGCCGGCATGCCACTCGCCTCCCAACTCGTCGCGCTCGGCCTGACGATGATCGGAGCCGAGGCGGGGTGCCGGTATCCCGACCGCATCCAGCGGTATCTCAACAACCTCAACCGGCTCGGCCTGGTGTGGTTCTCGCGCGAGAAGATCGAGGACCCGATGCCGTATCAGGTGCTCGAGGCGCAGCCCGAGGTCAAGGAGGCGATGAGCCAGGCGGGGCGCCTCGGCCGGACCGTGCGCCGCAGCATCCACCTGACTCCCTTCGGCGAGGACTTCTGCAGCGCCGCGCTGCCCGCCGACACGATGGAGTTCGAGGCCGTCGTCGACGTCCGTCAGGAGGTGGACAGGGACTGATGGGGGAGTCCCAATGGTCGCTGTGGTCCGAGGACTCGCTTCTGTCGATCGGCTCGCGCGGGTCGCTGCTTTCGATCGGGTCCGTGGGATCGGTTCTGTCGGTGGGATCCGCCGGCTCGGCGGCCTCCGCGTTTTCGATCGGCTCCGCCGCCTCGATCGGCTCGGCGCTGTCAGCGGGGAGCCGCGGCTCGCTGCTCTCCGCCGGGATGACTGGGGCGATGCTCGGCGAGCCGGCGGAGCGGGGACAGCTGCTTCTGGGAGCGGGGATCCTCGCCGCGGTGGCGCTTGCCGTGGCGTGGGGCGCGCGTAACTGAACCGCGCCCCCGACGGTGAGGTGCACCATTTTGTCCCTATAGCGGGCCTCGTGAATATCCGGTTTGCTCAGGCTGCCGCCCTGCAGGTCATCGATGAGCAACAGGCCAAAATGGGCGCGGCGCGCCGGCATCCCGCGCGAGTCGGTCGGCCGAACCGCCGGCACTGTCCTGCCTAGAGTTCGCTATGCG
>DASPWW010000096.1:0-15227 GCA_035637595.1 Solirubrobacterales bacterium | reverse complement strand
CGCATCGCGGTCGCCTTGTTCTGGGCCTGCGAGCGCTCGTTCTGGCACTGGACGACGATGCCGGTCGGGGTGTGCGTGATGCGTACGGCGGAGTCGGTCTTGTTGACGTGCTGGCCGCCGGCGCCCGAGGCGCGGTAGGTGTCGACCCGGATGTCCTCGTCGTCGATCTCGACCTCGACCTCGTCGTCGACGAGCGGCGCGACGTCGACCTGGGCGAAGGCGGTGTGGCGCCGGTGCTGGGCGTCGAACGGCGAGATGCGGACCAGCCGGTGGACCCCGCGCTCGGCGGCGAACAGGCCGTAGGCGTTCTCGCCTCTGGCAATGAAGGTGGCCGACTTGATGCCCGCCTCCTCGCCCTCGGAGGCCTCCTTCATCTCGACCCGGAATCCGCGCCGCTCGGCCCAGCGCAGATACATACGAAGCAGCATCTCCGCCCAATCCTGGGAGTCGGTCCCGCCGGCCCCGGATCGGATCGTGACCACGGCGTCGCCGCTGTCGTATTCGCCGCTGAACAGGCGAGCCTCCTCGAGCGTCGCCAGCCGGGACTCGACCGAGTCGACCTGCGAGGCGACCTCGCCCGTGAGCTCGGGGTCGTCGGCGGCCAGCGCCGCGAGCTCGCCGAGGTCCTCGGCGTCGGCCTCGAGCGCGCGGAAGGTGTCAAGCCGCTCGCGGGCCCGCTTGTGGGCGCTGGCGGTCCGGGATGCCTGCTCCTGGTCGTCCCAGAAGCCGGGCCGCTGCATCTCGGCCTCGAGCCGCTCTACCTCGGCGGCGAGCCCGGCCGGGTCAAAGGTAGTCCGCGAGCAGCTTCAGTCCGTCGCGCACCTGCGCGACGCGAGCGTTCACGGCCTCGTTCGAGAGCGCCTCGGCCATACATAGATCCTAGTCGCGCGCTGCGCGGGCGTCGCGGTCGCGGCGGTCAAGCGCGAGTGTCAGCCCGCGAGCTTCACCTTCCAGTGAAATCTCGCCGGCGTCGGGTCCTCGTTTCCGACCGAGTCGACCGCGGTGACCTCGAGCTCGTGCGTGCCCCTGCGGACGCGCGCCTTGAAATGCGAGTCGCACGCATGGGGCGTCTTGCCGTCGAGCTCGCACTGGAACGTCGCGGGCTCTGTGGCGCTGAACTCGAATCGCGCCTTGCGCTTGTGGGACTTCCGCTTCGGATGCACGGTGATCTCCGTCGCCGGCGGCTCGGCGGGCCTCGCCCCCGATCCCACGACGTCCACGCCGGCGATCGAGAGGATCGCCGCCTGAAGCGCGCTGCGCATCGGATCGGCCGCGATCCGCCCGTACACGCCGGGGTAGTTCGGTCGCGCGCATCCGGCGCCGAAGCTGGTGTCCCCGACGAGCCGGAAGGTGGCGCTCGCGCCCTCCTCTACCGGGACGACGAGCGGCCCGCCGCTGTCGCCCTGACAGGTGTCGGTGCCTCCCTGCGGGTAGACGCCGGCGCAGACCATCACGGCCGGATAGAAATCGCCGTCGTAGACCGACGGGGAGCCACAGGTGGCGTCGTCGATCATCGCGACCTGGGCCGCGTGAAGCTGGTCGGGGCGGGCGCCGGCGCCCTCCGCAAGGTCCCCCCAGCCGGTGACGAACGCGGCACGCCCGGGCGCCCAGGTCGCGCTCTCGTCGGCGCCCGCGAGCTTGATCGTCGGCGAGCTCGAGGGATCGGCGAGCCTGAGGAACGCGACGTCCCACTCCTTGGTGGCGCTGTTGTAAAGGTCGGGGCCCACGTTCGGGCCGCTCTGCGCCTCGACGACGGGGGCTCCCCCCGGACCCGAGGCGAAGTAGTAGACCTCGGCGACGTTGCTCACCTGGCCCTGCGAGGACGACAGCGAGGTGCGTCCCGTGAAGACCTCGAAGTTGATCGCCGAGTTGAAGCCGATCGGGTTGGGAAAGCCGGCCACGCAGTGTGCCGCGGTCACGACGATCGCCGGCGCGACGAGAGAGGCGCCGCAGAACTGGCGGTCGTATCCGTCGCCGGGATAGATCGCGTCGTTGAGCGCCAACGCAGCCTGCCAGGGCCACTGATCGATCGTGGTCGGCGCCCCGCCCACGATCCGGGGCGAGTCGCCTCCGCCGGCGGACGCGCCCGCCGAGCCGGACGCCGTGAGCGAGGCGGATATCGCTGCGGCTGCGACGCCGGCGACGACGCGGGTCAGGCGCCGTGGCACTTCTTGTACTTCTTGCCCGACCCGCACCAGCAGGGGTCGTTGCGGCCGATCTTCTCGTGCTCGCCCTTGACGCGGGTGCTCGCCGCCGCGGGCTCGGCCGGCTGGGGACCTCGTTGGGCGGGGGCCGCAGCGGGCTGCTGGGGCCCGCCCGCAGCGGTCGCCGTGCTTGCTCCCGCCGCGGCCCCGGCGCCTGCCTGCGAGAGCGGCGAGGGCTGCTCATCGGGGGTGCCGCCCGAGTACTGGACCCCGCTCGGTGCGGCGGCGGGCGTGAACATCTGCTGCGCCTGTGCCGGCGAGACCTGGACCTCGACGTGGAAGATCAGCCGCGCGAACTCCTCCCAGATCGCGTTCATCAGCTCCCTGAACATCGTGAAGCCCTCGTTCTTGTACGCGACCAGCGGATCGATCTGGGCGAATCCACGCAGGTGGATTCCCTCGCGCAGATAGTCCATCTCGTAAAGGTGCTCGCGCCAGCGGTTGTCGATGATCTGGAGCAGGATCTGGCGCTCGAGGTAGCGCATCAGGTCGGTGCCGAACTCCTCCTCGCGGCGGGTGTAGGCAGCGCGCGCGTCCTGGACGAGGAGCTCGACGAGCTCCTCGCGGTCCGAGGCCTGCTTCTGGTCGAGCTCGACCAGCGTCACTCCGAGCGGCCATAGCTGCTCGAGCTGGACCTGGAGCTCGGGCAGGTCCCAGTCCTCGTAGACCTCGCCCGGCGTGTACTGCTCGACGAGTCGCTCGATCACTCCACCGAGCTCGTCGCGGATCGCGTCCGACATGTCGCGTCCCTCGAGGATCTGCCGGCGGTACTCGTAGACGATCCGGCGCTGCTCGTTGAGCACGTCGTCGTACTCGAGCACTCGCTTTCGGATCAGGAAGTTCTGCTCCTCGACCTTCTTCTGCGCGTTCTCGACCGTGCGCGTGAGCATCTTCGCCTCGAGCGGATACTCCTCGCCCTCTTCGTCCACGGGCCCCAGCCGGTCGAGGATCTTGTAGATCCGGTCGCCCGCGAACAGGCGGATCAGATCGTCCTCGGCCGACAGGAAGAACCGCGACTCGCCGGGGTCGCCCTGGCGTCCCGACCGCCCGCGAAGCTGGTTGTCGATCCGCCGCGACTCGTGGCGCTCTGTGCCGAGGATTAACAAGCCCCCGAGCTCCAGCACACGCTCGCCCTCCTCCGCGCAGCGCGGCTCGAGCTCTTCGACCAGCGAGCTCAGCGCCTCCTCGAAGCCCTCGTCACCGGGCTTGAGGCCGCGCTTGGCGAGCTCCGCCCTCGCGAGCCCATCCGGGCTTCCGCCGAGCTTGATGTCGACGCCGCGCCCCGCCATGTTGGTCGCGATCGTCACCGCACCGGTCCGTCCCGCCTGGGCGATCGTCTCGCCCTCGCGCTGGGCGTGCTCGGGCTTGGCGTTGAGGACCACGTGGTCGACCCCGTGGCGCTTCAGCCGCTCGGAGAGCATCTCCGACATCTCCACCGAGACGGTGCCCACGAGGACCGGCTGGCCGCGCTCGTGGCGCTCCTCGATCTCGCCCTGCACCGCCTTCCACTTGCCCTGCTTGGTCTTGTAGATCAGGTCGTTGTGGTCGGCGCGGATCATCGGCCGGTGGGTCGGGACCTCGACCACCGGCATCTCGTAGATCTTCATGAACTCCTGCGCCTCGGTGAGCGCGGTCCCGGTCATCCCTGAGAGCTTGTCGTAGAGGCGGAAGTAGTTCTGGAGCGTGATCGTGGCGAGCGTCTGGTTCTCGGCCTTGATCGCGACGCCCTCCTTGGCCTCGATCGCCTGGTGCAGTCCCTCCGACCAGCGCCGCCCTTCGAGGATCCGCCCCGTGAACTCGTCGATGATCATCACCTGGCCGTCGATCACGGCGTAGTCCTTGTCGCGCCTGTACAGCGACTCGGCCTTCAGCGACTGGACCAGGTGGTTGACGAGCGTCCCGTGCTCGGAGACGTAGAGGTTCTCGACCCCGAGGAACTGCTCGGTCCGGTGCACGCCGCGCTCGGTCGGCGCGACGGTCTTGTGCTTCTCGTCGTACTCGTAGTCGTGGTCGACCTCCGAGGTGTCCTTCGACTCGCCGAGCGACTTGAGCTTCGGCTTTGCCTCCTCTCCCTTGAGCTGGCGGGCCAGGCGGGCGAACGTGTAGTAGGTGTCGGCGGCCTGCTCGGGGCGGCCCGAGATGATCAGCGGGGTGCGAGCCTCGTCGATCAGGATGTTGTCGACCTCGTCGACGATCGCGAACTCGTGACCGCGCTGGACGCAGTTCTCGAGCGACGACGCCATGTTGTCGCGCAGGTAGTCGAAGCCGAACTCGGAATTCGTCCCGTGGGTGACGTCGCACGCGTAGATCGCCCTGCGGTCGGCGGGCGTGTCGGACTCCTGGATCGCCCCGACGGTGACCCCGAGCGCCCTGTAGATGGGGCCCATCCACTCGGCGTCGCGCCGCGCCAGGTAGTCGTTGACCGTCACCAGGTGAACGGGATTGCCGGCGAGACTGTTGAGGGCGATCGCGAGCGTCGCGGTGAGCGTCTTTCCCTCCCCGGTCCTCATCTCGGCGATCGCGCCGTCGTGCAGCACCATGCCGCCGATCAGCTGGACGTCGAAGTGGCGCTGGCCGATCGCCCGCCGCGCGGCCTCGCGGGTCAGCGCGAAGGACTCGGGCAGCAGATCGTCGAGCGGCTCGCCGTTGCGGGCGCGCTCGCGCAGCGCATCCGCCTCCGTGCGCAGCTCGTCGTCATCGAGCAGCTCCATCTCCGGCTCGATCCGATTGATGGACTCGACGCGGCGCTCGTACTCCTTGAACTGGCGCGCCTCGCCCATGCGCAGCGCGCGGTCGATGATGCCCCTCGCCATAGGGGATTCAGCGTAGCAACGGGATTTCGGACGCCCTGCAGTCCCGGTCTAGGCGGCGCGGCCGCGCAGCCGCGAGACCAGCCGCCGGGTCTGGGAGCGCTTGCGGCGCTTCTCGCGGTGGCGCTTTACCTGGCGCCGCATGTCCTCCGCGAGCGCGTGGATGGAGTGCAGCATGTCCGGCGAGGCCTCGCGGGCTCGCAGCGTGACGCCCTTGAGGTAGAGCGTCGCCTTGGCGATCTCGCGGTCCGAGATCGCGGGGTTGCGCTCCTCGCTGAGCTCGACGTCGAGCTGGGCCAGGTCGGAGACCTGGCGCCCGATCCGGGCGAAGCGCTTCTCGACGTGTTCGCGAAGCTCGTCGGTGACCTCGAGGCCGTTGCGTCCCCTGATCTCGATCCGCACGCTCTCTCCTCTCGCCGGGTAGGCAAAAGATTACGCCCGCGAGGGCCGCACGCCAAGTTCTTTTCCACCGGAACGCGCAAAGGTGACCGCGACGACTCGCTCCCCGCCGGCCTCGCGAAGCGCCGCGCCGCACGCGGCCAGCGTCGACCCGGTGGTCAGGACGTCGTCGACCAGAATCGAGCGAGCCGGAGCCTCGCCGCGCACCACCACGCGCGGAGGCGACGCCAGGCGCTCGGCCCGCGGACGCCCGACCTGGCGCGGACCCTGGGAGCGCCGCAGGCAGGGCGCGAGCGGCCGGCCGCTGAGCCTGGCGAGCTCGAGCGCGATCTGCTCGGCGGGATCGAAGCCGCGCGCGCGCAGCCGCAGCGGCGCGGCGGGCACGGGCACCAGCGCGCCGTCGAGCAGCCCCGGCGGCACCGAGGCATGGATCGCCGTTGCGGCGCGGCGCGCCAGCGGCAGCAGGCGGCGGAACTTGAGCGCCGCCACCAGCCCGCGCGCAGCGTCGCCGTAGGGAGCCGCCGACCAGGTCGACTCGACGCCGGGCACCGACCCGCTCTGCGGCGCGGCCGACGACAGCTCGGCCTCGCAGCGCGCGCACAGCGGGTGCCGCGCCTCGGTCGCGGCGTCGCAGATCGCGCAGCGGGGCGGAGCGATCAGGCTGCCGAGAAGCGCGACGGCTGTCCGCATGACGCCAGCATCCCCACTGAGGGCAAGCGGAACGCGCGCTGTTCGTGCCGAACAGCAGGATTCGCCACGCCCAGTCGACGATTGAGATCCCAACACCCCGTTCGACGGCGAGCTCCCGGGCGGTCCAACGATACCCCCACCCGAGCGACCCCGCCGGGAGCGGCGCGCTATTCGAAGATCGCGCGCTCGACCGCGGTGACGTCGTTCTCGCACCCGATCACGGCCGGCGCCTTGCCGAGCGCGGTGTCGGGATCCTTGAGCCCGTGACCGGTCAGCACGCAGACGACGCTGCGCGGCGCGGCGGACCCCTCCGCGACCGGGAGCCCGTGGGCGAGCAGTCCGGCGACCGAGGCGGCGGAGGCGGGCTCGCAGAAGACGCCCTCCTGTGAGGCGAGCATCCGGTAGGCATCGAGGATCTGTTCATCGGTGACGGCCGCGACCCGGCCGCGCGATGCGGTCAGCGCCCCCATCGCCTCCTCCCAGCGTGCCGGGTTGCCGATCCGGATCGCCGATGCGACCGTCTCGGGGCGATCGACTGGATGCCCGAGGACGAGCGGAGCGGCTCCCTCGGCCTGAAAGCCGTACAGGATCGGGGCGGCGTCCAGCTCCTGAAAGCCGGCCCAGTACGCCGTCACGTTGCCGGCATTTCCTACCGGGATCGCGAGCGCGTCGGGCGGCTCTCCCAGCTCGTCGCAGACCTCGAATGCGGCGGTCTTCTGTCCCTCGATCCGGTACGGGTTGACCGAGTTGACGAGCTCGACAGGGTGGCGCTGCGCAAGCTCGCGGACGAGCCGCAGCGCGTCGTCGAAGTTGCCCCGCAGGGCGACGACCCGCGCCCCGTGCATCAGCGCCTGGGCGAGCTTGCCGATCGCGATCTTTCCCTCCGGCACGATCACCGCCCCGCGCAGCCCGGCGCGCGCGGCGTATGCGGCCGCGCTCGCCGCCGTGTTGCCGGTCGAGGCGCAGATGATCGCCTCGGCTCCGGCGCCGAGCGCCCGCGACACCGCGACGGTCATGCCCCGGTCCTTGAAGCTCCCGGTCGGGTTCGCCCCCTCGAGCTTCAGGTAGACGTCGACGCTGAGCCGCTCCGACAGCGTCGGCGCCTTGACCAGAGGCGTCGAGCCCTCGTTGAGGGTGACGATCGGGTCGTCGGGCTCGAGCGGGAGCGAGTCCCGATATCTCTCAATCAGGGGCTGGGGCATGGCGCCTCACACGAACTCCTCCTCGATCACCCTGATCGCACGCGGCTCGGCGCGCAGGAAGTCGAGCGTGGCGATCTCGTCGAGCGCCGAGTAGAAGCGGCGCTCGGCGCACTGATGCATGACCATGACGAGGCGGGCGTCCTCGCCCATCCCCCACTGGACGACGCTTCTGACCGACACCTCGTTGCGCCCCAGCACGTCGGCCACCTGGGCGAGCACGCCGGGGCGGTCGGCGACCTCGAGGTGGAGGTAGAAGGCCGAGTCGAGGTCTCGCGTCACCTCGAGCCGCTCGCGCGGGGCGTGGACGGGCGCGTCGCCGGCGACGATCGAGACGAGGTCGCCCAGCACGGCGGAAGCGGTCTCGGTGCCTCCCGCCCCGGGGCCGGACATCGTGATCTCGGTGATCGACGGCGACTCGACCATGACGGCATTGAACGGGCCCCCGACCGGGGCGAGGGGGTGGCCGCTGTACAGGAAGCAGGGAAAGACCCGCACGCTGATCTCGTTGTCATGGTGCTCGGCTACCCCGAGCAGCTTCAGCGACAGCCCGAACTGCTTGGCGTAGGCCAGATCGTCGGGCTGGATCGCCTCGATGCCCTCGAAGGCGACGTCACCGAGCCCAACCGGCGTGTGGAACGCGAGCCGCGCGAGGATCGCCATCTTGGCCGCGGCATCGGCGCCGCCGACGTCGTCGCTCGGGTCGGCCTCGGCGTAGCCGAGCTCCTGGGCGCGGGCCAGGGCGTCCTCGTAGGAGGCGCCCGTCCTCGCCATCTCGGTGAGGATGTAGTTGGTCGTCCCGTTGACGATCCCGAACACGCGCGTGATCTCGGTCGCCGAGAGGCTCTCCTGGATTACCCGGATGACCGGGATCACGCCCGCCACGGCCGCCTCGAAGCGCAGCTGGACACCGGCCCGCCGGGCGGCCTCGAAAAGCTCGTCGCCGTGCTGGGCGATCAGCTGCTTGTTGGCCGTGACGACATGGCGGCCGTCGCGCAGCGCCCGCAGGACGTAGTCGCGCGCCGGATCGGTGCCCCCGATCAGCTCGACGACGATCTCTGAGCCCGCGAGGATCTCCTCGAAGTCGCCCTCCGAGCGACGCAGGACGCCGACGACCTCGGGCCGCCGGCCGGTCGCGGCCTCGACCGCACCGGCCCGCGCCGTGAGCAGCTCGACGAATGCGGTGCCCACGGTGCCGCGACCGAGGACCCCGACGCGAACCGGCTGCGCGGCGCTCATTCGGCGTCCCGGGCGAGCAGGTCGTCGTAGGTCTCCCGCCGCACCACGGCGCGGGCGTCGCCGCCGGAGCAGAAGACGACCGGAGGCCGCGGCAGGCCGTTGTAGTTCGAGGCCATCGCGTAGCCGTAGGCGCCGGTCGCCGGAGTGACGAGCAGGTCTCCCGGGGAGGGCGAGGCGAGCATCGCATCCTGGATCAGGATGTCGCCGGACTCGCAGTGCATCCCGGCGACGGTGACCGGGGAGTCGGCGGGCTCGGAGGCGCGGTTCGCGATCAGGGCCTCGTAGCGCGCCCCATAGAGCATCGGCCGCATGTTGTCCGACATCCCGCCGTCGACCGCGATGTAGGTCCGCACCCCGGGGATCTCCTTGACCGTCCCCACCGTGTAGACGGTGAGCCCGGCGTTGCCGACCAGCGAGCGCCCCGGCTCGATCAGGATCCGCGGCGCCGGGTCGAACACCCGCTGGACACCGCGGACCTTGACGTCGACGTACTCCTCGATCGCCGGGGGGTCGTCGTCGCTCGTGTAGGCGATCCCGAGTCCCCCGCCCACGTTGAGGATCCGCAGCTCCCCGTCCCACAGCTCCGCCAGCGCCTCGATCGCCTTGACGTATGGCTCGAGCTCGAAGATCTGCGAGCCGATGTGGGCGTGCAGCCCGACGAGTCGCAGGTTCTCGGTGGCGCGCACCGCATCGATCGCCCGCCGCGCGAGGCCGTCCTCGAGCCCGAAGCCGAACTTCGAGTCGAGCCCGCCGGTCGCGACGTAGTCGTGCGTAGACGGCCTGATCCCGGGCGTCACCCGGATCAGGACGTCCTGAGCTCGCCGGGCGAGGCGGTCCGCGCGCTCGATCTCGTCGAACGAGTCGAGGATCAGGTGGCCCACCTCCGACTCCGCGGCATAGCGCAGCTCGGCCTCGGTCTTGTTGTTGCCGTGCATGTAGATCCGCTGGGGCCCAAAGCCCGCCCGCAGCGCCATGTGCAATTCGCCGCCGGACGCCACGTCGACCGACAGCCCCAGCTCGGCGCACAGCCGGTAGATCGCCGTGATCGGGGCCGCCTTGCTGGCGTACAGGACCTCGAAGTCGTCCGTCCGCGCGCGGAACGCCTCCATGTAGGTGGCGGCGCGCTCGCGGATGTCGTCCTCGGCGTAGACGTAGGCCGGGGAGCCGAACTCGGCGACGACGTCGATGAGGTCGCAGCCGCCGATCTCGAGATGGCCGCGCTCGTTGACGCGGCTGCCCGCCGGATAGACCGGCGAGCTCGCAACGGGGTCGGCGATCGTGGGCTCGGTCATGGTGAGGGTCCATTCTGACGGGACGTCCTCGCCGAGATGCCGCGCGAGGTGTCGGCTGCCAGCCGTCTACCGGGTAGCGTGGTCGCGATGAGGCTTCCGTCACCGAGAACGGCGAGCGAGCGCGGTGTGCACGAGGGCCGGCCTTACGAGCTGTGGCTGCCGACCGACGACAACACGGCGCCGTGGCCCGCGATCGTGATCCTGCACGGCGCCGGATCGCGCAAGGAGAACCACTCCGACTTCGCGCGGGCCGCGTCGGGCTACGGGTGGGCCGCGCTGGCCTTCGACCAGCGCGGCCACGGCGCCTCCGAGGACGAGATGGCGCCGGCCGCGATCGCCGACGTCACCCGGATGGCGCGGCTGCTCGCCGGCATCGACGGCGTCGACGCGTCACGTTTGTGCGTGCGCGGATCGAGCATGGGCGGGTTCCTGGCCATTCACGCCGCCGCAACGTCGGACACGATCGCCGGCGCGATCGCGATCTGCCCATCCGGCGAGGCCGACCTGCTGCGCGGCGTGCGGCGCGGCGAGCTGGAGATGCGCGTCGACGAGCGGGCCCTCGAGGCATGGCTCGGCGAGCACGACCTGCGCGACGCGGTCGCGCTGATGGCCGACAAGCCGCTGCTCCTGATCCATGCCCGCGGGGACGAGTCGATCCCCTACACGTGGTCGGAGGAGCTCTACGAGCATGCGGCCGAGCCGCGCAAGCTCATCGTGATGCCGGGCGGCCATCATCGCTCCGTTCAGCACGACGCCGAGCTGCACGGCGTAGCCTTGCGGTGGCTCGAGCGCGCCCTGGGTTAGCGGACCCGGGTCTGCGGGCGGCTACTGGCCGCCGCCGAGCACGCCGCCGACCGCGTCGGTCGCGCCCTGGCCCACCTGGCCGACGGCGTCGCCGGCGCCGGGGGCGGTCCCCTGAAGCGTCTGGTCGATGGGGTCGGTGAGCGGCTTGGTGGTATCGCCAAGGCCGAGATCGAGCCCCAGGTCGTTGGTCGTCTGATCGACGTCCCCGACGATCCCACCGATCGGGCCCCCGGACGCGGTGGGCGTCCCCGGCGCGGTCGTACCGGGCACGGTGGTGCCGGTGCCGCCCACGCCCGGCGCGCCGGGCGTGGTGGCTCCAGGCGGGAGCGCGCCGCCGAGCCCGCCGGCCGGGACCAGCGCGGCGAGCGCGGCGGGTGGCAGCGGGGCGGGCGCCGCGGCCACGGCGCCCGGCGCGGCGCCGACCGCGGTGGCGGCCGCCCCGGGGGCGCCGCCCTGGCCCACGTAGAGGCTGTCGTCATCGGCGGCGTCCGAGCCTCCCGGCAGCCCGTTGAAGGCGAAAAGCGTCGCGACTATCAGGAAGGCGACGATCGCGCCGCCGACCAGGGAAGCGGTCGCCCCCGTCCCCGCGAGGTAGCTGCGGACGTTCCTGATGCTTATCGACTGCGCGGTCATAGCTGAATCGGTCTCGCGGACGGAACCCCCTCGAATCAGGCACACGCAGCCCGCCGGAGGCGGCCCACTCTGATTATCGACCCCCTGACGCCGAGCTTGAGCGTCGAGTCGAGCTTGTGCGGGAGGTTACAGGTAACCCATCGGGTCCACGGCACTGCCGTTGACCCGGACCTCGAAGTGCAGGTGGGGGCCCGTGCTGTCGCCGGTGTTCCCCGAATACCCGATGACCTCGCCCTGGCTGACGCTCTCGCCGACGCTCGTCGCGTAGCTGGACTGGTGCCCGTAGCACGTCGACAGACCGCCGCCGTGGTTGACGCAGGTGTAGTTGCCGTAGCCGCCGGTGTACGCGGCGATCGCGGTGACTCCGGCCTTGGCGGCGCGGATCGGGGTCCCCTCCGGGACGGCGATGTCGATGCCCTCGTGCATGCGTCCCCAGCGCCACCCGAACGGCGACGTGATCGGGCCGCTTACCGGCCAGATCATTCCGCCCGAGCCTGACTGGATCGGGCCCGCGGGCAGGGTCGGCGCCGCCGACGAGCTGAGCTGCTGCTGGACCTGATCCTGGAGGTCGCTGAGGTCGCCCTCGAGCGTGTCGATGTGGTTGTCGACGTTCGACAGCAGCTCCTGGCGCTGGTCCCGCGCCGACTCAAGCTGCGCCTCCTGGTTCTCGAGCGAGATCCGCGTGCGCTGGAGCTCCGCCTGCTTGGCGGCGATCTCGTCGCGCGCCGACCGGATCCTCAGGACGGTGTCCTCGGTCTCGTTGCGAAGCGTGCGAACCCTGTCGACGATCTCGGAGTCGTCCTGCTCGATGCGCTGCAGGTACTCGAAGCGCTCCACCAGGTCCGCGAACCCATCCGCCTCGAGCAGGACCGTGAGCATGTCGGGCGAGTCGGACTTGTAGATGTCGACGAGCCGGCTGCTCAGCAGGTTGAGCGAGTGGTGCAGCCGCTCCCTCAACGCCAGCAGCGCGTTGTGCTCCTCATCGAGCTCGTCTTGCTTTTCACGCAGCTCCTGCTCGACCATCGCCTCGCGGTTGCGCAGCACCGCGACCTCTCCGGACAGCTGCTCGATCTTGGTCGAGTAGTGATCGATCTCGGTCGTCAGGACCCCCTTCTGGTCCTGCGCCTCGGAGAGCTCCGACTGCTTGGTGTCGATCTGGCCCTGTAGGTCCTGCGCGGGCGCGGGACCGACGGCGCCGAGCACGATCGCGACCGCCCCCAGCATCGCGACAGCCAGCGCAGCCGCCCCGCGGCGCCCGTTGGAGGTTTCGGTAGCTGGGCTGTGCATGGCGTCTGGCCCGCGGCCGGGCGCCGATCAGGCGGGACGTCCGGCACGACCCGACCCGGGCCGCTCGCCCCTTCAGATGGCCCCGCTCCGCTGGGCTCACCGCCCCGCGGATTGCCGAAAAGCGGCAGCCAGGGTAGCAACGCGCGCCTGTTTTCCTAGCGGTTGCTCATAATCCGCAACCGCGTTTGCAGGCACGAAAGTGCCTGCATCCAGGCGTGATTCGTGCCCGGAGCCGCAGCCCAGGCGGGGCTTCGAGGTCCTATTGGGCCTCGGCGCTGCCCTCGACCTCGAGCAGCTCGCTGCCCGCCTCCTCCTCCATCTGGAGGGTCGTGTGCTCGATGCCGAAGCGCTCGTTGAGCATCACCTCGAGCGTACGGCGGACGAGGTCGCGATCGGCCTCGCGCTCGACGACGACGTGCGCCGCGAGCGCCTCGAAGCCCGAGGTCACCGTCCAGAGGTGAAGCTCGTGGACCTCGCGGACGTGCTCGAGCGAGCAGATCTCACGACCAACGCGCTCGGGGTCGAGGCCGGCGGGGGCCGCCTCCATCAACACGTTGACCGGCTCCGCGATCAGCCGCCACGAGGAGACCAGGATCAAGCCCGCGATCGCGAGGCTGGCGAGCGGGTCGATCGGGTTCCAGCCCGTCGCCAGGATCACCGTGCCGGACACGATCACACCCACCGAGCCGAGCGCGTCGGCGGCCGAGTGGCGCAGCACACCCTCGAGGTTGAGGTCCTCGCGCCCTCCGCGGGCGAGAACCCAGGTGGCCGCGAGGTTGCCCGCCAGCCCGACGACCCCGAGGACGACGACCCCCGCACCGGCGACGTCGGGAGGGTCCGAGAGCCGATCGATCGCCGCGATCACGATCGCGACCCCGATCGCCACCAGCGCCACCCCGTTTGCGAGCGCCGCCAGGACCTCGGTGCGCTGGAAGCCGAACGTCCGGCGCGGGCCGCCCGACCGGCCCGCCATGCTGGCCGCGAACAGGCCGAGGGCGATCGCGCCGAGGTCGGAGAGCAGGTGGCCCGCGTCGGCGAGCAGCGCCAGCGAGCCCGTGACGATCCCTCCCGCCACCGTCGCCGCGAGCAGACTGCCGTTGATCGCCAGCGCGATCCACATCCGCCGCCGGCTGTCGGCCCGCCTGGCGTCGAGGGCGGCGTGCGCGTGCGCCATCGACGCCAGGATACGCCCGGCTTCAGCGGGCCCGGCGGCCTCGAGGCGTCGCTAGTGAGCCTCGGCCGTGGCGCGCTCGCTCGAGCGCGCCCCGTTCGTCGAGGCCTCTGCCGCGGCCTTCCCGGCGCCGTCGCGAACGTCGGCCGAGGCGCCGTCGGCGCCATTGGTCGCCGCCGCCGCGCCGCTGCGCGTGGCGTCCACCGCGGCCTCGAGGTTCTCGGCGAGCCGCTGGCGGTACTCCTCGGCCTGCATGCGCGAGATGACCATGCGCTGGATCTCTGCGGTGCCCTCGAAGAGCTGGTAGATCTTGGCGTCGCGGAACCACTTCTCCAGCGGGCAGTCGGTGGTCTGGGCGAAGGTGCCGACGAGGTCCATGCAGACCTCCGTCGCCCACATCGCGACGTCGCCGCCCTTGAGCTTCGACATCGAGCCCTGCCCGCCGGTCATCGGAACGCCGCTACGCCCCATCCACGCGGCGCGCTGGACCAGCAGCCGCGCGGCCTCGATCTCCATCGCCACGTCGGCGAGGCGCTGCTGGACGTGCTGGCGCTCGAGCGGCGGCTTGCCGGCGGTCGAGCTCTCGTCGAGCGCGAGCTCGATCGGATCGGCTGCCGCGCCGTTCGAGAGGTAGGAAAGCGTCCACTCGTAGGCCGCCTGGGCGATGCCGATCGCCGAGGCGCCGACCGTCGGGCGCGTGACCTCGAAGGTGGCGAGAGCATTCGACGCCCGGCCGGAAGACTTCCCTGAGCGCGCCCGCTCGAGCTTTCGCTCGAGCTTGTCCATCCCGCCGAGCAGGTTCTCGACCGGGACGCGGCAGTCCTCGAGGACCACCTCGGCCGTGTGCGAGGCGCGGATCCCGATCTTGGACTCCTTCTTGCCCTCGCGGATGCCGGGCGTGCCCTTGGGTACGACGAACGAGGCCTGGCCTCGGTGGCCGAGCTCGGGATCGACCGTGGCGACGACGACGTGGACGTCGGCGATTCCACCGTTGGAGATGAAGACCTTGGTCCCGTTGAGAACCCACTCGTCGCCGTCGAGCTTCGCCGTGCTTCGAAGCGAGCGCACGTCGGAGCCGGCCTGGGGCTCGGTGACGGCGTAGGCGCCCATCTTGATCTCGTCGCCCGAGCCGAAGCACTCGGGCACCCAGCGCTGGACCTGCTCGGGGGTCCCGCTCGAGGCGATGCCTGCGGCGGCGAGGCTCGAGGCAGAGAGCGCGAGCGCGATCCCCGCGCACCCCCAGTGCAGCTCCTCGGCGTAGGTGACGATCAGCTGCCCGTCGGGATCGGTGCCGAGGCGCTGGATGTTCTCGACCCCGTGCAGGCCCCAACGGCGGGCCTCCCGCATGACCTCCCACGGTGTGCTCTCGTCGGCGTCGTGCTTGGGAGCGACCGGGCGGATCACCTCGGTGGCGAAGCGCCGGCAAAGCTCCTTGAACTCGCGCTGCTCGTCGTTGAGTGAGAAGTCCATCTAGCCTCCGTGCGGGTCCGGCCGGCGTG
>DASPWW010000095.1:0-3489 GCA_035637595.1 Solirubrobacterales bacterium | reverse complement strand
TCCACCGTACGCGCGCGTATCTTCGAGCGCGGGGTGGGGGAGACGCTCTCGTCGGGAACCGGGGCGTGTGGCGCCGCCGTGGCGGCGGTCCTCGCGGGAGCGCAGAGCCCCGTGACGGTCCAGCTCGACGGGGGCGAGCTGACCGTCGAGGTGAGCCGCGACCTGCACGTCCGCCTCACCGGCGCGGCCGAGCCCGTGTTCGCCGGTGAGATGTCGGGCGCGCTCCTGAACGCCTTGGCCGCGCTGTAGATCCGACTAGTGGCGCTCTCGGCGTTCCACGCCGCGGCCCGGGTGCCAGGACTCGATAACGAGGTGGTCGGGCGGGTCGCCACCCACCCTGGTGACGACGAGCTCGGTGATGTCGGCGCGGAAGAGGTGCGACCGGCCCGTCCCCGTTGACCCGAGGACGTCCGCCCTGCGCTCGGGGTCGGTGACCTCCTCGGCGCGAGCCGCGAGCTTGGCGTCGCCGGGCTGGGCATCGGGATCCTCGGGAGGGGGCGGCATCTCGACCGAGGCGCTGTGCAGCGCAAAGCGCGGGTCGCGCCGCAGATCGAGGGCCTTCACCGCCCGCCACATCGACCCCAGCCACAGCTCTCCGTCGGCAAATCGGATCTCGGTGCCGCTGATCCGGGGGCTGCCGTCGCGGCGCAGCGTCGCCAGAGTCTTGTGGACGTGGAAGTCGAAGATCCTGCGGGCGAGCGCGGCGAGCTCTGGCGCCTCCGATTCCACCTCGCTCCAGCTGGCCATGGCGCCAGCGTAGTCTTCCCGCATCCATGCCCGCGCGCCAGACCACCAAGCGCTCGCTGACCGAGCCCTCGCGGCGGCTCGAGGCCGTGCCCGCGTACATGTTCGCCGAGCTCGAGCGGCGGATCGCCGACAAGCGCGCCGCCGGGGTTGACGTGATCAGCCTCGGGATCGGCGACCCCGACCACCCGACCTTCCCCCCGATCGTCGAGGCGATGCAACGGGTTGTCGCGGATCCCCAAAACCAGAAGTACCCGAGCAACCGCGGAGGCGACGAGTACAGGACCGCCCTGTCGAGCTTCTACGCCAACCGCTTCGGGGTCGAGCTCGACCCCGACGGCGAGGTGATGCCGGCGCTCGGCGCCAAGGAGTGCATCTACAACCTCTGCTTCGCGTTCCTGGACCCCGGCGACGTCGCGCTGGCCTCGGATCCCGGCTACCCGGTCTACACGGGCGGCCCGCCGCTGGCCAGCGCCGAGGCCGTGCTGATGCCGCTCGTGCCCGAGCTGGGATTCGCGCCCGATCTCGACGCGATCCCCGCCGAGGCGCTCGAGCGCGCCCGGTTGATGTTCCTCAACTACCCCAACAACCCGACCGGTGCCATCGTTCCCGACGGCCTCTTCGAGCGCGTGGTCGCGCTGGCGCGCGAGCACGAGATCCTCGTCGTCCACGACAATGCCTACTCGGAGACGACCTACGACGGCTACGTGGCGCCGAGCTTCCTCGCAACCCCCGGCGCCGTCGACGTTGGGGTCGAGGTGTTCTCGCTCTCGAAGGGCTTCAACATGACCGGCTGGCGCTGCGCGGCGATCCTCGGCAACCGCGACGCGATCCGCTCCTACTGGCGGCTCAAGACCAATGTCGACTCGGGGATGTTCGAGGCGGTGCAGCTCGCCGGGGCGGCGGCGCTCGCGGGACCGCGGCGCCTCAACAAGGAGATGAACGAGATCTACGCGCGGCGCCGCGACCTCGTCGTCCGGACGCTGCGCGAGATCGGGGTTCCCGTGAGGCCCCCGAAGGGGACGATCTACATCTGGGCGCCGGTTCCCGAGGGCCACAGCTCGACCTCGTTCGCCGAGCTGGTGCTCGAGGAGGCCGCGGTCATCGTCTCTCCTGGCTCGATGTACGGCCCCAGCGGCGAGGGCTTCTTCCGCGTCTCGCTCACGACGCCCGACGAGCGCCTCACCGAGGCGCTCGAGCGGATGCGCGAGCACCTCTCCTAGCGCCCGGGCACCTTGCGGGTGGCGCCCGTTGTCACCGATTGCCGCTATGCTCGCCCGTCCCGCCTTCGCCGCCGGCGTCCAGACTCGGCGCTTGGCCTAAAGGAAGTGCGGGGATTACCCGAGTCAATCCTTAACGATGGTGCACGTCGGGCTTCTCTTCGCATTGGGCTGCGCGCTGACCGCGCAGGTCGCGCTGCTGTGCAAGCACAAGGGTGCGAATGCAGCGCCCACCGTGGACATCCGCCACCCGTTGCGCAGCGCCTCCGGGCTCTTCGCCTCGAAGTGGTGGACGATCGGCTTCGGGATCGCCTTCGTCGCTTGGGCCCTGCAGGTCGTCGCGATGTCGCTGGCGCCGCTGTCGCTCGTCAAGGCCGTGATCGCCGGCGGGCTCGTGATGCTCGCGATTCCGGCCACATTCTGGTTCGGCCACAGGCTTGGCACCCGCGAGTGGGTTGGGCTCGGACTCAGCGCCCTCGGCCTGTCGCTGCTCGCGCTGACGATGCACAGCGCCGCGACCCAGGCCCATTCCGATTACTCGACCTCGGCGATGATCGCCTTCGAGGGTGGAGCGATCGCCGTCGGAGTAGCGCTGCTGCTGTCGGGCCGGACCGAGCGCGCCCGCGGTCACAGCGGGGTCCTGCTCGGAGCGGCTGCGGGCGTGATGCTCGGCGTCGCCGACATCTCGGTCAAGGCGCTCACCGGAACCGTTCCCGGCGACCCGATGACGATCCTCGGCCCCTGGACGCTCGTCGCGCTCGCCGGTGGAGTCGGCGCCTTCTTCGCGCTCGCCCGAGGGATGCAGGTCGGTGGCGCGATTCAGGTGATCGCCCTGTCGACGATGGCCTCGAACCTCGCTGCGGTCCTCGGCGGGATCCTCGTCTTCGGCGACCCCATGGGCAGCGACGCCCTCGCGATCACCGCCAAGGTGGCTGCGTTCGCCGCCGTGATCGCCGCGGCGGCGCTGATGCCGTCGGCGGTGCGTCCCGCCGCGGCCCGCGCCTAGAGCCAGCGCGCTGGGGCCTGGGCGCCCTATTCGCGCGCCGGTAGCTGCTGGACCGCCCCAGCCGTTGCCGTCGCTGAAGAAGACGAACGAGCCCCAGCTACCCTTGACGACGCCCGATGGGACGCAGCGGTGGGGCCCCGCTGGCGCTGTGGCGGCAACTTCAGCTACGGGACTCACGGGACTCGTGAATGCCCCGCGGAAGGGATGCTGCGGCTCGGATAGACTGCGCGCAGAGGTGACGCGAGCGGGCGGCAGATACAGGGGGGTGCTCATGGCCGCGGCGACGCTCGCCGCCGGGTGCGCGCTCGTGGCGGGCACTGAGCCCGCCGGGGCCGGGACGTTTCCTGGCGCCAACGGCAGGATCGCATTCGTCACCTACGACGGGACCGACACCGAGATCGCGTCGATGAACCCGGACGGGTCCGAGATGACGCTTTTGACCGAAAACTCTCCCGCGGCCGGCGGCGTCGACGCGGACGACCAGCGCCCCGCGTACTCGCCCGACGGCGAGCGCATCGT
>DASPWW010000094.1:0-5378 GCA_035637595.1 Solirubrobacterales bacterium | reverse complement strand
GCCATGGATGCCGGGATCGATCAGGATCAGCCCATCCTCCCCGCGCACGACGATGGAATTGGTCCAGACCCACTCGCTCTGCCGGACCCAGACGCCGTCGGCCACCTGATTCAGTTCGCCCATCTCCACTCCAATCGATTGTTACGGGCTAAGACCAAGATCCGCAGCCAAATTCATCGCTTTTCAGCGTCCGCTGGGCGCGATGTTGTGGTTGAGGTGAAAGACGTTGTCGCCGACGTTCAGGTCATGCCCCTGATCGGCCGTCCGCAAGCCGAGTTGCGGGCGCTGGAGCCTCCGCGTGATCTCGGAGCCGTCGCTGCCCTTCGTCGCGCGAAGGAGGAGCGCCATGCCGAAGCCCCCGGCTCCTGCTAATCGTCCCAAGCGGGCGTCTCGGCGCTGGGCACGCGGACGCTCGCTTGCGCGAAAGGAGGAGCGTCGAAGTCGAGCAAGGTCGCCCCGTCCGCCTGGCCGAGCGAAGCGGGCCTCGCGACCCCGCGTATTCGCGAGAGGTCAATGACGAGCCGGCAGCCGACTGCGAAATGGTCCGCGCGGTCGGTCGCCCTCAATTAGGACGTCGCCGGAAAGCGAGAAGCTCGCTCAGGTCCTCGTCGGTCACTCGCCGGCCGGCGTCACGTTCAGGTTCAGCCGAAAGAGGTTGTCGGGGTCGTATTGACGCTTCACGCGGGCCAGGCGCTCGAGGGTCGCGGGCGGGTAGGCGCGCCTGACGCCATCCTCCCCCTCGTCGCCGAGGAAGCCGACATAGGCCGCTGCGGTTCCATCGGATAGCGCCGACACCAGGCCGCTCGCCCAGGCCTCGTGCTCCGGACCCCCGGCCGGGTTCCCGAACATCGCGGCGACGTTCACCATCATCTTCGCGCGTCGATGCCCGAACGCCGTCGCCTCGTCGCGAACGCGCGCCATCGCGCCGCCGAGGACGCGAAGCTGGACAGCGGCCATCTGGGCCGTCGAGGACTCGAGATGGTCGAGGATCGCCTCCTCCGCCCCGGGGGCCAAGGCATCGACGAGCACGTTGGTCCCCGCGGCGATTGCCGGCCGCGGTCCCTCCGGTCCCTCGTAGATCTCCGGGTAGTGGATCGGGCGGACCATGTCGGCGAGCGGGGGTGCGAGCTCGCGGATCGGCGCGATGGCCCGCTGGCCGGCCTCGGCATCGCCGGCGTAGACCATCAGGGCCATGACGATCGGCTTGCCGTGCCGCTCGGCGGGGATGAACGGCATCGGGGGAGCCTTCGTGATGTTCGCGATCACCGACAGCTCCTCGGGCGCCGCGTCCGCAGCGGCGACCAACCCGCCGATCACCTCGGCGCTCGCTGGGAGCATCAGCATGCCCCCGACCACCTCGTCGATCTCGTGGAGCCGGAAGCGGAGCCGAGTTACGACACCGAGGTTGCCGCCGCCGCCTCGAAGCGCCCAGAAGAGGTCGGGGTGGTTCTCCTCGCCCACCTCGAGGAGCTCGCCGTCGGCGGTGACCACCTCGGCACCGAGCAGGTCGTCGATCGTCAGTCCGTTCCTCCGAACGAGGAAGCCGATGCCGCCACCGAGGGTGATCCCTCCGACGCCGACCGACGCGGTGTCGCCGAGCCCGGTGGCGAGCCCATGCTCGCCCGTGGCCCTCGTGTAGTCGCCGGCCTTGACCCCGGTCTGCGCCCAGGCGGTGCGGCCCTCGGCGTCGATCTCGACCGCGTTCATCTCGGAGAGGTCGAGGACGATCCCGCCCTGGGAGGTCCCATACCCGGCACGGCTGTGGCCGCCGCTGCGGACCGCGAGCTCGGCGCCCGTCTCGCGAGCGAGATTGACTACGCGGGCGACTTCGGATGCGTCGGCGGCACGGACGATCGCCGCCGGCCGGCGGTCGAACGCGGTGAAGAAGACGCCGCGCGCGTCTTCGTATCCGGGGTCGTCCGGGGCGATCACGCTGCCGTTCAGGTCGGCGCGGAGGTCGGAGATTGAGATATCGGGATTGGCGTTCATGTGCACTCCTTTGGTCACTGCTTTTCTTTGACTCCGGCGCCTTCTCGCTTTTCGCGGTCTCAGGCGCCGGCGCGCCCAGGCGCGGCCGCGAGCTCAGGCTCGCCCACACGCGAAGCGCCCCGCGACGTGATTTGCTCGGGCTGCTCTCCGCGCGTGTTGGTGGCACGCAACCCGAGCACCGCCGCGGCAACGAGGAAGACGCTCCCCACGAGCAGCGCCCGCTGAAAGCCACCGGTGAGCGCGTCAGGCATGGCGGCGTGCGCCGCCAGCAGGTCGTTGGTGCGCGAGGTGGCGATCGCCGTGAGGACCGCGAGGCCGATCGCCCCGCCCGCCTGCTGCGAGGAGTTGAGGAGCGCTGCGGCGAGCCCCGCCTTGTCGGTGGGCACGCCGGCGTTGGCCGCCGTGGTGACGGCGACGAACACCGCCGCCGCGCCCAGCGACAGGACGAGCATGCCCGGCAGCAGATCGGCGACGAACGAGCCGCCGACCGGGATGCGCGAGAGCCAGTACAGACCCCCGGCGGCGACGAGCGCCCCGCCGACGATCAGCGGCCGCGTCCCCACGCGGGAGATGAGCTGGGAGGAGACTCCGGCGGCGGCGGCGACGGCGAAGCAGAGCGGCAGGAACGCGGCACCGGTCTGGATCGGCGAGTAGCCGAGGACGTTCTGCATGTAAAGGGTGAGGAAGAAGAACAGCGCGAGGAAGCCGGCGAAGGCGACGAGCTGGGTCGCGTTCGAGAACCCGAGGCCGTTGATGCGGAAGATCGAGAGCGGGACCAGCGGATTCCGCGCCCGCAGCTCGTTGAGGACGAAGGCACCCAGCAGCGCCAGCGCCCCCGCGAGCTCGCTGATCGTCCGGCCTGTGCCCCAGCCGACGTCGGGCGCCTTGACGAGGGCGTAGATCATGAGCAGCATGCCGGCGGTAGCCAGCACAGCTCCGCGCGCGTCGAAGCCGCGAAGCTCCATCCGGCGCCGCTCGCCCCTCACGAGCAAGAAGACCGGCCCGAGGATGAGGGCGGCCGCAACGGGGTTGACGAACATTACCCAGCGCCACCCCGGCCCCTCGGTGAAGATCCCGCCCAAGATGACCCCGACGGCCGAGGCGAGGCCGGCGATGCCGCCCCAGACTCCGAGAGCCGTGTTCCGATCCGCGCCCTCCTTGAAGCTCGTCGTCAGGATCGAGAGGGCGGCCGGCAGCGTCATCGCGGCGCCGAGGCCCTGCGCGAGGCGGGCGCCGATGAGAACGGCCTCGCTCTGGGCAAGCCCACCGACGAAGGACGAGAGCCCGATGACCAGGATGCCGGCAACGAGCACTCGCCGGCGGCCGAGGAGGTCGGCGGCACGGCCCCCGAGCAGCATGAACCCGCCGTAGGTGAGCAAATAGCCGCTCGGGACCCAGACCAGGCTCTGCTCTGAGAAGCCGAGGTCGCGGCGGATCGATGGCAGCGCGATGTTGGTTATCGATGCGTCGACGAAGTCGAGGAACGCGATCGCGGCGAGCAGGGCGAGCGTGAGCTTGCCGCGGCGGGTGGCGAGGAACGACTGTTGAGGGACTGCCTGTGACATCGAATACCTCCGGGCTCTCGGGATTTAATGGAACTCGTCCATTATCTATAGCATCATTCATTGATGTTGTCCAGCGAGTGTGCGAAGATCACACGAGTGGAATCGAACGTCTCCGCCGACACCGAGGTCGCCGAGTTCGCCGGGCAGCTCTTCTTCCGGCTCTGGCGGGCATCGCACACGCGCGTCGCGGAGCGGCTCGAGTCGATCGGCCTGACCACGGCGCTCTTCGGAATCCTCAACTTCCTGGGGGCTCGCGACGGCGCGATTCAGCTCGAGATCGCCACGGCGATGGGCATCGACCCGAGCACGATCGTCACCCTCGTTGATGAGCTCGAGAGCGCCGGGCTGGCTAAGCGCCGGCCCCACCCCAAGGACCGGCGCGCGCGGGAAGTCACGCTCACTCCGAAGGGCCGGCGTCAGCTCGACCGCGGCCGGCGAATGGCGTTCGAGGTCGAGGACGAGGTCCTGCAAGGCCTCAGCGCAAGCGAGCGACGCGACCTGCTGAGCCTGCTCCGCCGCACGCTGGACGCGGCGCCGCCGCAGTCGCCTTGGCGAGCCGAGGAAGGCGACTAAGTCTCCAGTCGATTCACGGTCGGCTCGCAGATCGCCAACGCACCGGGGCCGCAGTCGGCAGTCGGAGATCGAGATATCGGGATTGGCGTTCATGTGCACTCCTTGGTCACTTCCACCGAAACTGAGTCCGGATCAGCCCGACTCCTCGAACGCCGGCTCGGGCGCGCCCCGCCGCGCCGGCTCGGCGGCCGACTCGGGGTCGCTCGCCAGGTGCGGGAGGCGGCGATCGAGCCAGCGCGGAATCCTCCAGGTGCTGCGCCCGAGCAGCTCGAGCACGAACGGGAGCAGCAGGCTGCGGACGACGAAGGCGTCGAGGAAGACCGAGCGGCCGGAGTCGTTCCCCGCGGATCGACCCATCAACCATCACGTCGCCGGCCCACGGGCCGTGGACCCAGATAAGCCCGGGCGCCCGCGGAGCGATCGAACCAACGCTGCCCCACAACCACTCGCCCCCAGACTTCAGGGAGGCCCGGGTTCAGATACGCAGAAGCGTGCCGGGACTACTCCCGAAACCCGGCGGCTTCGAGGGCGTACTCGCTGGTCGGCGGTCCCCCTAGCAGGCGAGCCGGGCGATGTCACGCCTCCTCGGCCAGGCGAATCAGGTGCCGTGTTGCTGGGCGTGGCTTGAGGAGACGCACTCAGCTTCGGGGAATGGTGCGGGTCCTGCGCCGCCCAGCAGGGGAGAACGCGTGCCCCTCGATACCCCAGCTCATAACGCGTTCGGGCACGATCCGGACCCACGCATTTCCCCAGCCCTCTCCGAGCTTCTCGGGGCCGCCCGTGTCGTGGAGCTCGGCGGTGCCGCGCATCTCGATCCCGCGCGGAGTCCACGGGTCGGTGCTGGCGAGATCGTCGATCACGATCGCGACCTTTGGGTTGGCCTTCAGATCGCGGTACTTCTTCGACTTGGCGAGGTTGCCGCCGCCGACGTCGATCGCGGTGCCATCTTCAGCGAGGCGGAAGCCGACCGGGACCACGTGCGGCGCGTTGTTCGAGTCTGCGGTCGCGAGGCGCGCGAGCCGCTGGCTCTCGAGGTACTCGAGTTCTTTGTCGGTGAAGGTAGCCATCGGTGGTTGGTAGGTAGTTGGCTAGGAAGCGGCGGGAATGTCCGCGGCTGCTTGCAGCCGCGCCTGGTCGTATGCCTCAAGGCGGTCGACCGTGCTGGCGTCGGAGCTTGTGCCCACACTAATGATCTCGTCGCCGCTCCGAACGACGAGGAGAGCTCTCGGCCGGAGCCCTCCTCGCTTCCGC
>DASPWW010000093.1:0-27347 GCA_035637595.1 Solirubrobacterales bacterium | reverse complement strand
CGACGACGAGATCGCACGCAGCATGGTCGAGCGTGCCCAGCGTGCCGGCTACTCGGCGATCGTGCTCACGGTCGACGCCTTCGTGCTCGGCTGGAAGCCGCGCGACCTCCAGCAGGCGTGGTCTCCGTTCCTCGAAGGGATCGGCATCGCCAACTACCTCCAGGACCCGGTGTTCCGCTCCCAGCTCGACAAGACGCCGGAGGAGGATCCCGGCGCGGCGATCGGCCATTTCGTCACCGTCCTCTCCAACCCCTCGCTGACCTGGGAGCGGCTCGAGTGGCTGCGCTCGATCACCTCGCTGCCGATCGTGCTCAAGGGGATCCTGCGCGCCGACGACGCGCGCCGCGCCCTGGATCGCGGCGTCGAGGGGATCGTGGTCTCCAACCACGGGGGGCGCCAGGTCGACGGCTCGCTCGCCTCGCTCGAGGCGTTGCCGGCGATCGTCGAGGAGGTCGGCGACCGGATGGCTGTCATGTTCGACAGCGGGATCCGCTCAGGCGCCGACGTCTTCAAGGCGCTCGCGCTCGGAGCTCACGCCGTGCTCGTCGGCCGCCCCTACGTCTGGGGGCTGGCGCTCGACGGCCAGGCCGGGGTCGAGACCGTGCTGCGGATGCTGCTCGCCGAGCTCGACCTGACGCTCGCGCTGAGCGGCTACACGACCCCGGCGGAGCTGAGCCGCGACGCCCTGGTCCGCGTGGACTAGCGATGCGCTGGCCGGCGTTGACCAACCCGTCACCATTGGGTATGAGCCCTACCCAGCCACCAGCGAGAGCGAGCCACCGATGAAGCTCGAGGGAATCCACCACATCACCGCGATCACCGGCGACGCTCAGCGCAACGTCGACTTCTACGCCGGGACGCTCGGCCTGGGCCTGGTCAAGAAGTCGGTCAACCAGGATCAGCCGTCGATCTATCACCTCTTCTACGCCGACGAGAAGGGCGACCCCGGCTCCGACATCACCTTCTTCGAGTTCCCCGGCGCGGCGCGCGGCCGGGCCGGGGCGGGCATGGTCCACCGGGTGGTGTGGAGGGTCGCGTCGGCGGACGCGCTCGGCTTCTGGGAGAACCGGCTCACCGACCACGGGGTCGAGCCGCGACGCGAGAACGGCAGCCTGACGTTCACTGACCCCGAGGGCCTCGACCACGAGCTGCTCGTTCCCGACGTGACCGACGATCCGCTGACCGCCGAGCACCCCGAGATCCCGGCCGAGCACGCGCTGCAGGGATTCCACGCCGCGCGCGCCTACATGTCCGATCCCGACCACAGCCGCGACCTGCTCGAGGAGACGCTCGAGTTCGAGTCGCGCGACGGCGGCTGGGAGGCCCGCGGCGAGCGGCGCGGCGGCCTCTACATCGCCGACGAGCCACCCGCGGAGCGCGGCCTGCAGGGGGCGGGCAGCGTCCACCACATCGCCTGGGCCTCCCCCTCGGACGATCACGAGGCGTGGCACGAGCGCGTCGCCGCCGCCGGCGCAAACCCGACGCCGATCATCGACCGCTTCTACTTTCGCTCGATCTACTTCCGCGAGCCGAGCGGCGTCCTGTTCGAGATCGCGACGCTCGGCGGCCGGGGGTTCGCGATCGACGAGGACCCCGACCACCTCGGCGAGAAGATCTCGATCCCGCCCTTCCTGGAGCACCTTCGGGACGAGATCGAGCCCAACCTGACGCCGCTGCGAAACCCGCGCGAGAACCTGCGCTCCGCCTAGCCGCGCTCGCCACGGCCGCCGCGAAGTGACCCTCGACCACCTCGTCCGCGAGCCCGCGGGCGAGCCCGAGGGCGCGCTGATCCTCAACCACGGCCGCGGGACCTCGGAGCACGATCTCTTTCCGCTGCTCGACGAGCTCGACCCCCAGCGGCGGCTCGTCGGCCTGGCGCCCGGGGGGCCGCTCACCGGGATCCCGCCGGGCGGGCGCCACTGGTACCTGGTGCCGCGCGTCGGCTATCCCGATCCCGACACCTTCGCCTCGAGCCTCGCGGCGCTGACCGACCTCTGCGAGCGCTTTCTCGCCGAGCGCGAGATCGGCTGGGAGCGCACCGTGATCGGCGGCTTCTCGATGGGCACCGTGATGTCCTACGCGGTGGCGCTCGGCCCCGGCCGCCCCTCCCCCGCCGCGATCGTCGCGCTGAGCGGGTTCGTCCCCACGGTCGAGGGCTGGCAGCCCGATCTCGACGGCCGCGAGGGCCTGCCCGTGCTGATCCACCACGGCCGCAACGACCCGGTGATCGACGTGTCGTTTGGGCGCAGCGCCGCCGAGCTTCTGCGCGCCGGCGGACTCGATGTCGACTATCTCGAGACCGATGCCGGCCACTGGCTGCCACCCGAGGCCGTGGAGCGGGCCGCGACGCTCGTCTCACGCACGCTGGAACTTTTCTGACGCAGCGCTCAGCTTTCTCGCCCACGGTCCGATAAATGGGGCATGGAGTCGAGTGAGAGCGCGGCGCTCGTCGCGCTGGCTGACCATCGCTTTCAGAGCTTCGCCGAGGCCGCCGAGACGGCGCTCGCGGGCCTGCGCGAGGCGCTGCCCGGCACGATCGTCCTGGCGCAGTTCGATCCCGAGAGCGAGGTCTGCCGCGTCACCGACCTCAGCGGGGCGCCGATCCCGGGGCTCGAGCGCGGCGCGACGCTGCGCATCTCGACCCCCGACGGATGGATCGATCACGCCCTTCTGCGCTCGGTCGGGCTCGAGTCCGCGCTCGTGGTGCCAATCGAGCTGAGCGACGGCAACGTCGTCGGCCTGCTGTGCGCACTCGACAGCCACCCCAGCGCCTACGGAGACGACCAGCGGCTCGTCATGACGCTCGCGGCCCGGATGCTGGGCTACGAGTGGGAGGGCGTCCGTGCCCGCGCCGAGGTCCATCACCTCCGTGACCAGCTTCGCGACGACGCCAGCTCCGATGCCGAGACGGGGCTCGCCAACCGCGACGGCTTTCTCCAGGTGCTCGACCGCGAGTGGCGGCTCGCCAAGCGCAGCAGCGTGCAGTCTTTCGTCGTCGCGTGCCACGTCGTTCCGAACGGCAGCGTCGAGGTCGCCGCACCGTCCGTGACCCTGGCCCTCAAGGACGCCGCCGAGGTGCTTGCCGGGTCGGCGCGCGAGACCGACCACGTCGGGCGCGTCGGCGAGACGTCGCTTGCCGCGATCCTCGTCGGTTGCGACGGCCCGCAGGGCGCCGAGGCCTTCACCCTCCGCTACCGGCGGGCGCTGGATCGTGTGACCCAGGGCCGGCCGTTCGTCGTCGAGGTCGCGTGCGCCCACCAGGACCTCGGCGAGGCCGCATCCGCCCCCGAGGCCCTGTCCCGCGCCGAGGCCGCGTCGGAGCACGCCCCGGTGCATAACGGAGCGGGTGCATGATGGAGGAAGCACTGAAGCCGGAGGACGGGCAGCCGCTGGAGGACAAGCGCTTGAAGACGGTCGAGACCCGGGCCGTGACGCCGCCCGCACAGCCCGGCGGCTGGACAGGGTTCCTCGACGACGTGATCGTCGAGCTCGGCTACACCAACCAGGAGACCGTCGACTGGGCCGTCGACCAGGGCCGGCAGCTCGGCCAGTCCGTCGGGACCGTGCTCGTCGACAGCAAGATCGTGAGCGAGGATCAGCTTTCGCGTGCGATCGCCGAGATGCACGGGCTCGAGCACGTCGATCTCGCCCTCTTCGACGTCGACCTCGACGTCGCGCGCCTGATCAGCCGCCAGGCGGCGCGCCGCTATCACGCGGTGCCGATCGCCTTCGACTCCAACGGTGAGCTGATCGTCGCGCTCGCCGACCCCGTCGACCCGCTCGCCGTCAGCGACATCGCGGTGATGACGCGAAGCGAGGTGCACCCGATGGTCGCCAGCGAGAGCTCGATCGACGCCGTGGCCGAGAACCTCAGGGACGCGCGGGGAATCGGCAGCATGCTGAACGGATACCCCGGCGGCGGCAAGCCCGAGGTGATGGACCATCAGGCGGTCCCCACCATCAACTACGGCGCCCCGCAGGAGCCCGCGCCGCAGCCGAGAAGCTGGCAGAGCGTCGAGCCCCCCGCCCCCGCAAAGCAGGAGGCGCCCGCGCCGCCGAAGGCCGAACCCGAACAGCTTCCGCCCGCCCAGCCCACCGCCCCCGCCCAGGGCCTCGAGCCCCTCGACGACACGGAGATGCCCGAGGAGCTCGTGCGGGCGCGAAGCGCGCTGGCCCAGCTCGCGGATCGGCTCGCCGCCTACGAGCCGCGCTCACGAGAGCTTGCCGCGGAGCGGGACGCGCTGCAGGCCGAGGTCGAGCGCGGCGCCGAGGAGCGCGACCGGCTGCGGCAGCAGCTCGAAGACTCCGAGCTGCGGGCGCAGGCCGCCCAGGCCTCGCTCGAAGAGCTGCGAGGGGAGCGCGACCGTGAGCGCGACCAGCGGTCGGGGCTCGCGGAGCAGCTCGAGAAGAGGCTCGCCAAGGCCACGGATGCCAATCGGCGCCTCGAGCAGAGGCTCGGAGCGGTGATAGCCGCCACCGCCGAGGTCCGCGCCGCGTGCGAGAACCTCGTCGCGCGGAGTGACGACAGGGCCCTCCCCCCTCTTTCCCGGTAAGCCCCTTCGCCCCCAGCGGTGATACGGTCAACGGGTAGGCCGGACTGCTAGTCCGGAGATATCGCAGTGCTTCGCTCAGGTCGTCAAGCGCACCTTCGCGAACGCAGCATTACGTGGAGGTGAATATGCCCAGCGGAACAGTCAAGTGGTTCGACCCCTCAAAGGGATTCGGATTCATCACCCCCGACGAGGCGGGCAAGGACCTGTTCGTCCATCAGACGGGGATCGAGGGAGGAGCCCAGCTCACCGAGGGAGCGAAGGTTTCCTTCGACGCCGAGTCCGGCGACAGAGGGCCCAAGGCAGTAAACGTCAAGCCGCTCTAGCCGCAAAACCGGTGACGGTTGCCCACCCCACCCCCGGTCCGGGGGACATCGAGCCGGCAAATCACGAGACGCGCGACCGCGTCATAACTGCCACCGTCACGGCGGTGCCCTTTCTGGGCCTCGGCGTGGCGTGCTGGCAGGCATGGTCGGGTCTGCTGCACCCCAGCGACATCGTGGTTTTCCTGGTGCTCTACGTCCTCACGGGCCTGGGGGTGACGGTCGGCTATCACCGTCTTTTCACCCATCGCAGCTTCAAGACGACGCGGCCGGTTCGCGCCGTGCTCGCCGTGCTGGGATCGGCCGCGATCGAAGGACCCCTCATCTCGTGGGTCGCCGATCACCGCAAGCATCACGCGTTCGCCGACGTGCCCGGCGACCCTCATAGCCCGCACGTCGGCCACGGCGGGGGATGGAAGGGCTCGCTTCGCGGCCTGGCGCACGCCCACGTCGGGTGGCTGTTCATCCACACCCAGCGGGGCTCGCGGGCGCGCTATGCCGCCGACCTGGTGAGCGACAGGACGATGACGTTCATCGACAAGACCTTCCTGGTGTGGTGCGCCGCAGGCCTTGTCGCGGCGTTCGGGCTCGGGACGTTGCTCGGATGGTCGCTGGAGGCCGGCCTCACCGGCCTGCTGTGGGGAGGCGCCGTGCGGATGTTCGTCCTCCACCACGTCACCTACAGCATCAACTCGCTGTGCCACTTCTTCGGGCGGCGGCGATTCGACCTGCCCGACGAGTCGCGCAACCTCGCCTGGCTGGCGATGCTCTCGTTCGGCGAGGGCTGGCACAACAACCACCACGCCTTTCCGACCTCGGCCGTACACGGGCTGGGCCGGCTCCAGTTCGACCCCTCGGCGCTGACGATCGCGGGGCTCGAGAAGCTCGGCCTCGCCTGGGACGTCGTGCGGGTCTCCCCCGAGCGCCAGGCGGCCAAGGCGGCGACGGCGGCCAAGGCGGCGACGGCGTAGCCCATGGACGGGGGCTCGAAGGACCCGCAGGACCGAGACCGAAAGCCCGCGAACCCACTCGACGGCATGAGCCCGACCGCGCGCCGCCATGCGCGGCGCCGCGAGGAGCGCCTCGAGGAGATCCGCGAGCAGGTCGACGACGGAAGCCTCGTGATCAGGAAGATGACCCCCGAGGAGCGCGCCAAGTACCCCCCGCGCCCCAAGGGGTCGAAGCGCCGCGGGCGCAAGGGCGCCTGAGCACCCGGCTCCAGATCCGACCCGGCTTTAGAGCCCGGGGGGGTGGCGCACCACGTAGCCGGCCGACGAGCGCATCTCCGTGTACCAGCTCGGGCCCGTGCCGCTCGAGTCGCCGCTCGTGTCCCAGCGCAGTCCGGCGATCACCGCGAAGGCGTGGCCGGAGTTCGCGTAGACCGTGATCCAGTTGCCCGGCCCGGGGTCGCCGTAGGTCGTAAAGCCGGTCGAGTCGAGCGGCGTCGACAGCAGGCCGCCGCCGTGCAGCGCGAACGAGACCGCGCCCGAGCAGTCGTAGCCCGACGACTCGAACGAGCCGTGGCCCCCGCCCCAGGCGTACGGCGCGCCGGCGATCGAGTTCGCGGCCTCGATCACGGCCTTGACGACCAGCGGCGCGTCCGCCGGCGCGACGGCGAGCCCGTCGGCGCCGATCGTCGCCGTCTCTCCGCCCGGTGGGACCGCCCCGGGCGAGATCTGGTTCTGGAGGTGCTGCTCGCGGTCCTGGAGCGCGGCGAGCGTCTGCTGGCGCTCCTGCTTCGCGGCGACGAGCGCGGAGTGCTGGGCCTCGAGGTCCTCGCGGGCAGAGGCGAGCTCCTCGCGGTGCGCGGCGATCTCGTCGCGCGCGGCCGCGATCGTCGCGCGCGCCTCGGTGAGGCGATCCACCGTCGCCTCGACGTCCTCGCGCAGCACCTGGACGCGCGTGATCACCGCGTCCTGGTGGTCCTGGACGCTGGTCAGATACTGGGCCTGCGACATGGCCTCGTTCCAGGTCTCGGCCGCGAGGAGGACGGTGACGACGTCGGGGGGGTTGGACTTGTACATCTGGACGAGCAGGTTGCGCAGCGCCCCCTTGGCGCGCCCGAGCCTCGCCCTGACGACCTGGAGATGATCCTGGGCTTCGTGCAGCGCGGCGGTCGCGGCGTCGAGCTCGGCCTGCTTTGCGGCGAGCTGCGCCTCGACGTCGGCCTCCTGGGCGCGCAGGTCGGCCTCCTGGCCGATCAGGGCGTCGATCTCCGCGTTCTGCTGCTCGATCTGCCCCGTCAGCTCGCTCTGGCGGGCGTTGACGGTGTTGAGCTCGCCGGTCGCGCTCTGGAGCTGGTCGACGCTCTGCGCCGACGCCCGGTTTCCGGCCACCGCGAGCGCGCACAGCGCACACAAAAGCAGCGCCGCGAGGACCATTGCCCCACGGCGCGCGCCCCAGGTTCGGGTGTCGATAGGACCGCTCCGCACGTCGCCTGCCGGCCCGCGTCCTCGCCGGCGGCCGATCCAACGTAGCCGCCGCGCGGCTCGCGCCCGCGGGCCCCTGCCCCGGCCTGCAAGCGGTCTTGCCGCTGTCGAGCGGCGCCGCGACGGCGCCGGTGCGCCACAATCGTGCCTGGATGGTGGGGTACGGGGCACGAGGGACGATGACCGTCGCGGTGGCGCTGGCGGCGGGAGCGATCATCGCCGCCTCGGCCGCATCGGCCACCGCTCCGCCCGCCGTGGGCTCGCGCGCCGCGACCGTCGCGTGGGGGTTCAACGACGACTGGGGCTGGTCGAAGGCGAAGTTCCACGCCAGGCTCGCGAGCCGCGAGCTCGAGTCCGCCGGCGCGATCATGCCCGACGCGCTGTCGGCGAACCGCTTTCACGTCCAGTGGGCCGGCGTCGAGCGCCGGCGCGGCCACTACAGCTGGGGAAGAACGGACCGCGTCTATCGCGCCATGCAGCAATACGCCACGCGTCCGGTGATGCTGCTCTACAACGCGCCCTGGTGGGCGCGCGACCCCCACGCGAGGTGCCCCGGCAAGGCGGACTGCGCCTACCCGCCGCGCACCAGGCACCTCGACGACTGGCGGCGCTTCGTCCGCGCGGCGGTGTCGCGCTATCCCGACGTGCGGGCGGTCGAGGTCTGGAACGAGCCCAACCTGGCGCGGTTCTGGGCGCCGCGCGCCGAGCCGCGACGCTACTCGATGCTGCTCGGCGCGGCGCACGACGCCGTCGCCGCGACGGGGCTCGGCGTGCCCGTCCTGGTCGGCGGCCTGCTGCCCGTCGACGCGACCGCGAGAAGCCTCGCGCCGGCCGAGTTCTTGCGCGGCGTCTACTCCGCGGCGGGCGCCGGGGCCTTCGAGGGCATCGGCGCCCACCCCTACCCCTACGAGGCCCCGTTCGTGCAGAACATGTGGAAGGCGCTCGACGCGCTTCGCGCCGTGGCCACCGAGTTCGGCGACGCCGCCGCGCCGCTGTGGATCACCGAGGTCGGCGTCTCGACGCACGCCTCCTCTGGCGTCACCCTCGACCAGCAGGGAGACGTGCTCGTCGATCTCTACCGCTCGATCGAGGGCCGCAACGTCAGGTCGTTCGTGATCCACCGCTTCCGGGTCGGATCCGAGGGCGGCTACTGGAACGGGACCGCCGTCGTCTCGAAGCACCTCTCGCCGAAGCCCGCCTACTGCGAGCTGGGGGCCGCGATCGGCGTTCCCTGCGAGGACTACTTCTAGGACCGCGGGGTAGCTGAGTGCGGGGTGGACGCGTGAACGCGTACGCGACAAAAGCGCCGCCGCAGGATGGCTTGGTCCACCAGGCGCAGTTCTACGAGTCCGGGCAGGACTTCGTCGACGCGGCGCTGCCGTTCGTGCGCGAAGGAGTCCGGGCCGGCGAGCCGGTGCTCGCGAGGGTCAGGGCAGCGAACGCCGCGGCGCTGCGCGAGGCGCTCGGCGACGACCTGGCGGCCGCCGACGTCGGGGCTGCGGAGGGCTGGTACGAGAACCCCTCACGGACCAGGAGGAAGTTCCTCGACTGGGCCGGGCGGCACAGCGACGGCGCCGCCGGCCGCCGAATCCGCGTGCTCGGAGAGCCTCCGTGGCCGCTCGAGTCCGAGGCCGGGATCCGCGAGTGGGCGCGCCACGAGGCCGTGATCAACCTCGCCTTCGAGGGATGGCCGGTGAGCTTCGTGTGCCCCTACGACGCCGGCGCGCTTCCCGCCGCGGTGCTCGGGCACGCCGAGAGCACGCACCCCGAGATCCTCGACGCGAGCGGCGTCGCCGAGAGCCCGAGCTACGCCGACCCGCGCGCCTACTGCTCGCGGCTCAACCGCCTGGCCCCGGAGCGCGACGGCCCGCCGGCTGCCGCGATCGCGATCGAGTTCTCCGAACTGGGTGCGCTGAGGCGGGTCGTCGCGCGCGAAGCGGTCGCGGCCGGCCTCGACCTCGAGCGCGCCGCCGACCTCGTCCTCGCCGTCAACGAGGTCGCGACCAACGCCCTCGTGCACGGCGCCCAGCCCGCGACGTTGCGGGTGTGGCGCGACTCCGCCGCGCTGGTCTGCGAGGTGAGCGACGCCGGCGGCGGCATCGACGACCCGATCGCCGGACAGCTCGAGCCCGCCCTGGGGCGGGCCGGCGGCTGCGGCCTGTGGACGGCGCGGCTGCTGTGCGACTCGGTCGAGTACCGCGCGGGCGCGTCCGGAAGCGCCGTCGCGCTTCACATGTCGCTCGACGGGCGCGCCTGAGCCGCCCCGCCGCGCCCTAGCCGGCGAGGTTCCTGGCGCCCTCCAGCGAGGCGTCGCGGACGAATCGAAAGTGCGCCAGCCAGAAGCGGCGCATCGCCCGGAAGCTCGGCCCCTCGGCGACCTCCCACGAGCCGAAGCGACAGCGACCGGGGCCCAGCGGCTCGATCGAGTAGCGATGCAGGGCGTGAAAGCCGGGCGCCGAGGCCTCCCACCCCACGCCGCGCCCCGGCTCGCACTCGACGATCTTGGCGACCGCCGGCATCTTGTAGAGGTAGCGGGGCTTGATCGGGTTGAAGGCCCAGTAGAGCGTCGCGCCCTCGCGCAGCTCGCCGCCGCTCACCCGGGCTCGCCACATGCACGGGTTCCAGTCGGGCCACGCGCGGACGTCCGAGAACAGCTCCCACATGCGCTCCGCCGGGAGCGCGACCTCGGTCGTCCCCTCGATCGGCAGGTCGGGATCGCTCACCCCACCAGTATCTCTAGTCGAGGATCATCGGATCATCGACCGCGGGACGGTTACGGAGCGCGAGGCGGAGCTTGGCCTCCCCCGTGGGCCCGCTGCCGTCGAGGAGCTGGACCTGATCGCGACCCGCGTTCTTCGCCCGGTACAGGGCGATATCGGCCCGCGCCAGGACTTCGTCGAGATCGAGTCCGAGGCCGGACCCGAATGGCGTGACGCCGATGCTGACGGTCGCTTTCCTCATCCCCTCCTCGCTCATCACGGCCCCCTCGCTGCGCAGCGCCTCCAGGAGGGCGGCCGCCACGGTCGTGGCCTCGTCCTCGGACGCGCGAGGCAGGAGGACGGTGAACTCGTCGCCTCCCCACCGCGCCGCGACGTCGGTATCGCGAAGGCGTCTCCGCAGGACCGACGCCAGGCGCACGAGCAGCTCGTCTCCAGCCGCATGACCCAGGCCGTCGTTGACCTCCTTGAAGTGGTCCACATCGATGATGAGAACGGCGCCCTGAACGTCGTAGCGCGAGTTGTATGCGAACCAGGCTCGAAGCTCTTCGGTAAAACGCCCTCGGTTCAGCAGGCCGGTCATCTGGTCATGGTCCGCCAGGTAGCGCAACTGCTCCCCCGCTTGCCTGCGCTCCGTGATCAAGGCGGCCCCCAGCAGGCCAGTGACCGTGGCCACGCCAACGAACGTCTGGGCGCGCAGGAGCTCGGAGTCCTGCGAGCCGTCGATGAACGGCCCTTCCCCGTGCGCCGTGAACCAGACGGCGATCGCGGAGACGATCACGCCGGCGGCCACCGTCCCCGGCTGGCGGAAGCGAAATGCGATCCAGAACAGAATCGGGAAGACGACGTAGGACAGCGTGCTCTCGACGGTGAAGGCGAATACGCTCACCCCGACCAGGACGGCGAGCAACGCGGTCGCGTCAGCGTGGATCCCGAGCCGCAGCTCGGACCAGGGCCGCGACGCGATGACCAGCAACGCCGGCGCCACGATGAGATCGCCCCCGAGGTCGCCGAACCACCACACGCGCCACGTCGACGCGATCTCGCCGTCCGGGACGAGACCGGCTGCGAGCAGGCTCGCGACGCCTATGGTCGCGCTGATCATGGTGCTGAGGATCGCCGCGTAGAACACCAGCGCCGACACGTCCTTGACGCGCTCGAGGGTCGGCCTGAATCCCGCCACGCGGGTCAGGAGATAGGCACCGACGACGGCCTCGAGGGTGTTCCCGGTCGTGATCCCGAGGACGCCCAGGAGTGGCCCCGCGGTCGTGATGTTGGCGAGAAACGCACCCGCCGCGACCGCCGGCCACATCCGATAGCCCCAGATCAGGATCGCCGCGAGCGCAAGGCCGGTGGGCGGCCACACCGAGGTCACGCTCTGGTTGGCGAATGCGAACTCCAGCCCCGCCTTTGCGAGCACGAAGTAGCCCGTGGCCACGACCGCCAGCTTGCCGAGGTACCGAAGCAGAGCGCGGCGTCCCGGGCCCTCGCCGCCAGCGCTCACGGCCCCCAAAAGGGCCGTGCGCCTGCCGTCCCGGCTCCCTTGCATCGATCGCGCTCCCATGCTCCTATCGACGCCACGTGCGGGAGGGCTTTAGCGGCCCGGACGCTCATATCCGTCGATTCGTGCCCGAGGCGTAAGAATTGCCCGATGTCCGGAGCGGCGAGCATCGGCGTCGAGTACCTCGAGTCTCCGCAGGCCCTGGCCGAGCCGCTGCCCGAGGAGTTCTCCTCCTCGCGGCTGCGCCACTCCATGCTCGCCCTGGCGGCGATCGCCGCGCTCGTCGTCACCGCCGTCGTGCTCGTCCCCGGGCTGGCGTCGCTTCGCGACCGCTTCGCGGGCGCGGAGCCCGACTGGCTGGTGCTGGCGGCGCTGCTCCAGGTGCTGTCGTGCGCCTCCTACGTGCTGGTCTTCCGGGCCGTCTTCTGCCAGCGGATGAGCTGGCGAACAAGCACCGAGATCGGGCTCTCCGAGCTCGCCGCCAACTCCGTGCTGTCGGTCGGCGGCGCCGGCGGGCTGGCGCTCGGAGCTTGGATCCTGCGCCGCGGCGGGGTCGAGCCGGGGCACATCGCGCGGCGCACCGTCGCCTTCTTCCTGCTCACCTCGCTCGCCAACGTCGGCTTTCTCGCGCTCGGCGGCGTGGCCCTGGCGACCGGGGCCCTGTCTGGCTCTCCGAGCCTGTTGCTGGGGCTGATTCCGGCCGTGGCGGGGACCCTCGCCATCGCCGGGGCGCTCGCGGCGCGGCCGGCGGCGCGGGCGCTGGCGCGGCGCAGCGACCGCGAGCGCGTCGAGAGGGTGTTCCACACGCTCGGAGAGGGGGTCGGCGAGGCGCTGGCCCTGCTGCGCTCGGGCGACCCCAAGATCCTCGCCGGCTCGGCCGGCTACATGCTGTTCGACGTCGCGATGCTCGGCGTCTGCTTTGCGGCATTCGGCAACGACGTGCCGCCGGTCGGCGTCCTGCTGCTGGCCTACATCATCGGCCAGCTCGGAGGGCTGATTCCGATACCCGGGGGCGTCGGCGGCGTCGACGGCGGCCTGATCGGGACGCTGGTGCTCTACGGCGTCGACGCGGGCGACGCGGCGGTGGCGGTGATCGCCTACCGAGGCCTGCTGCTCTCGATTCCGGCGCTGCTCGGGCTGCCGGCGCTGGCCGTCCTGCGCCGGCGTCTTCAGACCGAGGCCCACGACATCGCAGCCTGCATCCCGGGCCAGGAGGTCGAGGTGCTGGGGCGGGGGCGCGTCCGGGTCTGGGCGCCCACCGCCCAGCAGGAGGGCTGAGCGGGTCGATCCGGCGGGCCGGCCGGGCCGCCCGGGCGCTACGCGACTTCGATGCGGGGCTCGCCCGCCATGACCACGCGGTCGCCGCCCTGGCGCTTGGCTTCCTCGACGGCGGAGTCCGCCACCGCGATCAGTCCCTGCACGGTGTGAGCCCGCTCGTTGTCGAAGCGCGCGATCCCGACGCTGCACGTGATGCGCCTCGGCTCGGTGTCGAGCGGCGCCGGCCGCGAGCGAACCCGCTCGAGCAGGTCGTCGGCGACCTTGTTGGCCGAGGCCTCGTCGGCCTCCGGCAACAGCACGCCGAACTGGTCGCCGGTAAGCCGGGCGATCGTGTCGCTGGTGCGCAGGCGATCGGTGAGCAGCCGCGCGACGTGGACCAGCAGCTTGTCGCCGGCGTGGCGGCCGAGGCTCGCGTTTATCCATTGCAGGTCGTCGAGGTCGAGGACCAGGACCGCGCCCCCCGACCCGTAGCGGCGGCTGTAGGGAAGCTGGCGGCCCAGCTCGTGCTCGAACTCGCGCATGCTGAACAGCCCGGTTAGCTCGTCGTGGCGGTGCATGTAGTCGACCTCGGCCTCGAGGACCTTGCGCTCGGTCACGTCGTGGGCGATCGTCGACATGCCGATCAGCTTTCCGCTCTCGTCCCTGATCGGCGAGATCGTCAGCGAGACCGGGACCAGGCTGCCGTCCTTGGCGATGCGCTCGGTCTCGAGCTGGGCGATGCGCTCCTTGCGGGTGAAGACCTCGGCCAGGATGCCCACGTCCTCGCCCTTGCGGTACTCGGGGACCAGGGCGTCGACCGACTTGCCGATCATCTCCTCGGGCGAGTAGCCGAATATCCGGTCGGCGGCGGGGTTCCAGCTCATCACGGTCCCGGTGAGCGTGGTGCTGATGATCGCGTCGTCGCTCGAGCGCACGATCGCGGCGAGCCGCCGCGAGGCGTCCTGGGTCTTGCGCTGCTCGGTCACGTCGCGCGCCGCCGCGTAGATCAGGCCCGTCTTCGGGGCCACCCTCGCGCTCCACTCGAGCCGGCGGTAGGAGCCGTCCGAGGCGCGGTAGCGATTCTCGAAGCTGACCGTCTCACTCGTCCCCTCGGCGAGCTGCTTCGCCTCCGCCGCCGTCGCATCGCGGTCATCGGGATGCACGAAGTCCATGTAGGGGCGGGACAGCAGCTCGGCCTCGGTGTGGCCGAGAGTGCGCGTCCAGGCGGGATTGACGCGCCGGAAGTAGCCGTCGGCCGAGGCCGTGCAGAGCAGGTCGCGGCTCAGCTCGAAGTACTCGGCGCTCTCACGCCGAGCCGCCCGCCGTCCGCCTCTTATGCCACGTAGTGCTTGGCTCATGTTCCATCAATTCCTCACCCGTGTAGTCGGCTTTGGGAATTGGGCCGATAAGCAGCGGGTGCGCGCCTAGTAGGAATGGCCAGGCAGGCACGGGACAGGCAGGCACCGGCCAGGCACGAATCGTCGCCTGGGCGCCGCGAGCGCCCACAAACGCAAAAGCGCCCGGCACTCGGCCGGGCGCTTCGCTCGGGTTGGATGAAAGTGAACGCTACGGCGCGGGCGTCTCGCCCTCGTCGTCGCCATCCTCCGCGGGGGGATTGGTCTGGTCGACGAGGCGGCGGCCCGTAAACGGCTGGTCGCCGGGATCGCTCTTCGGCAGCCGGGCCATGACGACCACGGAGTCTCCGGCGGTGACGTCGGACAGGTCCACCGTCCCGTCGCCGTTGGTGTCGGCGACCGTCAGCTTGGCGCCGGCGAGGTCGAACTGGACGTCCTCTCCGACGAGGTCGGCCCTGCGCACATGGTTGTTGCCGCGCACCACGCCGACCGATCCGTCGTCGTTGTAGGTGCCCTTGAAGACGTAGGTGACGGTGGGGTTGTGAGCGGTGGCGCTGCCGCCTCCGGGGTGGTCGTCGGCGCTCGGATGATCGTCGGCGCTCGGATGATCGGGCGCGCCGGGCAGCTCCGGCGGCCCGGGGTTGTCGGGGCCGGGGTGATCGGTCGCGCTGGGATGCGCGACGGCCGCCGCCGGCAGGGCCAGCGCCGCCACGCCGAGCCCCGCGATCAGCTTCCTACTCAACTTCACGAATCTTCCTCCCATTGAACTCGGCTACCGGCATGCAGAAGACCCATCGGCGCGAGGCCCGTTTTCCTTAACCGCCTGTGACGCGGGGCGACCGTTAGGCTTCCCGCCGAGCGATGGGGCTCGCTCTGACCGCGGCTCGGCCGCTGATGGCTCCTGTTGCAGCCCGTCTTTCGACCTGAAGGAGCCCTCGGTTGGATCCGGTTCAGCTCGCCGCCGTCCTCGCAGCGGTAGTCGTCGTCGCCAGCATGATCTCGGTCGAGCTGGGGCTCTCGGCCGCGCTGATCGAGCTCGGCCTGGGGGTGGTCGTCGGCAACGTCTTCGACCTCGACCCGAACGAGGAATGGCTCGCCTTCGTCGCCACCTTCGCCTCGATCGTGCTCACGTTCCTGGCCGGCGCGGAGGTCGATCCCGACGATTTCCGCGACCGGCTCGGCGCCTCGGTCACGATCGGGACGATCAGCTTCCTGGGGCCGTTCGTCGTCGCCTCAGCGGTCGCCTACTGGGCTCTGGACTGGGAGCCCAAGGCGGCGCTGATCGCGGGCACCGCGCTGTCGACCACCTCGCTCGCGGTGATCTACGCCGTCCTGGTCGAGGACGGGCTCAACGAGACGCGGATCGGCAAGCTGCTGATGTCCGCGACCTTCGTGACCGACCTCGGGACCGCGCTCGCCCTGTCGGCGATCTTCATCAAGCCCAACGCGTGGTTTCCGGCCTTTCTCGCGGCCTCGGTGGCGTTGATCGTCGCGCTGCCCAAGCTCGCGCCGTGGTTCTTTCGCCGCTACGGAGACCGCGTCATCGAGCCCGAGATCAAGCTCGTCTTCGTCGCGCTGTTCGCGCTGATGGTCGTCGCCGACCAGGCCGAGGGCCACGCGGTCCTGCCGGCGTTCATCCTCGGGCTCGTCATGGCCCGCCATTACCGCGAGCACCGGCTGGAGCAGTCGCGGCTTCGCGTCGTCGCCTTTGCGTTCCTGACCCCGTTCTTCTTCATCCGCGGCGGGCTCAACGTCTCGCTGGGCGCGATCGCCGGCAGCCTGGGGTTACTGGCCGCCCTGTTCGCGGCGAAGATGGTGCCGAAGCTGGGGCTCGTGCTGCCGCTGGCACGGCGCCACGCCAGGCCTCACGCCACCTTCGCCACCCTGCTGATGAGCACCGGCCTGACCTTCGGCACGATCTCCTCGCTGTACGGGCTCAACGCGGGGATCATCGACGAGACGCAGTTCTCGCTGCTCGTCACGGTCGTGGTGGTCTCGGCGATCGTTCCCACGGCGATCGCTCAGCGCTGGTTCGCTCCCGATGCCGACGAGGAGCGGACCGCCGAGGCGCAGCGAATCGCCAAGCCGATTCCGGCCGAGGAGTACGTATGAGGGCTAGCATGGTGCCGGGGATGCGGGTTGCAGTAGTGGACATGGGCACGAACTCGACGCGTCTGCTGGTCGCGGACGTCGAGGACCACTCCGTGCGCGAGCTGGAGCGCGAGAGCCGCGTCACGAAGCTGGGGCGCGGCGTCGACCTTTCCGGTCAGCTCGCCACCGAGGCGATCAACGACGTCTGCGGCGCGGTCAGCGACTACATCGACACCTACGAGGGGCTGGGAGCCGAACGCGTCAGCGTGATCGCGACGAGCGCGGTGCGCGACGCCTCGAACTCCGGCGCCTTCGTCGCCGAGCTGCGCGAGCGCTTCGCGCTCGACTCCCGCATCCTCAGCGGGCGCGAGGAGGCGTGGCTGACCTACCGGGGGGCCTCCCTCGGCCGCCCCGACCACGAGGGCGCCCTGGTCGTCGACATCGGGGGCGGCAGCACCGAGCTGGTCGTCGGCTCGGGCGTCAACGTCTCCTTTCACGCCTCGCTTCAGTGCGGCACCGTGCGCCAGACCGAGCGCCACCTCGCGAGCGACCCGCCGAGCGCGGCCGAGCTCGAGGAGCTGGCCGTGGACGTGCGCGGCCTGATCGACGCCGAGCTCGGCGATCTGGTCCACGTCAGCGCCCGACACGGGATCGGGGTCGCCGGGACGCCGACCTCGCTGGCCGCGATCGACCTTGAGCTGGACCCCTACGACTCCGAGGCGGTCCACGGCCACACCCTGAGCCTGGCCGCCATCCAGCACATGTGCTCCGAGCTCGCCTCGATGCCGCTCGACGAGCGGCTCGAGGTGACGGGGCTGCATCCGGGGCGCGCGCCGACGATCGTCGCCGGCGTCGTGATCCTGATCCAGGTGATGCGCGTCTTCGGCCTCAACGAGATCGAGGTCTCCGAGCACGACATCCTCTACGGCGCGGCACTCGAGGCGGCGGCCTAGCCGCTCACGCGGGGGCGATCGTGATCGACCCCTCGCGCGCGATAGGGCCGAAGTCGCGGTGGTCGAGCGTCAGCACGCGGCCGCCGCGACGCTCGGCGCAGGCGACTACGCAGGCATCGGCCATCCCGAGCCTCAGGTCGGCGTAGCGATCGAGCAGGGCGCCGACCCGCGCCATGTCCGCCTCGCCACAGTCGAGCTCGTAGAACCCCGCACCGATGTCGGCGACGAGCTGGCGCAGCACCGCCGCGCCGAGGTCCAGCTCGACCATGTAGCCGACCTCGGCGAGGATCGCCGCGGGAACGATCAGCGGCCCTGCCTCCCCCTCCAGCGTCGCGAGCACCGAGGGGTGATCCGGATCGGCGCGGTTGAGGGCGGCGAGTATTCCCGAGGTGTCGAGCGTGATCACGATCGACCCCAGCCGCGCGCGAGCCGCTGCTCGTAGTCGGCGGCGCGGTCGGTGGGGTTCTCGCCCATCCCGACGGAGGGAGGAAGGCCTCGCGCTCGCTCGCTGCGGTCGAGGTATTCCTCGAGCGCGGCGCGGGTGATCTCGGCGCGGGAGAGGCGCAGGCGCTTGGCCGCCCGGCCCATCCTGCGATGGATGCCCTCGGGCAGATAGATGGTCGTCTTGCGCACGCCTTCGACGATACCACCCAAAACGTATGGCATAACGGCTGAGATCCGGCCGGGCCGCATCATCGGGGATAAAGTCCCCGCCAGGCGCCCGTTCGCCCCCCGAGGCGCCAATTTGCCTTCACCGGCCGGGCGGGTTGCTACCTTCGATACATGGCCCAAGAGAAGCCCAAGCGAGGAACGGGTCCGACGACCACCCGCCACCGCAAGGAGCGCGCCCGCAAGCTGCGGGAGATCCGCCAGCAGGTCAAGGAGGGCACGCTCACTATCCGCAAGATGACGCCCGCCGAGCGCAAGAAGTACCCGGCGCAGCCGCGGTCGAAGTCGAGCCGGCGCCGCTCCCGCTAGGCCTGCACGCCTGCCCTGGGGACCCGACCCGCGACCGAGACCGGGCTCAGCCGGCCTGGGCCATGAGCTGGAAGCGGACCTCCTCGCCGCTGACGTCCGCGTCGAGCACCTTGTCGTCCAGCAGCTCTGCGGTCGAGCCTGCCTCTATGTAGATCGGCGCTCCCTCGAGCTGCTCGTCGCCGACCTGCGGCTCGTCGACGACCGAGAGGTGGAGGTCGTGGCGCGGAGTGGTGCCGTCGGCGCTCGGCGTGCCCTCCTGGCTGGTGATTCGCATTCCCGCCTTCTCCGACGAGCCCTGCGCCGAGACGATTGCGTTGATCACCTCGGCGGCGGTCGGGGTGAGCGCAAGCATGGAGCCTCCTTGGTTGGGTCCCCAGCTACCTTCCCACAACTGCCGCCGCCCAACCAGGCCCGCCGCCAGCGCGGGCGATGCGCGCGGATGTCAGTCGGGCCGGTCCCTACGCCGCCGGCTGCCCCGGCGCCGCGGGTCGCGCCGCCGGCTCCCCGGCCGCCGCGCCGCTCGTGAACAGCACGATCGAGGTGACCGCGATCCACAGCAGCGTGGCGAGGAAGGCGAAGAACCCGGCCGGGGTCGCGGCCACCACGCCGATCACGATCGCCGCCCAGCCGAGCCACCGCGGGAGCGCGGCGCCGCGCAGGATGGCGAGTCCGGAGCCGATCGTGAGCACCACCGTCCCGAGGGCTACCGGGAAGAAGAGGTCGCCGCTGAGCGCGCTGATCGCCTGCGCTGCTGCAGGCTCCAGATCGACGGACACGTCGGCGCGCGTGAACGCCAGCCCAGCAAAGATCGCGATTCCGAGTGCGGTCAGCACTCCGCCTCCCAGCGCGATCGACGCGACCCGCCCGGTCGCGCCCGGGGCGCGGCGCAGCACGCCCCACAGGACGCTGGCGAAGAAGATCAAGAAGACGGCGCTGTAGAAGCCGAGCAGCGACGCGACGAACTGCTCAGTGTCGTTGTCGGTGTAGTAATCGATGACCTCCTGCGCGCTGGCGTCGGGGCTCGGCGACTCGCCACCCACGATGAACGCGGCCACGAGCAGCACCACCGCGAACACTCCGGTCAGCGGAGCCCGCTTAGCCCAACTTCCTCCCATGACGCCTCCTTTGGCTCGAATGGTCGAAGCGAGGGTATTTGCGCAATCGGACGCAATCATCCGCCCGAGCCTTTGGCCGCGCTGCCGGTTTACTGAAGGCGTGAAGCCGCGGCGGGGGTCGACAGCCGTGCTTGCCGTGCTCGCGCTCGGAGCCGGGCTATGGGCGAGCACCGGCGCCAGCGTCGCCGCCAAGCCGCCGTCCGGCATCGACGTCTCGCGCTTTCAGGGCAAGATCAAGTGGAACCGGGTCGCGAGGGCCGGCGTGGACTTCGCCTTCGTGCAGGCGAGCCGCGGCAGCGGCTTCGACTGCGCCACCGCGCCCGACCGCTGCGGCGCCGACGAGTTCTACCTGCGCAACTACGCCCGTGCGCGCCACTTCGGGATCCGCGTCGGGCCCTACCACCGCGCCTTCAGTGGCGGCGAGACGATCGCCGACGTCACCGCCGACGCGCTCGCCGAGGCCGACCTGTTCATCTTCCAGGTCGGCGAGCTTCAAAGCGGCGACCTGCGCCCCGCGCTCGACGTCGAGACGCCGTTCGGCGGCCTGAACGCGACCGAGCTTCAGACCTGGATCCGCACCTGGCTCGGCCGCGTCGAGGACGCGCTCGGCCACAAGCCGATCATCTACACCAACAACTCGAGCTGGCAGGCGACCGGCAACACCACCGAGTTCGCGCTCGCCGGAGATCCCCTCTGGGTCGCGCACTGGGGCGTGATCGCGCCCACCGTGCCGGCGAGCTTCTGGGCCGGCAACGGCTGGTCGGCGTGGCAGTACTCGAGCTCGGGCCACGTCAGGGGGATCAAGGGCCGCGTCGACCTCGACCGCCTCGGCCCCGCGGGCTTCGAGCCGCTCGGCATTCCCTGAGCTCGGCGCCACAGATGCGTATCACTCGCGCCACGATAGGTATGATTTCTACGTTCATACTCAAGCGACGCCTGTGCCCCGCCGCACCATCCACATACCCGAGAGCACCGAGTCCCTGGTCCGCGAGCTGGCCGAGGAGGGCGAATCCTTCTCCGCCGCGGTCACGCGGCTGATCGAGGCGGGCGCCGCCGCGACCAGGGGCAAGAGCGTGCCGAGCTATGTCGGGGTAGGCAGCGGGCCTCCCGACGACCTCGGCCGCAAGGCCGAGCAATACCTGCGAGAGCTAGCCTCGAGCGAGTGAGGGCGGTCGCGGATACGGCTCCGCTGCTGGCCGCGACGTACCGCGACGATCCCGCCCACGACCTGGCGCGCGCGCTCACGACCGCCCTCGGGCGCGATCTGATCGTGCTCGATGCGGTGATGGCCGAGACCGACTACCTGCTGCGCGCCCGCGTCGGCGGGTACGCCGCACGCGCCTTTCTGTCGGCGCTCGTCGCCGGCGAGCACACGGCCGCCTTCCTCACTCCCGGCTTGCTCCGCGACGCCGCCGAGATAGACGCTCGCTTCGCTGACCTCGGACTCGGCCTCGTGGACGCCTCCGTGATGGCCTATGCCGCCCGCCACGACCTCCCGGTCCTGACCTTCGACTTCGAGCACTTCCGCGCCGCCCCGCCGCGGCATGGGCATTGGCGCCTGATCGTCGACGAGGCGAGGTACTCGGACGCTGTCGGCTAGCTCCTTCGCCCGCGTGCGCTACGGGCACAGCGGGCTGTTGACGAGGTTCCAGCCGCCGGAGGTGATCGTGGTGATCCGCGTTCCCCAGCCGAGCGCCGATGGCTGCGGCACGGGGACGTTCAAGCCGATCCCGTGGGTGAGGTTGCCGACGGCGGGGAGCTGAGCGATGCGGACGGGGCTTCCCGAGTCGCCGTTGGAAAGCTCGCCCACCCACGAGTAGCTGTCGTTGTCCCACTGAAGCTCGAATCCCCGCACGGCGTCGGACTCGATCCCCATGCCCGCCCGCGGCGTGCCGCCGTCGCCCCCGACCAGGCCGTGGCCGTAGTGGGCGACGGGCTGGGGGTCGCCGCCCGTGTACTCGCCGCACGGGCCGCCGACGTCGGCGATCGTCGGGGAGACCCAGTCGTATCTCGACGCGGGGATCTTCACGAGCCCGTAGTCATGGCCGATGCCGCCGTCGCGCTTCAGCAGGATCTTCCCCAGCTCGACGAGCACCGGGTCGCCGCCGGTCGGAGCGAGCGTGAGCAGCACCACCTTCTCGCCCGCCTCGAGGCAGTGGCCCGCGGTCCCGATCGCGAGCGTGTCGCCCTTGCTGAAGATGTAGTTCATCGTGCAGATGAAGGGCTCGATCATCATCGAGCCGGGCCGGATCCCGACCTGGCCCGGGAGCGGGGCATCGGCCGGCGCGGCCGCCACGGTTCCGCTGCCGCCTCCCGCGAGGCTGTCCTGCTCGGCGGGCCCGTACCAGTCGGGCGGGGGCGCCTTGAGCTTGTGGGGATGACCCGAGACGCCCTGAAGGGCCGCGAGGAGATCGCCCTCGTTGACCGCGTCGAGCGCGGGCAGCTCGGGGAAGGCGGGGTCGCCCGCCACGGATCCGAGATCGGCCAGCGTCAGGGCATGCGCCGATCCGGCTCCCGCGCCCAGGACCAGGCTCACGGCAACCGCGATCGCCACCCCGCTCCGACGCTTCGTGCCACGAATCCGCATCGGCGCGCCGACCCTAACCCACGACGATCTGGGATTGCAAGTCCCAGCCGTCGTGCCCGCCGATCCGACCGCTCCGCGCGGTCCCGGCGGACCCGCTCGCTAAGCTCGTCTGGCGACCGAGGTGATCGGGTAGCTCGGTGGCAAATCTCGCCCGTGAGCACCGCCACCGAGACAAGGCGCCCCGCGACCAGGCCTCCCCGAGCGCTGCAGGTCCTCGCCGCGCGCTTCGATCCCGAGGTGATCGACCTGCCGCCGCGCGGCGCTCGGATTCGCCTCGCGGTCGGCGACGAGGCCGCCTGGGACGCCGACCTCTCCCCCGCCGGCGTGCGCTTCTCCCCCGCCGACGAACGGCGCGAGCCCGAGGCGCTGCTGAGCGCCGACGAGGCGACCTGGGAGTGGATCGCCGCCGACCTGCGCGCCGGCATGACCGCGTTTCGCGCCCGGCGCCTCACGGTGCGGCGAAACCTCCACCTCGGCGTCGGCTTTCTCGCCGCGACGAGCGGGGCGACCGCGCCCGGGCGCCTGCGCTTCGAGTCGGTCCGCACCCGTCGCGAGCGGATCTCGATCCTCACCGCGGGTGTGGGCCACCCGGTGGTCTGCCTGCACGGCCTCGGCGCCACCAAGGCCTCCTTCCTGCCGACCGTCAACGCCCTCGCCGACTCCCACCGCGTCATCGCCGTCGACCTGCCCGGATTCGGCGACTCGGACAAGCCGCTCGCCGCCGCCTACGACGCGCCCTACTTCAGCCGCGCCGTGGCCCGGCTGCTCGACGCGCTCGAGATCGAGCGCGCGCATGTGATCGGCAACAGCATGGGCGGGCGGATCGGGATCGAGATGGGGCTGCTCGAGCCCGACCGGGTGGAGCGCATCGTCCTGTTGAGCCCCGCGATGGCGTGGCTGCGCGATCGCCAGTGGCGCTGGCTGCTGCAGCTAACCCAGCCGAAGCTCGGCCTGTTTCAGCCCACCCCGCGCTGGATCGCCGAGGCGATCGTGCGGCGGATCGTGCCCGGCGGCAACGACGGCTGGGCCGCCGCCGGGGTCGACGAGTTCCTGCGCTCCTACCTCACCCCCCGCGGCCGCGCCGCGTTTTACGCCGCGGCGCGCAACATCTACCTCGACAAGCCCGACGGCGAGGACGGCATGTGGACCCGGCTGTCGGAGCTCTCGCCCGACACGATGTTCATCTGGGGCCGCCACGACAGCCTCGTCCCGATCGGCTTCATGAAGCACGTCGAGCGCGCCCTCCCCGCCGCCGCCCACGTCGAGCTCGACTGCGGCCACGTCCCCCAGCTCGAGCGCCCGCGCGAGACGCACGCCGCAATCCGGCGGTTTTTGGGTTAGCGGCGTCTCGCCCGAAAGTTCACGCGGACCCCGGGACGCAACCGTAGACCCTGTCTGCTCGCCGCCGACGTCGCGGCCTGGAGCGCCTTGAACACCACCCCCATCGCCCCCTCCCCGAGCATCCTCTCGAGCCGAAACGGCCCAAGCCGATCGCCCGTCTCGAGCCCAGCCTCCTCCCCCTTGCTGGTCGACATGACCCGCCCAGGATACGCGCGCCGCGGGGGCGAATCCCGGGGCTGTCCTGCATTGGGCTTCATATGGGTGCCCAAAGCAGGACGGTCGAGGAAGTGCTCCAGCGGATCGCGTCCGCTCAGCACGGGTTGGTGACGCGGGCGCAGCTCTTGGCCGCGGGCGTCTCAAGAGCGGAGATAGCGCGTCGCCTACAGAAGGGCCTCTTGATTCGCGTCTATCCCGGCGTCTACCGGGTCGGGCATCAGGCTCCGAGCCTGGAATCGACCTACCTCGGCGCAGTGTTGGCATGTGGAAACCGGGCCCTGCTTTGTGGCCGCGCGGCCGCCTTCCTACTTGCCCTCGTCAAGCGTAAGCCTCGCGTCCCTGAGGTCCTCACCCCCACCCAGCGGCGCGTTGCCGGCATCCGAACGCAGCGATCGCGGCGGGGCGACCACCGCGACGCGACCGAGTTCCGCGGCGTGCCGGTCACCACCGTGCCCCGCACGCTCGTCGACCTCGCCGCCGTATTGCCGCCTGACGAGCTCGCGCGCGCCTGCCACGAGGCCGGCGTCCTCTACCGCACCACGCCGGCCCAGGTCGAGGCCGTCCTCGCGCGGCGGCCGAACAGCCCGGGCTCGGCCAAGCTGCGCCGGGTCCTGCGCGGCGAGGCGCGCGTCGTCCTGAGCAAGCTCGAGAAGCGGTTCCTGGAGCTGGTGCGGGAGGCCGGCCTCGCACTTCCGCAGACCAACCGCCCCGCCGGTGGGCGGCGGGTGGACTGCCGCTGGCCCGAGCGGCGGCTGACGATCGAGCTGGACGGCTACCGCTACCACCACTCGCGCCACGCCTGGGAGCAGGACCGCCGCCGTGAGCGCGAGGCGCGCGCCCGCGGCGACGAGTTTCGCCGCTACACCTACGGCGACGTCTTCGAGGATCCGCGGCTGATGCTTCAGGAGCTGCGCGGGCTGGTCCCGCGGCGTTCACCCACGGCGAGCCCGCTCGCCGCGGCGCCGTAGCGGTCAGCCCGCCGCCAGCGCGACGATCCGGTCGCGCGCTGCGGCCCAGCCGAGGTAGGGGTAGAGCTTCTCCTGGTCCGCGATCACCAGGCCGCTCCCCTGCTTCTCGACCCGCACCGAGCCGAGCGCGTACTTCCCGAGCACGCCCTGCACCTTGTTGCTCCACAGGCTGCGCTCGAAGACGTAGATGTTGCGATCGGTCGCGAACACCACGCGCTGCTTGGCGAAGACCCACAGCAGCCACGTCAGCAAAAGCAGCCACGGGCTGATGATCGTCTGCGCGATCATCACCTCCCGCACCTGCTCGCCCGGCTCGAGCTGCGACTGCGCCGACTCGATCAGCTTGCGCTTGGTTCGCTCGATCACGTCCAGCCCCCCAGTCGGCCTCTCCGCCGCGGAGCCTACTCCCACGCTCATCGCGATCGCGGCTTCGGACGCGCCGCGGGGTCCCGCTCGGCCTCAATGAGGCCCGCGCTCGGACCTCTTACTCGGTTGGGAGCCTTCGGGACCCCGCGCTCGGGGTCAATCGTGACGCTTACGAGGCCGCGCCGCCACTCCTCACTCCTGCCCCGCGGCGCCGAACTGGGGCGGCTGCACCGTGATCGCGGGTGAGGTGCCGGCGAGACAGGTGGTCTTCGGCTTGTGGTGGTGCTTGGGCGTGAGCACCTTCTCCACGACCTGCGCGTAGTAGGTGGCGCCCGGAACCTGCTCGGCAGGCAGCTCGACCAGCCCGTCAAAGAAGCCCACGAACAGCGTTCGCGTCGAACCGACCAGGGTGTCCGCGGCCTCGGGCTCGTCACGAAACAGCTCGACCTCCCGCCTTGTCAACGCGCATTTGAGCGCCGCCACCTCGCTCTGGCCGCTCAATTGTTCGAGGCCGGAGTGATCCTTGGGGCCGAATAAGCCCTCTGGGAGGGCGTCACCGCTGAAGCGGTAGGTGACGCTGCCGTTGGAATCGATCAGGCCGTAGATCTCGAGATCAACGCGCGTCTCCATCTGACTCGCGGCCGCGCTCGCGGGCAACAGGGCCGCGATGACGACGAGAGCAATGGCGAGGCCGCCGAGCTTCTTCATTCCCCCGCCAGCCATGTTCCCGGCGGTGCCGGCGTATGTCAATCGAAAGGCGGGGTCCCGCTCGGCTTCGATGAGGCCCCGACACCATCGTCTTCCCTCCTACAGCGGCTCGAGGTGCTTCACCCATACAAAGGAGTCGGCTTCGTCGTCCATGCGCGCCCGCGCCAGGGCGCCGCTCGGTGAGAACCCCAGAAGAACCCCTTCAATGGGCGCCCCGTGCTTGCCGTACTGGTAGCACCACCGGGTCATGATCTTGACGCGCATCCCAGGTGCCATCTTCAGATCCCCCTATCGAGTCGTCCCGAAATGACTTCCATTACTTCTCCAGTTCGGCGCCGAGGCGGAGATCCCATCCGGGTGAACTACTGATGGCGCCATCTCCGGGCAGGCAGGATCAGATATCCGGCCAGGCTCAGACCCCCCGTCACCCAACTGGCGTGCCCACCCCGCTGTGCTCGACCTGGCGCTGGAGCCGGCCGAGCCGGCGCTCGCCGCTTGACCGTCCACAGGTCGGACGTGTTCGGCCGGCGGCCTTTCGGGTATTAGGCCGCCGAAAACGGAGGTATCGATGGCGACCCAAAAGCAGCGTCAAGCCGCGCGCAAAAACGTCAAGAAGGCCCAATCGGGAGCGCGCAAGAAGAGGACGATCACCAAGCTGTCCAAGCAGACGCGCCGCGACCTCGGCCGCGAGGGGGCCAAGGCTGCCGCCCGCAAGCGCGGGGCCTCGAAGGGGACCGGCAGCGGCGCGGGAGCGATGACGGTGAGCGAGCTTCAGCGGGAGGCCGCCAGGCTCGGGATCGACGGTCGCTCGAAGATGGGCAAGGCCCAGCTGATCCGGGCCGTCGGTCAGAAGCGCCGCTCGCGCTAAGCGTCCGGAGGCGATCGGCGCCGCTCTCGGCCGGCAGCAGGCTATGGGGGCGGGCGATTCGCCTCGCTCGGCTCAAGCCCGGCGGCCTCGAGGGCCGCGTCTCGCTCGGCCCCGACGCGGAAAAGCGGGGTCACGGCAGGAACGTATGGCATCATGTATGGCATGCGTAGGACGACGATCTACCTTCCAGAAGATCTGAAGAAGGCGCTCGAGCGCACCGCTGCGGCGCAGGGCAAGAGCGAGGCGGAGGTCGTCCGCACCGCGCTTGCGGCCGCCACTGCCGAGCAGGCGCATCCGAGGCCCCGGCTGCCGCTTTTTGACAGCGGTGATCCGACGCTTGCCGAGCGCGTCGACGAGGAACTCGCCGCCGGCTTCGGCGAGTGATACTGCTCGACACCAGCGGTCTGCTCGCCGCCCTCGACTCCGGCCAGCGCCACCACGCCGAGGCCGCGGCCAGCCTCGCGGCGGCAACACCGCCGCTGCTGCTCTCGCCATTCGTGCTGGCGGAGCTCGACTACTTGCTGGCCACCAGGGTCGGGGAGGCGGCACGCACGAGTCTCCTGCGCGAGGTCGAGCGCGGCGCCTACCAGCTCCCGCCGTTCTCGGCAGGCGAGGTCGGCGAGGCTCGCGGAATTATCGAGCGTCACGGCGATCTCGGCGTGAGCCTCGCGGACGCCTCGATCGCGGTCCTCGCAGCCCGCTATGAGATCCAGGACGTGCTCACCCTCGACGAACGGCATTTCCGGATCCTCACCGCCAACCGAAAGCCCTTCCTTTTGCTCCCCGCGGACGCCTGACACAGGGACCTCGGTCTTGGCCGGGGCCCCGGGGGACGCGCGCTCCGCCTCCAGGGGGAGAGCCCGCGGGCCAGGTTCCTTGACTCGCCATGGAGGTCGTGCGGATGGTCGTGCTGATCGCCGCCTTGCTGGCCGGCGTGCCGCAAGCCGCGACCTCGGCCGAAGTGGCGTGCGAGCCGCGGCGCCCGCCGGCGATCGAGCTCTACGAGGACGGCTCACTCCGCGTC
>DASPWW010000092.1:0-1679 GCA_035637595.1 Solirubrobacterales bacterium | reverse complement strand
GGGGTCACCAGGTGCCAAGACTCGAGCCTCTTCTCCTCGGGAACGTCGGCGAGCAGCTGCTGTCCGACCGGGCCCTGGATCGGCACCGGCCGGATCCGGTCGTGGCGGTCCCACGCCCGCACCTTGTCCACCGACCACCGGCAGAACGGGCAGTCCTCGTCGTAGAGCAGGATGTGCCAGCGCTGCTTCACGACGATCTCCGGCGGAAGACCTCGGCGGCGGCGAGGTGAAAGCCGGCCGGAAGCCCGTTTGCGGCCAGCGTCGCGGCGATCTCCTCCATCTCCCCGACCCAGCGCCATCCCTTCGCAGCTGCCGACCGCTCGGCGCGGGCCAGGCGCTCGGCGAGCTCGGGAATCGAGACCGACCACTCCTCCGAAAGCGCCTCCTCGACGCCTTCGGAACGCGCCGTGTCGCGCACCGCGAGCAAGAGCGCGGCCGACCCCTTCGTCCAGCCCGCATAGGCCATCTTCAGCGCGGACGCGCTTCCGACCGGCCCCGGAAGGACGACCGGCTCGAGAGCGCTTCCCTCGAAGAGCGCTGCCACCTCGGAGGCGGCTTCGCCTGCGAGGTAGAGGCGCGTGTCCCCCAGCTCGCGGGGAGGCGGGCCGACGATTCCCCCATCCACGAACCTGGCTCCGCTTCCTTCCACCTGCGCGGCGACCGCTCGGGTCGTCGCCGGAGAGATCGCGTTCGCATCGACGTAGATCCCCTCGAACCCGGCCACGGCCCCCGCCACGTCGAGCGCCGCATGCGGCGGGCATACCGACAGCAGGATCTCGCTGCTCCGAGCGACCTCCGCCGGCGAGCCCAGGTCGAGCAGCCCCGCGGCGGTGGCTCTGGCGGCCGTCGAGGCGCTGCGACCCTCAGAGGCCCAGGAGACGTCATGGCCACGCTCCTTGAGCACCGTGCCGATCGCCGAGCCCATCTCTCCGGGATGAAGGAGGCCGATCACCCGGCGGACCCTATTTGAGAGTATGAGGGCCGTGAGCGCGACGGCGACCACACTCTCACCGGCCGAGCTGCAGCAGGCCGCACGGGATCACCTCTGGCTCCACTTCACCCGGATGGCGGGGTATCGCGACGGCGAGATCCCCGTGATCGTGCGCGGGGACGGCTGCTATCTCGAGGACGCGAACGGCAAGCGCTACCTCGACGCGCTCGCGGGTCTCTTCGCCGTCCAGATCGGCTACGGCTACGGCGAGGAGATGGGTGAGGCGGCGGCCGCGCAGATGCGCGAGCTGCCCTTCTACACGAACTGGAGCTACGCGCATCCGCGGGCGATCGAGCTCGCGGCCGAGGTAGCGGCACTCGCGCCCAGCGATCTCAACCGAGCCTTCTTCGTCTCCGGCGGCTCGGAGGCGGTGGAGTCGGCCTGGAAGCTCGCGCGCCAGTATCACGTGGTCCGCGGCGAGCGCCGCTGGAAGGCAATCGGGCGCTCGGTCGCCTACCACGGCACCACCATGGGCGCTCTTTCGATCACGGGTATTCCCGCGCTGCGCGCGCCGTTCGAGCCGCTCGTCCCCGAGGTCGCCCACGTTCGCAACACGAACCGCTACCGCCGTCCCGCCGAGGAGACCGAGGAGGAGTTCACGGGCTTCCTGCTCGACGACCTGGAGCAGGCGATCGAGGCCACCGGCCCCGAGACGGTGGCGATGGTGATCATGGAGCCCGTCCAGAAC
>DASPWW010000091.1:0-3202 GCA_035637595.1 Solirubrobacterales bacterium | reverse complement strand
AAGGTCCTGGTCGCCAACCGCGGCGAGATCGCGATCCGGGTGATGCGGACGCTCAAGGAGATGGGCATCGAGTCGGTCGGCGTCTACTCGGAGATCGACCGCGACGCGCCGCACGTCCGCGAGGCCGACGAGGCGCATCTGCTCGGCCCCGCGGCCCCCGGTGAGAGCTACCTCGCGATCGACAAGCTGCTCGGGGTGGCTTCGAAGGCGGGAACGCAGGCCATCCATCCCGGCTACGGCTTCCTGGCCGAGAACGCCGAGTTCGCGGCGGCGTGCGAGAAGGTGGGAGTCGCTTTCATCGGCCCCCCGGCCGAGGCGATCGACGCGATGGGCTCGAAGACGCGGGCCCGCGAGCTGATGGCCGGCGCGGGGGTGCCGATCGTGCCCGGCACCACGTCCCCCGCGGAGTCGGTCGCCGAGGCAAAGCAGCAGGCCGAGGAGATCGGCTATCCGATCGCCTGCAAGGCGGCGGGCGGGGGAGGCGGCAAGGGGTTTCGCGTCGCGGCGTCCGAGGACGAGCTCGCCGACGCGTTCGAGGGAGCGGCGCGCGAGGGCGAGAAGTTCTTTTCGGATCCGCGGGTCTATCTCGAGCGCTACCTCGAGGACCCGCGCCACGTCGAGGTCCAGGTGCTCGCCGACTCGCACGGAAACGTGATCCACCTCGGCGAGCGCGACTGCTCGATCCAGCGCCGCCACCAGAAGCTGATCGAGGAGGCGCCCGCCCCGACCGTCGACGACGACATGCGTGCCGAGATCGGGCGCATCGCCAAGGAGGCGGCGCGAGCCGTCGGCTACCGCTCCGCGGGGACGGTCGAGGGCCTCCAGGTCGGCGAGGACTACTACTTCCTCGAGATGAACACCCGCGTCCAGGTCGAGCACTGCGTGACCGAGATGGTCACCGGCGTCGACGTCGTGCGCGAGCAGGTCCTGATCGCCGCCGGCGAGGAGCTCTCGGTCTTCCAGGAGGCGGTCGATCTGCGCGGGCACGCGATCGAGTGCCGGATCAACGCCGAGGCCGCGCACAAGAAGTTCGCGCCCGCCCCCGGCGCGATCACGTCCTACCGTGAGCCCGCCGGGCCCGGGGTCCGGGTCGATTCGGGCGTCGAGGCGGGCTCGGAGGTGACCCCGATGTACGACCCGCTGATCGCGAAGCTGATCGTCTGGGACAGCGATCGCGAGCGCGCGACGGCGCGCATGCTGCGCGCGCTCGGCGAGTACGAGATCGGCGGCGTGACCACGCTGATCCCGTTTCACCGGGCGATCCTCGCCACCGAGCAGTGGAAGCGCGCCGAGACGTGCCGCGACCTGCTCGCCGACAACAAGTGGCTCAAGTCGCTTGCTCCCGAGAGCCCGCCCGCCCCCCAGGCAGAGGCCGATTCCGACGCCGAGGTGGCCGAGCGCACCTACCAGGTGGAGGTCGACGGACGCCTCTATGGCGTCAAGGTGATCGGCGAGGCAGTCGCGGGCTCCGGGGGCAACTCCGCGGCTGGCCTGCGCCGCCCCCCGAAGCGCGAGCGCGCCGCCGGCGGTGCGGGGGGAGGCGGCGCCACGGAGGAGCTCGCCTCCCCGATCCAGGGCACGGTCCTCAAGGTCCCGGTCGAGAAGGGGGCCGAGGTCGAGGAGGGAGCGCTGATCTGCGTCATCGAGGCGATGAAGATGGAGAACGAGATCACGGCCCACCGGGCAGGCAAGCTCAGCGCGCTGAACGTAAGCGAGGGCGGCTCGGTCAACACCGGCGACGTGATCGCCGTGATCGAGTGAAGCTCACCGAGCGCCCGGGATGACGGAGCTGCTCCCGTGGCGGGGCCCAGGCGGAGACCGGCCCGACGTGCCGCTGCCGCCGGAGAGGATGCCGGGCCGCCGGGGGGGCCGAATGCTCAAGCGGTGGCGCTACGTGGGGGTGTTCGCGGAACAGTTCCTGCTCTGTGGCGCCAGGGTTCAGGTCGGCCCCCTGGGGCAGACCTTCTGGGTGCTGTGGGACCGCGAGGACAACCGGCTTCACGAGCACACGCGGCTTCGCCTTCCGGGCGCGCGCGGCGAGGTGTGGCGCGAGGGACGCGACGGCCGTCCGGCGCCGGGGCTCGGCAGGCGGCGCGGTGCGCCCCTCGTCGATCACGTGATGGCCGCCGGGGTGCGAGTTCGCCTGCGCTTCGGCGACGCCGAGTGGGTCGAGGTCGTGTGCCCGACCGCCGAGGGGGAGTACGTGTGGACGCGCAAGCGGGCCGACGTACCGGTCGACTGCGACGTGCGCGTGGACGGCAAGCGCTGGCAGCTCGAAGCGCGCGGCATCGAGGACGAATCCGCCGGCTACCACCCGCGCCACACCGTGTGGAGCTGGTCGTCCGGTGTCGGCCGCCTGGACGACGGCCGCTCGGTCGGGTGGAACCTCGTCAACGGGATCAACGACCCTCCCGAGCGCAGCGAGCGCGCGGTCTGGATCGACGGCGCGCCCTCGGAGCCGGGACCGGTCGAGTTCGACGGGCTCGACGCGATCGGATTCGCGGACGGCGCGCGGCTCGGCTTCGAGCCGGAGACCGAGCGCAGCCGCGTCGAGAACAAGCTGCTGGTCCGCTACAGCTATCGCCAGCCGTTGGGAGCCTTCGCGGGGACCCTTCCCGGCGGCCTCCGGCTCGAGCGCGGCCTCGGGGTGATGGAGCACCACGACGCGCACTGGTGATGGGCGCCGCCGGGCCAAAGCCCGTTGTGTGGACACTTTTCAGGCCATAGGCCAGAAAATGCTCCACACAGTGCCCTTCTAGCCCGGATAGACCCCCTCCACCTTCCAGCGCCACGGCGGCTCCTCGTCGGTGGGGAAGTCGTAATGGTTGCGGCCCGGAAGGGTTTCCAGCGGGACCAGTCGGGGATTGTCGGTCTCCAGGAGCGGCGTTTTGGCCGCCGAGGCGACATCGACCGAGCTCGCCTGCCTCAGCTCCTTCTCCCAGCCCAGCCCAGGCCGGTAGAGCCAGTAGGTCACCGTGACCCCGTCGCCACCCGGGCGACGATCCTCCACGGACGTGAACGCCGTTACCCGCCGGTTCGATGCGGTCAGCGAAGGGGAGTCGCCCGCCGCCGCGCAGCTCTCGCGGCGGCAGTAGCGGAAGTCCACGGGCAGCAGCGGCAGCCCGGAGGGACCGATGCGGGCCGCAGGCTGCGGGGCGAGTGCGCGCGCCAGCCCGGCGAGCGGCCGCCCGTACGCCTCCGT
>DASPWW010000090.1:0-31427 GCA_035637595.1 Solirubrobacterales bacterium | reverse complement strand
GCCGCTCGGGCGGGCGCGACGGCGTCGTGTGCGTGGTGCTCGGCCGCGGGGCCGACGACGACAAGGTCGACCACTGGCTGCGGCAGGGAGCCCCGGTCGAGGGCTACATCGGCTTCGCGATCGGCCGCTCGATCTGGGGCGAGCCGCTCAAGGGCTTCATCGACGGCAGCGTGGCCCGCGAGGACGCAGCCGCGCAGCTGGCCGACAACTACCTGCGCTTCGTCGAGGTCTACACCTCGGCCGAGGCGCCGGTCGGGTAGGCGCGGCGAAGCCGCGGGCTTCGTCTACCGCTACCGCTTCTTCTTCTTGACCTTGAACCGGAACTCGACCGGCGTTCCGTCCTCGTTGCCCGCCGCGTCGACCGCGACGACCACGAAGCTGTGCTTGCCTTTGCCGACGTTTCGTGTCACCGGGGAAGTGCACGGGGCGAGGGGTTCGCCGTCCAGGCTGCACTGGAACGCCACGTCCTGTTCATCGGACTCGAACTCGAATGTCGGCGTGCGATCGGTTGTCCGACCGGACGGTCCGGAGATCGCCGACGTCTCGGGCGGATCGGTGTCCACGCGGAATATCCGCAGGGCGCCGTCCGGATCGCGGTTTCCCGCCGCGTCGGTGGCCCGCACCTCGATGAGGTGATAGCCATCGGGTAGCGAATCCGGCGTGTGCGACGCGCCCGGTCCGCTGCACGGCTCGAAGCGGCCGCCGTCGATCCGGCACTCGAACGACGAGCCGGGTTCGTTTGGACCGAACGTGAAGGTCGGTGTGTCATCGGCCGTGACGTCGTTGGGACCAGACGTGAAGAACGTCTCCGGCGCCTGAGTGTCCACACTGAACGACCGGATCGCAGGAGTCGGGTCGGTGTTGCCCGCCGGATCGCTCGCCCGCACCTCGAAGGTGTGACTTCCGTCGCCCAGCGGGTCGGTCGTGTGCGAGTCGCCGGGGCCGCTGCACGGTTCGAACGGCTCGGCGTCCACCCGGCACTCGAACGTCACCGGATGCCCCGGGGTGCCTTGCTCGTCGCTGCTGAAGGTGAATGTCGGGGTCGAATCGTTCGTCGCGCCCGAGGGGCCCGAATCGATCGTCGTCTCGGGCGGTCGGGTGTCGTCTCCGGGGACGGCGGTCGAAACCAATCTGGTCGTCCCGGCGGACCACTCGTAGACGTCAATCTGGGAGTCGTTGTCGATGCCGACGAGTTGCTCCTGGGTCTCGAAGAAGACGTGGCCGCCGTCCTCCGATGCGCTCGCGAACCCCGCGTCGAACGGGCCGCTGCCTCCGTTCGGTCCGGTCGACAGCAGCGTCGTGGTCCCGCCCGAGCGCTGGTAGAGATCGAAGCGGCCGTTGTCGGTGTCGCCGGCGGTAAGGTTGCCGTCGGTCGTGAAGAACACCTTGGTGCCGTCGACCGAGTTCCCGACGTACTCGCTGAACGCGTCGGCTGCGCCCGGTCCGTCCGTGATCAGAGTCGTCGTGTTTCCTTGCCGCTCGTAGGTGTCTTGCTGCGTGTCGGTGTCGGCCGGCGTGAGCTGCTCGAACGTCTCGAAGAAGACGCGGCTGCCATCGGCGGAGGCACCGTTGAAGTCGAGGCTCTCGGCGCTCTGGCCGCTCGACCCGACGGAGACGAGAGTCGTGTTGCCGCCCGAGCGCTCGTAGACGTCGATGTGGCTGCCGTCTGTGTCGGCCGCGACCAGGGCCTCGTAGGTGGAGAAGAAGACGCGGCTCCCGTCGGTTGAAGCCGCCTCGAAGTCCTCGAACGACGGGCCGCCTCCGTCCGCGGGCCCGGTCGAGACGAGGTCGACGCTGCCGCCGTGCTGGTCGTAGAGGTCGCGGGTGTTGTCGGTATCCGCCGCGGCGAGCCGCACGGTGCTCGTGAAGTACAGGTGGGTACCGTCCGCTGACAGCCCGGCAAACAGCGTTGGAAAGCTCGCGCTGCCGCCCGGGATCAGCGCGGTCGTGCCGTTGGAGCGTTCGTAGAGGTCAGGTGCGTTGCCGTCGCTGTCGGCCGCCACGAGCGACTCGTCCGTCGTGAAGAACACCCGTGAGCCGTCATCCGACATTCCCTCGAACCGGACGAAGAACGGTCCGTTGCCGCCGTCCGGTCCGGTCGAGATCAACGTAGTCGTGTTCCCGGAGCGCTTGTAGATGTCGGCCTGAGAATCGGTATCCGCCGACACGAGCGACTCCGTCGTCGTGAAGAACGCGTCACCATCGTCGCTCACACTCGGGCCGCTGGGCTCTACCCCGGAATTGCCACCCGACGGCCCGGTCGACACGAGCTTGATCGTCCCGGCGTTGTTGTCATAGATGTCGATCGCGCTGTCGGTGTCCCCGGCCACGAGCTGATCGGGGGTCGTGAAGAAGACGTGCGAGCCGTCAGCGGAGATCCCCGCGAACTCGGCACTGCTCGGACCGGGCGTCATGAGCGTCGTGCTTCCGAACGCCCGCTGGTAGACGTCGTTCGTGCTGTCATTAGCGTCGCCCGCCAACATCGGCTCGCCGGTCTCGAAGAACGCGTAATCCCCGTCGATCGAGGCTGCATCGAAGCGAGCCTGCCCGGCAATAGCGGGCGCCGCCGACGCGAGAAGGCAGGCCGCCTGCGCGGCTACCGCAACCCCCGTTCTAATCAAGGACTTCCTCTGCATCCATGCACCCCGAAACGAAGCAACCAGAGAGTAGCGCGTCATACGTATTTCCGGGAAACGGGTTCGCGCCGGGACGGCGCTCAGCAGCGAATCCGGCCGCGGTCCAGGACCTTGCCGCTGGCCGAGATGAACCGGTAGCCGGCTCGTCCCGCGGTCAGCGAGAGGCGCAGCGCGCCGTACTGCTCGTCCACGGCGAAGCGCAGGTGCGGGGTGGCGGGATCGAGGTGGAAGAGCTCGTGGCCGCCGGCGCCCGAGACGAGCTGCACCAGCCCGTGCCGGGGCTTGAAGCGCTGCATGTTGTGGTCGTGGCCGCTGAGGAAGATGCGCGCGTTGCCTTCGAGCGCCTCCCACAGCGGCGCGAGCGAGGAGTCCCCGTGCACTCCCGCGCTGTAGCGCGGGCGGTGCAGGAAGGCGATCCGGCAGTCCCCGAACCCGGGCGTGCTCGAGATCGTGGCCGCCAGCCACTGTGCCTGGGCAGAGTCGGCGCCGTGGTCGGCCTCCGAGTTCAAGCTCAATAGCTGCCAGCCCGAGAGCGAGAACTCGTAGAACTCGGGAGGCGCCTCGCCGTAGACGGCCGCCCAGTAGGGGTCGTAGCCGGTCGCCTTGGTGGGCCACTCGTGGTTTCCGATCGTCGGCGCGGTCACGCCGTCGAAGCCCCCGTACAAGGGCTGGTAGTTGAAGGCGAACTCGTCGGCGGTGCCGTGCTCGTAGACGTCGCCGAGATAGAGGAAGCGATCGAGCCCCCGCGCCGCAATCAACGCGGCGACGGCGAGGCCGTTCTCGCCTCCGTCGCCGCCGTCCCCGACCGCCCACACCACGGTCTTGGGAGCGTCGCTCGACGGCACGTAGGCGGCGTCGGCCACCGCCCCCGTCCAGTAAGCCAGGACCGCGAAAGCCGCGGCGCCCGCGGCTGCCGCGCGCCGCGCGAGCACGCCGCTCCTAGGGTGTTTGCGCGGCGGCGGCGACGAGGTCGGCGGGCGGCGTGATCTCGTCCTCGGGCTCGAACGTGTCTCCGGCGAGGAAGATCGTCACCGGCCCCTCGCTGGGATCGCCGAACGCGTCGATCTCGTAGCTGCCGAGCAGGCCGTCCTCGCGCTCGAGGCCAAACAGTGCCGCGGACGTCTTGGCCCGATCGGCTCCGCCCTCGTCGATCGCCTGGAGCAGGACCTCGGTCGCCTCGCCGGCGTACGGGGCGAACTGCTCGAGCGGGCCGCCGCCGCCGATCCGCTCCTCGAGCTGGTCGGCGAACTCGGCGCCCGTCGGTGCGAGGTTCTGCGGGGCGCGGCCGGGGATGCTCGAGAGCATGCCCTTGGCGGCGCCGTCGGACTTGTCGATCGTCGACTGCTGGGTGAGGCCGTCGAAGCCGATCAGCGGCACCTTCTCGTTCGAGCCGACGACGTCGACCTTGTCGGAGATGAGCTGGCCGGCGTTCTGCTCGGTAAGGCCGGCGAGCACGACGGCGCCCGGATCGAGCTTTGCCACCTTCTTCATCAGCGCTGCGTAGTCGTCGGCCTTCGGGTCCCAGGTCAGCGTTCGCAGCTTCAGACCGAGCTTCTTCGCGGCCCCCTGGAAGTTGTTGGCCTGTCCGAGGCTGGTTGGATCGTGAGCGGCGTAGAGCAAGACAACGGTCCCGTTCGACTCGCGCTCGGCGAGCTCGGCGAGCGCGGCGCCCTGGAAGGCGTCGTTCGGGATCACGCGGGCGTAGTTGCGCTCGCCGGTGGGGTACAGGTCCTCCGCGGCCTTGCCCTTTTCGGTCAGGTCGACGAGCGTGTTGCCGGGCGAGACCATCGGAACGGGGCCGCCGGGGGCCCTGTTGAGGATCGGGATGATCTCCGCAGCGCAGCCGGAGTTGTAGGTGCCGACCACGCCGATCAGGTCGGGATCCTTCGCGTAGGCGGTCGCGTTGTCGCGGCACGTCTTGGCATCCCAGAGCCCCGTCTTGGCGATCGAGTCGTCGCAGGCCTGGAAGGCGACGTTCGTGTCCCCCGCGCGCCAGTCGGCGTCGTCGAGGGCGAGGCGGATCGCCTCGACCATCTCCTCCGAGCGCTCGGCGGAGTCGCCCTGCATCGGCAGGTCGGAGGCGATCAGGGCGTCGGGTTCGCCCTCGCCCTCGTATTCGACGTCCGCGCACGGGGAGGGGAGGGCCTTGACGGCCGTGGTCGTGTCTACGGCCGCGGTGGTCTCGTCCTCGTCGTTCCCGCACGCCGCGACGCCGGCGGCGAGCAGAGAGGCGCCGGCCACTGCGATCAGCTGACGGAAACGGAGGAGCACGCGGCGGCGCAGTCTATGAAACCGGGCGGCGCGCCGGCGCCGGCTCGAAGTCGCGCCGGCCCGCGAGGTGATCGTCGGCGCCCGGCCGCGTCAGCTCGTAGATCGCGAGGCGCTGGCCGCCGGGGCTTCGCAGGCTCGCGCACGGGCCGTGCGGGATCCCGAAGCGCGCCTCGAGCTCGAGCCCCCGCGCCTCGAGCGCCTCGATCGCGGCGTCCAGATCGCCGACGCGGTGGACCAGGACCGGCGCCTCGCCCTCGAGGTGGTCGGCGAGCAGCAGCCTCGGCCCGCTCTCGGTGAGGCGCACCTGCGCCACCCGGGCGCCGAAGGCCTCGATCGCGAACACGATCCCGCCGCCCAGCACCTCGGTGTAGAAACCGAGGTCCGCGGCGACGTCGGTGCTCGGCATGTAGAGGAAGTCGAATTCCTCGAACGTGAGGCGACCGCGGTCCTCTACCGACATCAGGCCGACATCATGGGGCCGGCGTCGCGCACTCAGACGATCACTGGATCGAGATGTACTCGAACGACACGGCGTGGATATCCACCGCGTCATCCATCGTCCCGGGAGATCCGACGCGAACGTAGAAGCTGAGGCTTTGGTTCGCGCCGGCGAGAATCAGCTCCGTAATCGGGATGCTCTGGTTGCCGATCCCCGACACCACGGCGTTATTGGTCCCTCCCGCTCCACCGCCGTTGGTGGCCACCGCGATCTCGATCCTCTCCGTGTTGGTGGCCGTCTCGGTGGGCTTCGAGACCCGGAACCTGAGGACTCCAAATTGGCCCGGAGCAAAATCCGCCGGCACCATCAGCTGGGAGCAGATCTCCGAGTCCTCGTCGGGGCTGCCCCCCGTGGCGTCGAACCTGATCGTGAATCCCTGACCGTCGGCCGCGGAATTGTTGAAGTTGGCTATCGGGTCGACGTCGCTCACGAAGCCGAGGGGTGCGCCCGAGTCGGTCTGGCAGTCGACGAACGACGCCAAGGGGATCGAGACGGAGCGAGACACGTCCGCGACCATCGCCGCGTTCACGCTGTCGGGCTGACCCTCGTTGACGTACGCGGCGTCGTGGTCGTGGGTCGTGAGTGCGAAGTCGGTCGAGTTGAGCCCGTCGAGCTGTTCGGCGTTCGCCGCCGTGGCATTGCTGCGAAGGAAGTCCGAGGAGTCGAGATTGTCGAGCTGGTCGGCGTTGTGCGCCGACGGAACGGTCCCGAGACTCGCCTCCGCAACGTCTGTGCCCGTGACCGTGTCGTCCTTGATGTGCTTTCCGCGGACCGCGTTCCTGCTTATGTCATGCGGCCCGATCTTGGCCGCCGCCCAAGCGCTGCCACTCAGCGCAACGAAGAGCGCGAGGTAGGCGACGACGGTGGCGTGGTTGGGCCGCCAAGACTCTGAATTCGCCCGCATCCGCTCCCCCCTCTCTCCTCGTCTGATCACCCACCGCGATCCGCTGAGGGCGAAGCGTACCTGCTCGCCGAGCGGTTTCGGCGCAGGCGGCCCGAGTCCTCAGACGACATGAGGCCGACATGTTGGTGCCGGCCTCCTTGTCCCTGACCCCTAGGACCTCCAGTACCTAGGGACGTGAGCTTTGTTGTGCAGCTACGGAGCCGCGGAGATCGCCTCCACGAGCTCACCGACGTCCTCTTCCTCGACGCTCTTGGCGAGGTCGCCCTGGCTGACGATCCCGACGAGGTCGTGGCCGTCGATCACCGGCAGGCGCCGGACCTTGTGCTCCTTCATCGTCGCGATCGCCTCCTCTACGGAGTCGTCGGCGCCGATCGTCACCGGCTTGCCCTGCGCGAACTCGCCGGCGTTGGTCGAATCGGGATCCTTGCCCTGGGCGAGCACCTTGATGACGATGTCGCGGTCGGTCAGCATGCCCTTGAGGCGGTCGTCTTCGCCGCAGATCGGCAGCGCGCCGACGTCGAGCTCGGACATCTTCTTTGCGGCCTCGGCGACCGAGTCGTTCTCACCGATGCACTCGCAGTCCTCGCTCATCACTTCGCGTGCGGTCTTGGCCATCGATTCTTCCTCCTTCTCGTTTCTCTTCGCTAAGGCGATTACCCCGCGTCCCAGGCGGACAAACGAGCGCGCGCTGCCGACCGCTAGGACTTCTTGCCGCCCTTGCGACCTCCCCTGCGCTGGCCCTCCTTCGTCCCGCCGCCGCTGCCGCCGGTCTGCTTCCTGCCGCCCTTCTTGGACGCGCCGGGGGTGTTGGCGATCTTCGCGGCGCGCTCCTTGCTCATGCCCTTCTTGCGAAGGCCCTCGTACTGCGTGTCGTCCTTGACGCTCGAACCGTGGTCCTTGGCCATCAGGCGCTCTCTTCGCCTCCGGACTCCTCCTCACCGGTGTCGGCGCTCTCGCCGGCCTCTTCCGGGCCGCCCGTCTCTTCGGGCTGGTCTTCGGCCTCGGGCTCCTGGCCGGTCTCGAAGGTGCTCTCCTCGGACTCCATCGTTCCTCCTTTCGGATTTCGCGAGTGCACCTACCCGGCGGTCAGGGCGTCGAAACTGATCGCCCCGGCAAGGCCTCCGCCGGTGCGCTTACGCTAAGGCCATGCGCGCGATGTTTGCGATCTGGGCGGTCATCCTCGTCACCGGCATCGTCTACTTCTCGATCATCGGGCTGACCCACCACTGAGCGGCGAAGGACGGTCCGTGCGCCAGTTCATTCGCCACAACTCGCTGTCGCTGTTCTTTCTCGCCATCTTCCTCGCGGCCTTGACCGGTCAGGCGATAGCCGGCCACAACCTCTACAACCAGGACCAGCTCGCCCACGGCGGCGATCCGATCTCGCTGGGGCGCTACCTGACCTCCTCGCACTTCGGCCAGGCGGTGATGGAGAACTGGCAGTCCGAGTACCTCCAGTTCACGCTCTTCATGCTCGCCACGGTGTGGCTGCTCCAGCGCGGCTCGCCGGAGTCGAAGGAGCTCGGCAAGGCGGGCCGCGAGTCGGAGCGCGATCAGAAGATCGGCGAGCACGCCGAGCCGCGCTCTCCGTTGTGGGCGAAGGTGGGCGGATGGCGGACCGCGGTCTACTCCAACTCGCTGCTGATCGCGATGTCGGTGGTCTTCTTCGGGTCGTGGTTCGCGCAATCGGTGACGGGATGGTCGGAGTACAACGCCGAGCAGGCCGACCACGGCGAGCACGCCGTCTCGTGGCTCAGCTTCATCGGCAGCTCCGACTTCTGGGAGGCCACGTTCCAGAACTGGCAGTCTGAGTTTCTCGCCGTCGGCTCGTTTGCGGTGCTCGCCGTCTACCTGCGCCAGCGCGGCTCGCCGGAGTCCAAGCCCGTGGGGGCCCCGCATCACGAGACGGGCGCCGGGGGCTGAGCGAGCAGGGGTCGGCCGCCGGGCGGGGCTCTGGTAGGTTTGCCGCGCCGTCCCGGGGCAGGGGCGGTGCCCGGACAAAGGAGAGGAGTCTCGTCATGGACGCGCTCGTCGCGTACCTCGATCCCGGCAGCGGGAGCATGGTCCTGCAGGCGATCCTCGGGGGTATCGCGGGCTTCGCCGTCGCGCTGAAGATGTTCGGCCGCCGGGTGATCTCGTTCCTGACCTTCTGGAAGCGCGACGACCCCGGCCCGGCCGCCGCCGACTCCAAGCCCGACTCCTCCTGATGACCAGGGCCGGCATCGAGCCCGGCTCGTTTCGCGACCCAGACAGCCGCGTCCTCGTCAGCCCTGACGGCGTTTTTCGCCTGCTCAGCGATCAGGGCCTCGCCGACTGGCGCGGCCTCGCCTCCTCGGCGCTGTTCGAGCGTGCCACCAGCGAGGGGATCCTGATCGGCACCGAGGAGCCGGTCGACGGCGACGAGCTGCTCGCTGCACTCGACGGAGCGGACTCGGCGCTCGCGACCCCGCCGGCGGCGGTCCTCGTCCACCAGCGGGTTCCGTTCGTCTCCTACCCCTACGAGTGGACCTTCGGGATGCTGCGCGACGCTGCGCTGCTCGAGCTCGACCTGCTGTCGGCCGCGCTCGACGAGGAGCTCATCCTCAAGGACGCCACCCCCTACAACGTCCAGTGGCGAGGCGCCCAGCCGGTGTTCATCGACGTCGGCTCGTTCGAGCGCCTGCGCGAGGGCGAGCCGTGGGCGGGCTACCGCCAGTTCTGCATGCAGTTCCTCTACCCACTGATGCTCCAGGCTCACGCCGGGATCGCCTTCCAGCCACTGCTGCGTGGCCGCCTCGAGGGCGTGCCCCCGGCCGAGGCGGCCCGGCTGCTGCGCGGTCGCCGCCGGCTGCGGCGCGGGGTGCTGACCAACGTCGTGCTCCACTCCCGGCTCGAGCGCCGCTTCGAGCAGCGAGCCGGGGGCGAGGTGCGACGCGAGCTGAGGCATGCGCGCTTCGGCACCGAGATGATCCGCGCCAACGTCCGCCGTCTGCGCAAGCTCGTAGCGCGGCTGGAGTGGAAGCCGGGCGCCTCGGCGTGGGCCGCGTATCGCGACACCAGCAGCTACAGCGACGCGGACTCGACGCGCAAGGCGGAGTTCGTTCGCGAGGCGGTCGGTCGGGCCAGGCCCTCGCTGACCTGGGACCTGGGCTCCAACGACGGCGCCTACGCGCGGATCGCGGCCGCGGGGGGCTCCTATGTCGTGGCGCTCGACTCCGACCACGCGGCGGTGGAGGCGTTGTATCGGTCCCTCCGCGAGACGGGCGAACGCGCGATCCTGCCGCTTGTCGCCGACCTCACCGACCCGTCGCCCGGACTCGGGTGGCGGGGGGCGGAGCGCCGCCCGCTGCTGGACCGCGGCGCGCCGGACCTGATCCTGTGCCTGGCGCTCGTCCACCATCTCTCGATCACGGCGAACGTGCCCCTGGCCGAGGTCGTCGATTGGCTCGCCGACCTCGGTGGAGCTGCCGTCGTCGAGTTTCCGACGCGCGAGGACCCGATGGTCGCGCGCCTGCTTTCGGCGAAGCGCGCCGGCGCCCATCCCGACTACGAGCGCGCCCATTTCGAGCGCTGCCTGGAGCGGCGGTGTCGCGTCGAGCGCAGCGAGGAGCTCGGCTCGGGGACGCGGATCCTGTACCGGCTCGCCCCCCGAGCTTGATCGCGTCACGGAGGGGCCGTGATTCCGGGCGCGATTTCGGTTAGGTTCTCTCCGGCAACCGGATCCAAGGGAGAGCGCAAGTGGACGTCAGCCAGCTGAAGAGGATTCCCCTGTTCGAGGCGATCCCCGACGAGGACCTGAAGACGATCGCGCCATTCGCGGTCTCGGAGGAGTATCCGGACGGCGCCGTGGTCGTCCAGGAGGGCGGTTTCTCGAACCACTTCTACGGGATCGAGGACGGGACCGCGAAGGTCGAGCGCGATGGTCAGGAGGTCGGCCAGCTCGGCCCCGGCGACGTGTTCGGCGAGCAGGGGCTGCTCGAGAAGCAGGAACGTTCTGCGAGCGTGGTCGCGACCTCGGCCCTCAAGGTCATCAAGATCGAGCATTGGGAGCTCAGCCGGATGAAGAAGACGATGCCCGAGGTCGTGGAGAAGCTCCGCAAGCAGGTCGAGGAGCGAAGCGGCTAGACGGTCTCGGGGAGTGGATTAGACTCCCCGGTCACATACGGTCGGTGGTCAAGGGAAGTCCGGTGAGAGTCCGGCGCGGTCCCGCCACTGTGACCGGGTAACGAGGCGTCGCGGATGCCACTGGGTCGGCACAACCGGCCTGGGAAGGCGCGGCACCTGTCCCGTAAGCCAGGAAACCTGCCCCGGCCGAGCCATGACAACCCTCGAGGAAAGGGTGGCTTCGATGCCAATCTCATCCTTGCGACCGCGCGGCGGCGTGCTGCTCGCGTGGGCGGTTTTCCTGTTCCTGCTCATCGCGCCGTACGCACACGCCGATCCCGTTCCGGTCGGGCTTCGGGTGGTGGACACGGCCGGATTCACGATGGCCGAGCAGACCCAGTTCACCGACACGGTGACCTTCAAGTCGGCTCCCGAGGCGGACTGCTTCGGGCCTGGAACGGGAGGCTCGGGCAACAACGTGACGATCCAGGGCCCGACGGCGCTCGGGGCCGTGGTCGACGCGTCGCAGGCCGACGGCGATCTGCGACCGATCTGGGTCACCGACTATTTCTCGTTCGGGCTCGGCCTGTGCGCGATCGGCGGCAAGGAGCCGACCAGCTCCGGCTTCTGGTACCTCAAGGTCAACCACGTCGGCTCCCAGGTCGGGGGCGACCAGGCCGTCGTCAAGTCCGGTGACCAGGTGCTGTGGTACCTGGCGCCCGACTTCCCGCCACCAGACGAGCTCGAGCTCGTGGCGCCGACGCAGGCGCGGCCTGGAGAGCCGTTCCAGGTCAGCGTGTTCTCGTACGCCGATGACGGCACGAAGACGCCGGCGTCGGGGGCAGTGGTCAGTGGCGCCTTCGCGCCGACCGACGCCAACGGCACGACCACGATCAATCCGGCCGCCGAGGGGACGTTTCCGCTCCAGGCGAGACGAGGCCCCGACATCCCGTCGAACGTCGTCAACCTGACGGTCGACGAGGAGCTCGACCCCTGCGCCGCGCAGGTGTCCGAGGAGATCGTCGGGACCCGCAAGCGCGACAAGGTCGAAGGCACCCCGGGGCCCGACACGATCACCGCGCGTGGCGGTGACGACAGGGTCCGAACGGAGGGCGGGTGCTCTGACATCGTCGATTGCGGATCCGGCCGCGACAAGGCAACCGTCGACGCCTCCGATGTGGTGCGGCGCTGCAACAGGGTGCGGGTGCAGTGACCCGGCGCCGTCGCCTGGCGACCGCGGTGGCGCTCGCGTGCGCCGCCGCGGCCGCCGGCTGCGGCATCGGACCCGGGCCCGCCTCCGAGGGCACCGCCTATCTCACGGTCACGCGCGACTACGGCGCCAAGCGGCTGCTCCAGGCGAGCGTCGAGGACCCGCCCGAGTCCGAGACCGTGCTGCGTCTGCTCGATCGCGAGGCTGACGTCACGACTCGCTACGGCGGCGGATTCGTGCAGTCGATCGAGGGGGTCGAGGGCGCCACGTCGGGGTCGCGAAGCTTCGACTGGTTCTTCTACGTCAACGGGATCGAGTCGCCGGTCGGGGCCGCTGACGTGCGCGTCTACGGAGGGGACCGGGTGTGGTGGGACTACCGCGAGTGGACGGCCGCGATGCGGGTCCCGGCCGTGGTCGGATCTTGGCCCGAGCCGTTCGTGCACGGGTCGGAGGGCAAGGCGTTCCCGGTGCGGGTCGACTGCTACGGCGCCGACGACGACTGCTCCGCGGTCGCCGACCGGCTCGAGGACGAGGGCGTCGCGGCGAGCGTCGGCGCCCCCGGCGCCCGGACCGAGGGCGACCTGCTGCGGGTCGTCGTCGGAACCTGGGACGAGGTGCGCGCCGACAGCGCCGCGGCTCAGATCGAGGACGGGCCCGCGACGAGCGGGGTCTTCGCCGACCTCGAGCCGGCGGGTGAAGGGAGCTACGACCTGGTGGCGCTCGACGCGGGCGGCGAGGAGGCTGACCGCCTCGGCCCCGGCACGGGCCTCGTCGCCGCGGTCCGCGAGGGGGAGGAACAGCCGACCTGGGTCGTCACCGGAACCGACGAGTCCGGCGTGCAGGCGGCCGTCGAGCTGCTCGACGCCGACTCGCTGCGCGACCGCTACGCCTTGGCCATCAACAAGGGCAGCGAGATGCCCCTCCCGGCGCCCTGATGCGAACCCCGCTTGCATACACCCCGCGCCGCGGGCGCCTTCAGGCGGCGGCGGCCCCCGCCGCGATCGTCTACCTCGCGTCGTTCGTCATCCTCGCGTTCGGTTTTGCGAACCCGATCGTGCTCGCCGCGATCGGCTGCGGCGTCGCAGTCGCGGGCCTTGCGGCGGGCGCCCGCGACGCGCTGGCCACATCGCTGCGCTGGGGCGTCTGGCTCGGGATCCTCGTGATCGCCGTCAACGGGCTCGTCACGAACCGCGGCGAGACCGTCCTGGTGCGCGGCTTCGACGTGCCCGTGCTCGGCCCGCTCGACGTCACGCTCGAGGCGCTCACGGAGGGTGCCGTGCTCGCGTTGCGCATCCTCGTCGTGGTGATGGCGTTCGCCGTCTACTCGGCGTGCGTCGACCCGGATCGCGTGCTGCGACTCGTGCGCCCGGTGGCGGGCCGCTCGGCGCTCACCGCGACGCTGATCGCGCGGCTGGTCCCGGTCGCCGCAGCCGATCACGTGCGATTGCGCGAGGCCGCCGTCCTGCGGGGGCCGGGGGCCGCGCCGGCGGGCCGTGCGGCCCTTGCCCGGCGGCTCGTCGCCGGCTCGCTCGATCGCGCCGTCGACGTGGCGGCGACGCTCGAGCTGCGCGGCTACGGGCACCGGGGCGCCCGGGCGACGCTCGGGCCGCCGCGCAGGTCGCGCTACGACGGCCGCTTCGCGATCGCCGGAGTCGCGATCGCGATCGCCGGGCTCGCCGCCCGCCTGGCGGGAGTCGGCGGCTTCGACGCGTACCCGACCCTCGCCGTCGACGCCGATCCCGCGACGCTGGCACTCGCCGCCGCGATCCCGGCGGCGGCTTGGATGCCGTTCGCCGGCGAGCGCTCTCACATGCGGACGCGACGGGCACGCAGGGCCTCGCGGGCCGGGGAGGTGAGCGCCCGTGCCTGATCGGGTGCTGGCGCTCGATGGCGTCACGTATCGCTATCCCGACGCCGGAGCGGACTCGCTGCGCGAGCTGAGGCTCGAGGTCGGCGCCGGCGAGCTCGTGGCGCTCGCGGGGCGCTCGGGGTCAGGCAAGACGACCTTGCTGCGCGCCGCGTGCGGCCTCGTTCCCCACTTCCACGGCGGCGAGATCGCGGGCCGGATCGAGATCGCCGGCCTCGATACTCGCGAGCACGGGCCGGCCGAGCTGGCGGGGCGGGTCGGCTACGTGGCGCAGGACCCCGAGACCCAGGTCGTCTCGACGACGGTCCGCGCCGAGATCGCGCTGCCGCTGGAGCTGCGCGGCGACAGCGCGGCGGCACGCGCCAGGGCCGTTGAGGAGGTCGCCCTGGCGCTCGCCATCCCGCACCTGCTCGACCGCACCGTCGACGGGCTGTCGGGCGGCGAGCTCCAGCGGGTCGCGCTCGCCGCGGCCCTGGTCGCCCGGCCGCCCCTCGTCCTGCTCGACGAGCCGACCTCGCAGCTCGACCCGGTGGCCGGCGACGAGCTCATCTCGCTGCTGCGGCGGCTCAACGAGGAGTGGGGGACGGCCGTGATCCTCTGCGAGCATCGCCTCGAGCGCTGCCTCGGCGCGGCCGACCGCGTCGTCGCGCTTGCCGACGGCGCCATCGCATTCGACGGCCCCCCCGGCGCCTTCCTCGACTGGGCCATCGCGCATGACCGCGCGCTCGCTACCCCAGCCGCCCGTCTCTTCGACCTCGCCGGCCTGCGCCCGCTCCCCGCTTCAGTCAAACAGGCGCGTGTTGCGCTCGCCGGGGCGGCGCCGGCGGGGGGCAGCTCGCGCACCCGATCGCCAGCATCCACTCCGCCGGCTCAGGCCGATCCGCGTTGCTCCCCAGGTGCGCTCGCACCCCCCGCCGACACCGCCCACCGTCAGCTTGCCTTGAGCGTGCGGGACCTGTGGGTAGAGCTCGATCCTGGCGGTGGGCCGCGGGACGTGATTCGGGCGCTCGATCTGGAGGTGAGGCGCGGCGAGCGGATCGCGTTGATGGGGCGAAACGGCGCGGGGAAGAGCACCCTGCTGCGCTGCGCCGCCGGCCTCGTCGAGCCCGCGGCGGGCTCGATCGACGCGCCCGCCGGAGTCGCGCTTCTGTCCCAGAACCCCGGTGACTACCTGGTACGCGAGCGGGTCGGCGACGAGCTGCCCGGCGAGGAGGGCCGCCGCGCCCTCGATGCGGTCGGCCTCGGGTGGGCCGCCGGCTCGGATCCGCGCGACCTGTCGGGCGGCGAGCGTCAGCGGCTCGCGCTCGCGATCGTGATGGCGGGCCGAGGGCGGGTCGGGGCGCTGCCCGGCGTGGTCGGGCTCGACGAGCCGACGCGCGGCATGGATCGGGCGCGCAAGGACGAGCTCGTCGACCGGATCGACGACCTGGCGCGCAACGGGTCCGCCGTGGTGGTCGCCACCCACGACGTCGAGTTCGCGGCGACGTTCGCCGAGCGGGTCGTGCTGCTCGGCGAGGGTGAGCTGATCGCGGACGGCCCCTGCGGCGAGGTCCTCGCTGGGGGCTGGTACTTCGCCACCGAGGTGGCGCGGATCGTCGGCGGCGAGAGCGCGATCACGCCCGAGCAGGGGGCCGCGATCCTCGCCGGCCGCCACGAGGCAGGGGCGACGGCGTGAGCTGGCAGGCGGCGAGCTTCGCGTTTCTGGCCCTCGTGCTGATCGGGGGGTTCGCCTGGTACGAGCGTTCGCGGCCGCCTTCACGGATCGTCGCCCTCGTCGCGGCGCTGGCGGCGCTCGCCGTCGCAGGGAGGGTCCTGCTCGCCCCGATCCCCAACGTCGTCGCGACCACGGACGTCGTCCTGTTCACCGGCTACGCGGTCGGCGCCGCGCCGGGGTTCGCGGCGGGCGCGCTGGCTGCCCTGATCTCGAACTTCTGGCTGGGACAGGGGCCGTGGACGCCGTGGCAGATGGCGGGGTGGGGGCTGGTCGGAATCGGCGGCGCCGGGCTCGCCGCCGTCACCCGCCGGAGGCTCGGAAGGCTCGGCCTCGCGGCGGCGTGCGGCGTGGCGGGGCTTGCCTACGGCGCCCTGCTAGACCTCTCCGTGATGATCAGCTACGGAGGCGAGCAGTCGCTCGATCGCTACCTGGCGCTGTCGGCGCGCGGCATCCCATTCAACCTCGCTCACGCGGCGGGCAATGTCGCGCTCGCGCTCGTCGCGGGCCCGGCGCTCGTGCGGATGCTGCTGCGGTTCCGCTCCCGGCTCGAGTTCCGGTGGCGCGAGCCGGCGCCCGCCCCCTCGGGCCGGTCGGGGCGCCGGGCGGGAGTGGCCGCAGCGACGCTGCTGGTGGCCCTCGCGGTCGCGGCCGCGCTGCTCGGGAGCGCGGCTTCGGCCCGCGCGGGCGGTCCCGGCGACGCCGCTGCATGGCTCGCGCACGCCCAGAATCCCGACGGCGGATTCGGGGCGAGCCCCAGCTCCTCGTCCAGCGCCGAGATCACCGGCTGGGCGATGCTCGGGCTCGAGGCCGCGGGGCGAAATCCGCTCGACGTCCGCGAGGACGGCCGCACGCCGGTCGACTACCTGCGCAAGCACGCCGGCTCGATCGACGGCACCGGCGATCTCGAGCGGACGATCCTGGCGCTCGGCGGCGCGGGGCTCAGCGGTCGCCACTTCGCCGGCAGGGATCTCGTCAAGCGACTGCTCGGTCGCCGTTCTGCCGACGGCTCGTTCGAGGGCCAGGTGAACCTGACCGCGTTCGGAATCCTGGCGCTGCGGGCCGCCGGCGAGGACGGGTCGGCGGTGAGCCGCGCGGCGAAGTGGCTGCGCGGCGCCCAGAACGAAGATGGCGGGTGGGGATTTCAGCCTGGCACGGCCAGCGACCCCGACTCGACGGGCGCTGCGCTTCAGGCGCTCGCCGCGGCTGGAGGCGGCGGCGGGATCGGGGGCGGAGCCAAGTACCTGCGCGCGGTCCAGGAGGACGACGGCGGATGGGCGCTCGCAGCGCAAGGCCCTGGCAACTCCCAATCGACCGCGTGGGCCGTTCAGGGACTGATCGCCGCGGGGGTGGACCCGATGGGCGTGAAGAGCGGCGGCCGAAGCGGGCTCGACTTCCTCGAGCATGCACAGCAGGGCGACGGCCACTACCGCTACTCGAAGTCGAGCGATCAGACCCCGGTCTGGGTGACCGGCCAGGCGCTGCTCGCGGTCGAACGCGAGCCGTTCCCCGTTGCCCCGGTCTCCCAGGGCGGCGACGCCTCGGGAGCGGGAGCGGGCGCTGGGGCGGGAGGCGGCTCGAGCGTCACGATCCCCGACCAGCCCGGCTCCCCGGCCGGCGCCGGCCCCGGTCCGGCGGCCGACCCGTTCCTTCCCGGGAAGCTCCCGGGGGGCGGAGCGGGCGGCGGCGCCGGCCCCGCGATCCCGCCGGGCGCCGAGGGAGAGATCCCGCCAGGCGCCAGGGGAGGTCAGATTCCACTTCCGGGAGGCGGAAAGGTCCCCGGGGGCGTCGGCGGAGAGGCCGAGAGCTCGACCCCGCCAGAGCCGAGCCCGGCGGCGCCGGAGCTCGGTGACGGCTCCGACGTCCCCTTCATCGCCCTCGCCGCAGTGGTGCTCGCCGCGCTTGTGGGGCTCGGATTTGCCTGGTATCGCGAGCCCTCCCTGACCTGGCTCACCGACCGCCTGTGGTGGGTGCCGACCTGGCGGATGCCGAGCGTGAGGGCGCTGACCTGGCGCTGGTGGCCGCGCGCCTGAGCACCCGAGCCCGCGTCGGCCCGCGTGCTCGCTCCTCTACGGTGTTCGCGCGATGGACATCGAGACCGCGATCCGCACCCGCCGCACCCACAAGGCCTACCGCCCCGACCCGGTGCCGCGCGAGACGCTCGAGGAGCTATTCGAGCTGGCGCGCTGGGCGCCCAACCACCATCTCACCAACCCGTGGCGGTTTCGAGTCGTCGGGCCGGCGACCCTCGAGCGCCTCAAGCGGGCCGCGGGCTCCGAGGCCGCGTCGAAGCTCGGCCGCGCCCCGACTCTGGTGATCTGCTCCTGCGCGCTGACCGGCGACCCGGTCCAGGACGAGGAGGACCTGCACGCCACCGCGTGCGCCGCCTACATCGTCCTGCTCGGCGCCCACGCCCACGGGCTCGCGGGTTACTGGCGCACACCAGACGTGCTGCGCACCGAGGAGGGGCGGCGCGCGGCAGGGCTGCCTGACGACGAGCGCTTCGTCAGCCTGATTCACCTCGGCTTCCCCGTCCAGGAGCAGCGCCCGCCGGAGCGCCTGCCCGTCGCCGATACCGCGATGTTTCTGGACTGATGCTCTCTCGCTCCGACGCTCTCGAGGCGATGACGTCAGACCGCTTCGACGTCGTCGTGATCGGGGGCGGGATCACCGGCGCCGGCGTGGCGCTCGACGCCGCCTCGCGCGGCTACTCGGTCGCGCTCGTGGAGCGCGACGACTACGCGGTCGGGACCTCGAGCCGCTCCTCGAAGATGGTCCACGGCGGGCTTCGCTATCTGCAGAACTTCGACCTCGGGCTGGTTCGCGAGGCGCTGCTCGAGCGCCAGCTCATGGTCCAGCTCGCGCCCCACCTCGTATACCCGACGCCGTTTCTGATCCCGACGCTCGGCGATGACCGCCGCGACCGTCGCTACAGCGTCGGTCTGAACATGTACGACGTGATGGCGACGACCCGGGTCGGCCGCTCGCGCCGCGACCGCCAGGCCCGCGAGCAGGCCGAGGACTACTGGGCCCCGGACCGCCACCGCACGATCCCCGGCGACGAGGTCACGGAGCTGGTCCCGGCGCTCGCCTCGCAGAAGCCCAGCTCCGCCTACCTCTTCTACGACTGCCAGACCGACGACGTGCGGCTTGTGCTCACCGTGCTCGGCGAGGCGGAGCGCTTCGGGGCGGTCTTCGTCAACGATGCCGAGGTCACGGGCCTGCTCGAGAAGGGCGGCGGGGCCGATGGGGTCGCGTGTGTCGACGCAGCGTCCGGCGAGAGGTTCGAGGTCCGCGCCGATAACGTCGTCAACGCGACCGGGGTGTGGGCCGACCGGATCCGGCCCGAGGAGGTCGTCGACGAGGAGGACGTCCCCAGGATCAGTCCGAGCCGCGGCACGCACGTCACGCTGTCGCTCGAAACGCTTCCGGTGACCGGTGCGGCGTGCATCGTCCCCGCCGGCGAGCAGCGCACGATCTTCGCCCTGCCGTGGTACGGCAGCGCGCTCGTCGGGACGACCGACAACGACTATGACGGCGACATCGCCCACGTCGAGCCGAGCATGAGCGACATCGAGTACCTGCTCGACGCGCTCAACTCGTTCTTCGAGCTGACGCTCGGGCCCGGCGACCTGACCGGCGCCTATGCGGGCGTGCGGCCGCTTATCTCGACCGGCGACCCGCGAAAGTCCGTCGACATCTCGCGCAAGGCGGAGCTCTACGAGACCTCCTCGGGCCTGCTGACGATCACCGGTGGAAAGCTGACCACGTGGCGCCGGATGGCCAGACAGGTCGTCGACCGGATGGTCGAGCGCGAGGGGCGCGAGGCCCCGTGCCGCACGGGCGACATCCCGCTGGGGATGTCCGCGAGCCCCGACGACCTCGAGCTGCCGGAGGGCCTCGCCGAGGCCGACCTTCCCGAGGGCGCGCTCGACCAGCTCGCATTCCGCTACGGCTACGCGGCCCGCAACGTGCTCAAGGTCGCGGGCGATCAGCGTGACCTCGCTGCTCCGATCGTCGACGGCCGTCCCGACCTGATCGCCGAGGCGGTCATCGCCGCCCGGCTCGAACAGGCGCGCAGCGTCGGCGACGTCCTGCTGCGGCGCACCCGGCTGGGGGTTCTCGCCGCCCCGCAGCTGCGCGACGCCACGTCCGTGATGCCCGTTGCCGAGGCGATGGGCGGCGAGCTCGGCTGGGACAAGCGGCGGATCAAGCGCGAGGCCGAGGCGTGGGTCGAGATCGCGCGGGCCGAGGGTGTTGATCCGGCGGCTGCCGTAAGCTAGGAACGCGGACGCAATGAGACTCTTCATCGACACCGGAAGCGTCGCCGAGGTGGAGGAGATCGCGGCCTGGGGCGTGCTCTCGGGCGCCACCACAAACCCCTCGCTGCTCGCCAAGGAGGACGGCGACCCCGGCGACATCGTGCGCAAGATCTGCGACCTGGTCAACGGGCCCGTCTCGGCCGAGGTGGTCTCCCAGGATCCGCAGGGAATGATCGACGAGGGGCGCGCGCTGCGCGAGCTTCACGAGCACGTCACCGTCAAGGTCCCGTTCTGCAAGGAGGGGCTGGCCGCGACCCACGCCCTGACCGCCGATGGGATCCCGGTCAACATGACCCTCGTCTTCTCCGCCAACCAGGCTCTGCTGGCCGCCGGCGCCGGGGCGACATATGTCTCGTGCTTCATGGGCCGGCTCGACGACATCTCGGTCGACTCGGGCGCGGTGGTCGAGGAGATCGTCGACTGCTTCCGCGCCGGCGGGGTGACCTCGCAGATCATCGCGGCCTCGATCCGCCACCCCGAGCACGTGATCACCGCAGCGAAGCTGAGCTGCGAGATCGCCACGGTCCCCGCCAAGGTGCTGCGTCAGATGCTCGCCCATCCGCTGACCGACGCCGGCGCAGAGCGCTTCCGCAAAGACTGGGAATCGCGCCCGGAGTTCGGGCAGTGGCTGCGCGCGCTGACCGAGCGGCGGCTCGAAGCGACGCGCTCCTAACCCGCCATCTGCCCGACGCTGGGCCGTTTATATGCTGCGCCGCGCATGGCTCGCGGTGACCTCGCCGACAAGCACATCGCCGAGCTCCACGCCCTGGCAGCGGGCGCCGGCGTGCCTCGCTACCGGTTGCTGCGCCGCGAGGAGCTCGTCGAGCAGCTCGCCGAGCGCGGGGTGGATGGAGCCGGCGAGCCGGAGCCCGCCACGCCCGAGCCCGGCGAGGAGCCGGTTGCGGAGGGGGCGGCTGAACGGGAAGCCGTCGCGCAGGAGGCGCCGCGTGAGGGCGAAGAGCAGAAGCGGCGTGAGCACCCCGACGGCCCCACCGAGCCCGTCCGCGGGGTGCTCGACATCCTTCCGCAGCGCTACGGATTCCTCCGCCTGAGCGGGCTGGAGACGGCCCCCGACGACGTCTACATCTCGGCATCGCAGATCCGCCGCTGCGAGTTGCGCACCGGCGACGAGGTGGTCGGGCCGGCGCGCGAGCCGCGGCGCGGTGAGCGCTACCGGGCCCTGGTGCACGTGGATTCGGTCAACGGGTCCGACCCCACCGAGGAGGATGGCCGCCCCGAATTCGACGACCTCACTCCCGTGGCGCCGAGCCGCCGGATTCGCTTCGATCCCGATCCCGACGATCTTCTGACGCGCGCCGTCGACCTGCTGGTCCCGCTCGCCCTCGGACAGCGCGTACTGATCCACTCCGCGCCGCGGTCGGGCCGGACGACGCTGCTGCGCGGCCTGGCCGGCGCGATCCGCGCCGCCGGCGAGGACCAGCCGCTGATCGTCCTGCTGGTCGACGAGCGGCCCGAGGAGGCGACCCGGTGGCGCGAGGCGCTCCCCGGCGCCGAGGTGGCGGCGGCGACCGCGGACATGGACCTCAAGGACCAGGGCCGGGTCGCCGACATGGCGCTGGCGCGGGCCAAGCGCCGCGCCGAGTCGGGCGACGACGTCATCCTGATCGTCGACTCGCTGTCGCGACTGGCGGTCGCCAAGCGCGGCCCGGCGGCGGCGAAGACGCTGTTCGGGGCCGGCCGCGAGCTCGCCGAGCAGGGCGCGGGATCCCTCACCGTGATCGCCACGGCGCTCGAGGACGCCGGCGAGGACGCTGCGGTGCTGACCGCGGTGTTGACGACCGAGAACGCCGTGGTCCGCCTCGACCCCGAGCTCGCCGCGATCGGCGTCTATCCGGCGCTGCGCCCTGCCGAGACCCGCGCCTCCGACGAGGAGGGCCTGCGCGAGCCCGGAGAGCTCGAGGCCGTGCGGCGGCTTCGCGAGGCGCTTGCCGGACTGGAGCCGCGCCACGCCGCGGAGGCGCTGCGCGAGCGGCTCGAGGCCGCGCCGACCAACCGGGACCTGCTGGCAGGCGCATAGCGATTAGACGCCGCCGGGGTCGGGAACACGTTGGCCATGGCGGTGACGGGGCTGCCGCGCAACATCCTCCGGCTCGTCCTGATCGCGCTCGGCGCCCTGGCGGTCGGGTTCGGCGTCCCCTTGCTGTGGATCTGGATCGGCTCGGTGATTCAGGGCTCGACCGGCAAGAGCTCGGTGAACAGCAGCACCGCGGCCGTGATCTTCGTCGGGATCATCTTCACCTACCTGGCGCTGATGTTCTTCGTCGGCTGGATCCAGGCGCGGTTCGCGGACTCGGGCGAACAGACCGCCCGCAAGCCCACCCGTCATCCCTGGAATCGCAGCATGCGCGACGAGCCCTACCGACCGGGCGAGCGAGCGCTGAGCCCGCTGGAGACGATGTTCGTCGCGACGGCGATCGTCGCCAGCATCGCCTTCATGCTGTGGTTCTTCCTGTTCGCCGGCTCGCCCCTGCCGCAGGGCGGCTAGACCGGCCGGCTCGGGCCCCTACTCGGGCCGGTAGGCGACGCGGCCCCAGGAGGGCTCGCGCGAAAGCTCGATCGGCTCGGCGTCGCGCTCCGGCTGCACGTAGCCGAAGGTGTGGGTCTCGCCGTCGAAGACGACGTCGAGCTCCCCCTCCTTGACGCGCTGGTCGAGCCAGGCGCCGCGGAAGACGAGGCGGCGGAGCCAGTGGACGAGGCTGCGGTTGGCGGGCCCGACGAGGTCGGACCAGCACTCGACGATGTGCTCGCCCAGCTCGGAGGCGGGTTCGCGGATCTCGCCGTTGACGGCGAGCTCGACGAGGTCCTGAAGCTCCTCGGACTCGAGTCCCTGATCGACGAAGTCGAGCTTCACGGCAGCCTGCTCGACACGCTGGGCGAAGTCGTCCTCGTTGAACGAAAAGCGGAGCTCACCGTATTCGAGGACGTAGTCCGCGCCGGACTCGTAATTGCCTCTGCGTGTCTCCTGCTCCACGGGTTTCGTCTCGTCGGCCGGCGCCCTCGCCGGTGGCCTCATCTTGCCTATCTGTCGGCGCACTCGCCACTATCGACCAGTGCCTGAACGCACGCTTGCACGTGGCGGGATTCGGTGCCCGATCAGGTCGCCGCGACGACGTCCTTGAGGGCCGCGATCCGGGCGTACGACGCCTCCAAGGAGGCGTGGTCGAGCAACCCGCGCTCGGCCGCCCGGCTCAGCCCGGCGGCGATCGGCCCAGGGTCTGCGCCCTTCGCGAACAGCACCACGTCCGCGCCGGCCCGGGCGGCCGCGACCGCCGCGTCGGGTGGAGCGAGCTCGGCGCTGATCGAGCCCGCCTCGAGGTCGTCGGTGATCACCACCCCGTCGAACCCGAGCCGATCGCGAAGCTCCTGCTCGACGATCCGCCGCGACAGCCCCGCCGGGGTGTCGGGGTCGAGCGCCGGATAGGTGGCGTTGCTCATCATCACCAGCCCGACCCCGTCCGCGATCGCGGCCTCGAACGGCTCGAGGCCGGCGCGCAGCTCGGAGCGCGACGCGGAGACGACGCTCGGGGCGAGGTCGGTGTTGGTGGTTGCGAGGCCGAGGCCGGGGAAGTGCTTGGCGGTGGCCCCGATCCCGCCCTCGGCGAGACCCTCGGCGAAGGCTGTGCCGACCTCGGTGACTGCCCCCGGATCGTCGCCGAAGGCGCGATCGACCATGAATGACCCCGCAGCGGGGACGTCGAGCACGGGGGCGAGGTCGACGTTGACCCCGAACCGCTTCAGGTAGGCGGCCGTGTCGACGCCCTCGGCCGTGGCGGCCCCCGCGTCGCCCGCCGCTCCAAGCTCGGCGGGGGAGGCCTCCGGAGGCCCGCCGGGCAACCGCTTGATCGGCCCTCCCTCCTGGTCGATCGAGACAAGCAGCGGCGGGTTGCCGCCGCGCTGCGCAGCCTGCTGGAGGCGCTCCACCTCGTCTGCCGCGACGGCCGGCTCGATGTCGGACGGAGGGAACAGGATCACGCCACCGATCGTGCCCGCGCGCGCGGCCTCGATCAGCTCGGGCGTCGCCGAGCCCCTCATCCGGACCATCAGCCGCTGTCCGACGAGCTCGTCGAGCGGGACGTCGGCGAGCGGGTCGGGCTGCGGCGGCGACCCGCCGTCCCCGTCGCGCCCGAGCCCGTACAGCACGAGCAGCGCCCCGACCACCGCCGCGCCTCCCATCCCGGCGGCGATCAGCCGCCGACGGCGATAGACGTAATCGGGCTCACGCGCCACCGCGACGCATGATCCCAGCGTTACGCGCGGGGGCACTCGGCAGGGAGCTGGGGTTGATGCGGCAATGCCCGAGAGCCGAATACCGCGTCGCTTGCGATCCCTGCCACGCTGGACGTTCGCCGGCGTCGAGTACCCGGTCGCGACCACGCTGATCGCCCGGGTGCTCGGTCTCGCGCTGCTGAGCCGTGAGCGGGCCGGACCCGGCCTGCTGATCCCGCGCTGTCGCAGCGTCCACACGTTCGGGATGCGCTTCGCGCTCGACGTCGTCTTCCTCGACGCGACGGGCGTGCCGATCTCGTATCGCCCGCAGGTCCCGCCGCGACGGGTACTGCGCCAACCCGGCGCCGCAGCCGTGCTCGAGATGCCGTCCTGAGCGACGCTGCCGGGATCAGTTGCCCGAGACGCCCTCCTGCTCTTCCTGCGGGAAGGTGTCGGCACCTGGCGTACAATCGCAGCGAGAAAGGGGGAGTGGTGAATGCAGCTGTGAATGAGCCGGCGCGGCGGTGGGGGCGTGGAGTGGCTGCCGTCTTGCTCGGGGTCGTGGGATGGATGGGGTTGCTACTGGCCGCGCCTCCAGCGGCGGCGTTGACGTTCAGCGCGGCGACCGGCTCGCCGTTCGGGGTCGGCACCTCGCCGACGTCGATGGCGGGAGGGGACTTCAACGTCGATACCAAGCCCGACCTCGCCACCGGCAACCAGGGCACCGACAACGTGTCGGTGCTGCTGGGCGACGGCAGCGGCGGTTTTGGCGCCGCGATGAACTCGGCGGTCGGGGGTACCCCGGTCTCAGTGGCGGTGGCGGACTTCGACGGCGACGGCAAGCCCGACATCGTCACGGCCAACTTCGCTGATGACAACGTGTCGGTGCTTCTCGGCGACGGCACCGGCAGCTTCACAGAGGCGGCCAACTCGCCGTTTACCGTCGGCAACCAGCCCGTTTGGGTGACGGTCGGGGACTTCAAGGTTGACGGCAAGCCCGACCTCGCGGTCGGCAACAACGACGGTCTCAACAGCATGTCGGTGCTGCTCGGCGATGGCAGCGGCGACTTCACCGAGGCGGCCAACTCGCCATTCGCGGACGCGATCACGCCCTCGGCCGGGGACTTCAACGCCGACGGCAAGTCCGACCTGGCCGTCATCAACGGCTCCGGCACCGCGTCGGTGCTGCTCGGCGACGGCACCGGTGACTTCAGCCCCTCGACCGGCTCGCCGTTCGCGTGCGGCTGCGTGGCAGGCTCGACGGTGGCCGCGGACCTCAACTCGGACGGCAAGCTCGACTTCGCCTCCAGCAACTCCGGCCTCAACAACGTGTCGGTGCTGCTCGGCGACGGCAGCGGCGGCCTCAGCGCAGCGAGCGGCTCGCCGTTCGGGGTCGGTTCTTATGCCCGCTGGGTCGCGGTAGGTGATTTCAATTTGGACGGCAAGCCCGATCTCGCCGTCACCAAGCTCGTCGACGACCAAGTCGCGGTGCTGCTCGGCGACGGAAGCGGCGGCTTCAGCCCCGCGGCCGGCTCGCCGTTCGCGACCGGTGACGCCCCGGTTCCGGTCGTGGTCCGCGACTACAACAGCGACACCAAGCCCGACCTCGCGGTTGCCAGTGCCACCGACGGCGTGACGCTGCTGCTCAACACGACACCGCTGCCGCCGGTCAACACGGCGGCGCCCGAGATCTCCGGGATCGCGGCGGGCGGCCAGGTGCTGTCGTGCTCGCAGGGAAGCTGGTCGGGGCTTACGCCGCAGACCTATGCCCACCAGTGGAACCGCGACGGCAGCGCGATCGCGGGCGCCACCTCCAGCACCTACACGGTGGCCGACGCCGACGCCGGCCACCAGCTCAGCTGCACCGTCACGGCGACCAACGCCGACGGCAGCGCCGCCGCCACCAGCGCGGCGGTCACGCCTCCGGCCACGCCCACGCCCACGCCTGTGTCGTCGGCTTTCACGATCGGCAAGCCGAAGCTGAACAAGAAGAAGGGAACGGCGGCGCTGCCGGTGACCCTGGAGGCCGCCGGAACCCTCGAGTTGACGGGCAAGGGCGTCGTCCCGCAAAAGTCCGCTCGCGACGCTCGAGGCTTCGCCTCACCGCGCATGACCGCGAGCGGCCCGGGAACGGTGAGCCTGCCGGTCAAGGCGAAGGGCAAGCGAAAGCGCAAGCTCAACACCAAGGGGAAGGTCAAGGTGACGGTGACGATCACCTTCACCGCCACCGGCGGCACGGCGAGCAGCCAGACCAAGTCGATCAAGCTCAAGAAGAAGCTTCGACGCTAACCCCGCGCGGTGACGGACGGGGCGCGGATCGTGCCCGTGGGGTTGGCGCGATTCGATGCTTCCCGAGATCGACGAGCTGGCGACGGTCGTGGTCTGCGAGGACGACGAGGCGACCCTCGAGCTGGTCTGCGACCACCTGACGGCCGATCGCTACCACGCCCTGCCCGCGAATTGCGCCGCCGACGCGCTGCGCCACTGCCACTACAAGCAGCCCGACCTGCTGCTGCTCGACCTGCTGCTCCCGGATGCCGCCGGCCTGGACGTGCTGCGCGAGATCCGGGGAACGGACGGCTCCACGGGCCGCTATGACCCCCAGCTCCCGGTGATCGTCGTCAGCGGTCGCACCTCGGACGCCGACCGCGTGCGCGGCTTCGCGGCGGGGGCCGACGATTTCGTACCGAAGCCGTTCCACTACCCCGAGCTCGCGGCCCGGGTCGGGGCCGTGCTGCGGCGACGCGAGTCGCGGCGCGAGGGACCGCGGCGGATCGGCGAGCTGTTCATCGATCCCGCGACCCGTGAGGTCAGGGTCGGCGGGCGCCGCGTCGAGCTCGCCAACAAGGAGTTCGTCCTGCTGCGCGCGCTCGCGTCCGAGCCCACCCGGGTGTTCTCGAAGCAGGAGCTTCTGCGCGACGTGTGGGGATTTCGCTCGATGGGGCGCACCCGGACGCTCGACTCGCACGCCAGCCGCCTGCGCCGCAAGCTCGATCCCGAGGCGGCGCGCTTCGTGGTCAACTGCTGGGGCGTCGGCTACCGCCTGATCGAGCCGTGACCATCGCGGTCGACCTCGCATGGGCGGGCTGGCCGCTCGCGCTCGGCCTCGCCGCGTCCCTGGCCGCCGCGCGGATCGGCCAGCGGCGGCGAACCGAAACGCTCAACCGCGCCCTGCACGAGCTGCGGCGCCCGCTCCAGGCCCTCGCCCTCGGCGCCGGGCCCGGTCGGGGCGCCAACGGCAACGGCCCGCCGCCACTCGAGCTCGCGATCTGCGCGCTCGGCGACCTCGACCGTGTGATCAACGGCGAGCCGGCGTTGCCGGCGCGGCGGCTGCTGCGGCTGCGCCCCGTGGTCGAGGCCTGTGTCGAGCGCTGGGTAGGCGTCGCCGAGCTGGCCGGATGCCGCCTCGATCTCGAGTGGCGTGCCGGGGCCGCGGCGGTGGTCGCCGACCCGCATCGCGTCGCGCAGGCGCTCGACAACCTCGTGCTCAACGCGATCGAGCACGGGTCCCCGCCGATCGAGGTCGGCGTCGTGACCTGTGACCGCGGCGTGCGGATCGCCGTCGAGGACAGGGGGCGCTCAACCGGTGCCGTGCGGCCGCGGCATCGGCTCGCTGGCCACCGCGGTCGCGGGCTTCAGATCGTCGCGTCCGTCGCAGCCGAGCACGGGGGCAGCTTCGCGATCCGGCGCGGTCCTAGCGGCACGGCCGCGGTGCTCGAGCTGCCGCTCGCCTCGCTGCCGCTCCCGGCGCTCGCCACCGCAAGCGCGGCATGAGCCGGCGCGGGCGCGCCGCGGCCTTCGCGATCGTCGCCCTCGGCTGCGCGGTGCTCGCCGCCGTGATCGCGAACGGCTACGGGACGAGCGTCGCGAGCCAGTACGGCGCGCTTCGCCCCGTGCTCGTCGCCTCGACCGACCTCGCCCCCGGAGCGGTCATCGACGCGCGCGACCTTGGCCGCCGGGTCGAGGTGCGGCGTGTTCCCGAGAGCTTCATCCCGCCCGACGCCCTCGCCTCGCTGGGCGATGTCGTCGGACGCGCACCCGCCGCCCCGGTGCCCGCCGGCTCGTACCTGCTCGACTCCCAGCTCGAGGTGCCCCACCGCTCCAAGCGCGGGGGCCACCCGGCGCTCGCCGACGGCCTGCGTCCGGTCGAGATCGCGGTCACCGGCGCCGAGGCGCTGTCGGCGGCCGGCGGCTCCCCCGACGGGATGCGCGTCGACGTGGTGGTGACGACCGAGCCCGACGTCGGCGATAAGGGCCGCACCTTCGTCGCTGCCGAGGGCGTCGAGCTGCTGGCGCTCAGCGATACGGGCGGGGTCAACGGAGACGACGAGCTGGGCGGGTCAGCGTCATGGAGCGCCACCCTGGCCCTGACCCGCGCTCAGGCCCTGCGCCTGATCCAGGCCGAGAACTTCGCCCGCCAGGTGCGGCTGATGCCGCACGTGTGACGGTTTGCGGCGACTGCGCCGGATCCGGACACGTAGTCAGTCGAGAACTTCGCCCGCCAGGTGCAGCTGATGCACCTCTGATCGTCAGGGCGCCGCGGCCGTCTCCTCGACGAGCAGCTTCAGCACCGCGTCCATGCTTCCGCGCTCGTGGGCGGCGCGCTGGCGATCGGCGCCGCAGCCGTCGCGCAGGATGCGCTCGATGCCGGCGAGGGCGTCGTCGGAGCCGGACTCTCGGGCGTGGGCCTCGGCGAGCGCGATCGCGGCGCGGGCGGCCTCCGGTAGGGGGGCGAGGCGACCGTCGTGGAGGATCTCGGCGCCGAGCGCATCGCGGGCGGCGCGGAAAGCCGACCACTCGATCGCCTCGGTTGGGATGGGCTCGGCGCTGCTTTCGGCCTCGTGGCGGGCGAGCCCCTGGACGAGCGCTGCGAGCGCGGCGACGTCCGCGAGCCGCGACTGGGCGTCCATCTCCCGGACCTCGACCGTCCCCAGCCTGGGGTGCGGGCGGACGTCCCACCAGATGCGCGTGTAGTCCTCGGGGCCTCCGCCGCGCGCGGTCTCCGCGAGCACCCGCTCGTAGTCGGCGACGTCGCGCAGGGCCCGGGGGATCCCCCGGCCGGGATAGGGCCGGACCAGCGCCCAGCGGGCGCTCGCCAGGCCCGAGTCGCGGCCGAACCAGAACGGCGAGCTCGCGGCCAGGCCGCGCAGCAGCGGCAGCCAGCCTCGCAGGCCGTTGAAAGCGCGGATCGCGGACTCGGCGTCGGGCATCCCGACGTGGACGTGGAGGGCGGCCTCCGACGCGCGCAGGATTAGGCCGCGCATCTCGGTCAGCACCTTGCGGTAGCGCTCCAGCTCGACCAGGCGCACCTCGTCGCGGCGCGCGGTGGGGTGGAGGCCGGCGCCGATCAGGGTGGCGCCGGCCGCGCGCGCGGCGGCGCGACCGTGGGCCAGCGACTCAACCGCCTCCCCTGCGCCGGCCGAGGGGCGGGTTCGCAACTCGAGCTGCGAGGCGGGCGCCTCGTGGCCTGCCACGTCGGACGGAAGCTCGATCGCGGCGACGACCCGCTCGGCCTCGTGGACGATCTGGCGCGTCTCGGCGTCGACGAGGAAGAGCTCCTCCTCAATCCCGACCGTGAACGGCTCGCCGGTTCCGAACGCGTGCTTCAGGGATGCGCCCTCAGCGGCCGGCAGCGGCTCGATCGCCGAGCGCGGCGCCCGCCGCCTTGCAGCCCTCGGCGATCGTCTCGAGCGCCTTGCGGATCTCGTCCGGGTTGGCGCCGAACGCGGGCAGGAAGTCCTCTGCGATGCCGCGCGCGTAGACCGGCCACATCCTCTCCAGCATCGCGGCACCCTCGTCGGTCAGCTCGACGTAGAGGCTGCGCCGGTCGGTGGGACAGCTGACGCGGCGCACCAGGCCCTTGCGCTCGATCCGATCGACGAGGCGGCTGAGCCCGGACGTCGACAGCAGCACCCGTTCCGCGACCTCGAACTGGCGCAGGCGCTGGTCCTCGGCATCGCGCAGCGCCGCGAGCACGTCGTACCAGCTCAGCGGCGGGAGGCCCGCCTCGTCGAGGTCGCGGCCGATCCGTCGCAGCATCGCCGAGTGGGCGCGCAGGAACGCCTGCCAGGCGCGCAGCTGCTCGTCCTTGATCTGAGGGGAGGTGCTCGAGGCCATGTCCACAGGATACGAAAGTTGACGGCGCAACTATATCTGGTATATTGATGCCGACACAACAGTTGCAATCTCAACGAAAGGAACGAGATGCCCGCCACCACAGCAGTCACGGATCGGATCACCCATGGGACGTGGACCGTCGATCGGGCCCATTCCGGCGTGACCTTCACCGTCGCGCACGCGGGCCTGGCGCTCTTTCACGGCTCGTTCAGGGACGTCGACGCGCGGCTCGTCGTCGGGGACGGCGCCGAGCTGACGGGGTCGGTCAGGGTCGACAGCATCGACGTCGAGGACGAGAACATCCGGCCTCACCTCCTGTCGCCCGAGTTCTTCGACGCCGAGCGCTACCCCGAGATCCGCTTCGCGTCGAGCGAGCTGTTGCTCGACGGCGACGAAGCCCACGTGGTCGGCGAGCTCGAGATTGCGGGAACGCAGCGCACCGTCGAGGCGCGCGGCCGCTTGCGCGGCCCGATCGAGCTCGGGGGCGCGAACAAGCTCGCGCTCGCTCTCGAGACCACGATCGACCGCACCGAGTTCGGAATGGACTGGCAGATGGAGCTGCCCAACGGCGGCAAGGCCCTTGCCGATGACGTCGCGATCTCGGTCGAGTTGGAGCTCGCAAGGGAGTGACCGCGATGCGGATACTCGCGATCCCCGGCAGCGTCCGTTCGGATTCCCACAACGCCCGCCTGCTCCGCTACGTGGCGGAGCAGGCGCCGGCCGGGGTCGAGGTCGAGATCTGGCCCGACCTCAAGTCGATCCCGCCCTATGACCAGGACGACGACGTCGAGCCGGCGCCCGCCTCCGTCGCCGATCTGCGCCGCGCCATCGCCGCGGCCGACGCGCTGCTGATCGCGACGCCCGAGTACAACCACTCGATCCCCGGCGTGCTCAAGAACGCGATCGACTGGGCGTCGCGCCCGCGCGCCAGCACGCCGCTTCAGAACCTTCCCGCCGCGGTGATCGGCGCCAGCACGGGCCGCTTCGGCGCGGTCTGGGCTCAAGCCGAGCTGCGCAAGGTGCTGGCCGCGACCGGCGCGCGGGTCATCGACCTCGAGCTCGCGGTCCCGCTTGCAGCCGAGGCCTTCGACGCGCAGGGTCGTCCGACCGAGCCCGAGCAGCGCGCCCGCGTCGGCGAATTGGTCGGAGCGCTGATCGCCGCGGCCCAAGCGCGCGCCTACCCGGCCGAGGTGCCCGCACTAGCCGCCTAGCGCCGAGCGCGCCGCCACGCGACCCAGGACCAGCGCGGCGGCGAGCCCGCTCGCGTAGCCGCCGGTCGCGATCCCGCCCGCGTCGTCGCCGGCGGCGTAGACGCCCGGCGCGGCGCGGGCGCGCTCGTCGATCGCGAGCCCGCCCAGGGTGCTCGTGATCCCGGCGACGGTCTCGACGGTCACCGCGCCGGCCTCGCGGCGGACTGGCGCCCCGGCGGATTCGGCCGCGTCGACCATCTCCGCGACGGTCCGGTCGCGGACTCGCTCGCCGAGCGCCGCCGCCGGCACCCGAAACCACGCCCGCGCCCTTGGCTGGCGCGCGGTCCACTGAACGACGTCGATCTCCGACCACGTCCGCGCCTCGTAGCGC
>DASPWW010000089.1:0-14140 GCA_035637595.1 Solirubrobacterales bacterium | reverse complement strand
AGGAAGATCGAGCCGAACATGCCGAAGTACATGAACAGCGAAGCGGTGTTCGCGAGCGCGAACGTCGCGTTGCGGAAGAAGCGCATCGGCAGCATCGGCGCCTCGGTGCGCAGCTCCCAGGCGACGAACGCGGCCACGAGCACGAGCCCGACGAGCAGCGCCGTCACGATCTGCGGGCTCGCCCAGCCCACGCTGTTGCCGCGCACGAGGCCCCACACGATTCCGAACAGACCCGCGCTCACGAGCCCGAGCCCGGGCAGGTCGAGCCGGCCCTCCGGCCCGTAGCTCTCCTTCAGCCGCAAGAGGGCGAGCGGGACGAGCAGGACGCCGATGGGGACGTTCAGCCAGAAGATCCACTGCCACGCGATCCCCTGGACGATGGCGCCTCCCACCAGCGGTCCGAATGCGACGGCCAGACCGGCGATGCCGCCCCACGCGCCGAGGGCAAGGCCGCGCTTCGCGGCCGGCACGGCGTTGGACAGGATGGTCAGCGTCAGCGGCATCACGATCGCGCCGCCGAGCCCCTGGAACGCGCGTGCCAGATTTAGCGTGTCGACCGAGGGCGCGAGCGCCGCCGCGATCGAGCCGAGCGTGAAGATCCCGATGCCGACGGCGAAGACCCGGCGGCGGCCGAACCGGTCGCCGAGCGCGGCTCCGGTCAGGAGCAGCACTGCGAACGTGAGCGTGTAGGCGTTGACCGTCCACTCCAAGCTCGAGAGGGACGCGTGCAGGTCCTCCCGGATCACCGGGATCGCGGTCGTGACCACAAGGTTGTCGAGCGTGACCATGAACAGCGCGATCGAACTGATCGCGAACGTCCAGAGCGTTCGGCTGGCTCTCATCTCGCCTCCCTTGGCTCGTCGTTCGCGTCTTCGGTCTTGGGGATGCATGCCCGAGGGTTTGTGCTCATGACGTGGCCTCGCTCTCTATCGGATTCGACTTCCTGGCGGGGAGCGGCGACCCGTCACGCGAGCCGCCTCGACTTCGTCATCTCTGATGACCATGGAGTCGATCGTGCTCGAGCGAGATCGGGGTTCGCGTCGTGGGCGCCCCCATGTTTGAACCACAGTGATTTGCCGAGCCCACCGCAGCTAGCGAAGCGACAGCGGGGCGACCCGAACGCGCGCGACTAAGGCAGCCCGGTGCAGTCGCTGTTCAGGAATGAACCCTGAAGTAGCCTGACCCGGTGAACATCGGTCACGAGCGGAGCAGCACGCAAGTGCCCGAGCAGCCACTCCCGGTTCAGCTCGACCTGCTCGAGCGCGACACCGAGCTGGCGACGGTGACCGGCCTGATCGCCGCCAGCCCAGGCGGCGGGCGGCTGCTGGCGATCGAGGGGCCGCCCGGCATCGGCAAGACCGCCCTGATGGCGGCGGCGAAGGCGATGGGACAGGAGACCGGGATGCAGGTGCTGGGGGGACGCGGCTCCGAGCTCGAGCGCTCGTTCTCTTACGGGGTCGTGCGGCAGCTGTTCGAGCCGTTGCTCGCCTCGCTGCGGGCGGAGGAGCGAGCCGAGCTGCTGGCGGGCTCGGCGGCGCTCGCGGCGCCGCTCTTTGACCCGGCCCAGGTCGGGACGGAGCCGGCCCCGGACTCGTCGCTGGCGACGCTCCATGGTCTCTACTGGCTGACCGCAAACCTCGCTGCGGGCCGGCCGCTCCTGCTCGCGCTCGACGACCTGCACTGGTGCGATCTGCCCTCGCTACGCTGGCTGGCCTACCTCCTGCCACGGATGGAGGGGCTCGATCTCTTGCTCGTTGTCAGCGTCCGGCCAGCAGAACCGGGAGAGGATCCGGGCCTCATCGGGCAGATCGTCTCCGATCCGCTCGCCACAATCATCCGGCCCGCGCCCCTGAGCACCGAGGCGGTCGCCCGGCTCCTGCGCGAGAGCCTGTCGCCCGAGGCTGACGATGCCTTCTCCGCCGCCTGCCAGGAAGCGACGGGCGGCAATCCGCTGCTCTTGCGCGAGCTCGTGCATGCGATCGCGGACGAGGGCCTCGCACCAACGGAGGCGAACGTGCCCCGCCTGCGCGAGCTCGCAGCGCGGGCCGGCTCGCGTGCCGTCTCGCTTCGCCTCTCCCGGCTTCCGCCGGAGGCGACGACGCTCGCGCGAGCCGTCGCGATCCTGGGCGACGATGCCGATCCCCGCCAGGCGGCGGCGCTCGCCGGCCTGGACGAGCGGACCGCCTCCGAGGCCGCCGCCGCGCTCGCGCGGGTGGACGTGCTGCGCCCGCAGCCGCCGCTGGGGTTCGTCCACCCACTGATCCGCGCGGCGGTCTACGAGACGCTCACACCCCTGGAACGAGACAGCGGGCACGCACGGGCGGCGCGCCTCCTCGCCGACGCCGGCGCCGAGCCGGAACGGGTCGCCGCACACCTGCTCCGCGCTCCCGCGGCCGCGGACGCACCGGTCGTCGGGGCGCTACGCGGCGCCGCCCGCCGCGCCACCTCTCGCGGTGCTTCGGAGAGCGCCGTCGCCTATCTCCGCCGCGCGCTCGCCGAGCCGCCTCCCGCGGCCGAGCGCGCCGAGCTGCTGCTCGAGCTCGGCTCCGCCGAGGCGCTCGTGGACGGCGACGCCGCCGTCGAGCATCTGCGGGAGGCGCACGCGCTGATGGACGACCCGATCCGAAGAGCCGAGACCGCGTACCTACTCGGCAACCTGCTCTTCCTCCTCCGCGGCAAGGAGGCGGACGCCGTCTACGCCCAGGCGCTGGACGAGCTCGACGGCGGCGATGCTGAACTCGAGCACCTGCTCGAGGGGGGACTCATCGTCAGCACCATCTTCGTGCCGTCGCTGCACCGCGCGGCGCTCGAGCGGCTTGCGCGCATCCGCAGCCGGCCCGCGGACGCGACCCTCGGCGAAAAGACGCTGCTTGGGCTGCTTGCCTATCACGATGCGCGGGCGGGCACGCCGGCCGCGGTGACCGTCCCGCTCGCGCGCCGGGCGCTTGCCGAGGAAATGCTGGTCAGGGAGAACGTCGACAGCGCAGCCTTCATTCTCCCCTGCGCCGTGCTGGCGATGGCGGATCTCGACGAGGTGCTGGCGGTCTACGAGGGTGCACTTGCCGAGGCACACCGGGGCGGGTCGAGCTTCGCCTTCGCGATCACGAAAGTCTTTCGCGCGCAGACCTTCGTCTTCCGAGGCGACCTGGCCGAGGCGGAGGCCGAGGGGCGCGAGGCGTTGGTCGCCGGCGAGGCGTGGGGGACGTCTGCTCGCTTCTTGGGCCACTCCGCCGCCTTTCTCGCCGAGGCGCTGATGGAGCAGGGCAAGCTCGACGATGCCGCGGCCACATTGGCCCGCGCCGGTATCGGCCCGTCCCTCCCCGATGATGCGCGCCTGCTCTTTTTCCCCGACGTGCGCGGGCGCTTGCGCCTGTTGAACGGCGATCTGGCCGGCGGGCTCGCCGAGCTGCTCGACACCGGTCGCCGCTTCGAGGCGGTCGAAAGCCGCAACCCCGCCTTCATGGCCTGGCGCTCGCACGCCGCCCTCGCCCTGCTCCAGCTCGGCGAGCAGGACGAGGCCCTCCGGCTGGCGGGAGAAGAGCTCGAGCTGGCGCGCACCTGGGGTGCCCCCCGGGCGCTCGGGGCGGCGCTGCGTGCCGCAGGCCTGGTCGAGGGTGGCGAGCACGGACTCGTCCTGCTCGAGGAAGCGGTGCAGGTGCTGAACAACTCGCCTGCGAAGCTGGAGCAGGCGAAGGCGCGCACCGAGCTGGGAGCGGCGCTTCGCAGAGCCAACCGCCGCTCGGAGGCGCGCGAGCAGCTTCGCCATGCGCTCGAGCTGGCGACGATCTGCGGCGCCGCGCCCCTCGCCGCGCGCGCCGAGCGCGAGCTGCTGGCCACCGGCGCGCGCCCGCGCCGCATCGCCCTCAGTGGCGTCGAGTCACTGACCCCGAGCGAGCGGCGCGTTGCCGAGATGGCGGCCGAAGGGCCGACGAACCGCGAGATCGCACAGGCGCTCTTCGTCACCCAGAGGACGGTCGAGGTCCACCTCACGAGCATCTACCGCAAGCTCGCGATCAGCTCGCGCTCGCAGCTTGCGGCGGCGCTCGCCGAACCGGCTCGCGCCTAGCCCCTCTTCCCTCGGCCGCCCACCCCCTCTAGCGGTCGGACGACCGAAACACTGCGGATCGGATCTGGGGGCGCCCACGATGCGGGCGCGGCGTCGCTCGAGCACGATCGGATCCATGTTCCTGCACCCGATTGCTCATCTTGCGATCACCCGCCAGCGGAATCAGGGCCTGCGGGCAAACGCAGACCGTCGCCGTATCGCAAAGGGCTGTGACCGGACCGGGCAGCACTCTGCTGAAGCGCGTGGGCAGATCGAGTACCTCGCGAGCCGGGGAAACAGGGACGTCGCACCTCACGCGGGGCATCCAGAACGCACTGGCGAGTGGCGCAAGTGCTAACCGCGGCGAATCACTTCGGACACCGCGAGACCGCCGGAATCATCGTCGACCTGTTTTGGGACCGCGGCAATCTCGAGCACGAATTCCGTATCGAGGTCGAGGACCGGCGCGAGGGAGCCCGCTTCGCTCTGCACCCGGTGACCGGAAGAGAAGCGATCCAAGCCTTCGACCACCCGTTCGCGGCCGAGCGCCGGGAGTCATGAGCCGCGCTCGCCCCATGTCGAAACCGACCATCACGCGGCTGTTCGTCGCTGCGCTCGTGGCCGTCGCAGCGGGACTCGTGCTCGTGCTGGCCGCCGTCTGGGCGGCCTTTGCGAGCGACCTGCTCGTGACGGTGACCCTCGTCGTCGTCGGATCGCTGGCGATGCTCGCCGGCGCCGTCGCAGCAGTGGTGTCCTGGATCGGCGCCCTGCTCAACACGGCGCAGCTCGAAGACAAGACCTGGTTCGTGTCGCTGCTCGTCCTCGGGCTGCTCGGCGTCGGCGTGCTCGCGATGGTCGCCTATGTCCTCGCCGGCCCCGACGGAACAAGTCGGGGCGTGGCACCTGCCGGCATCGCGCCAGCTCCCACCCAACAGGAAACGGAGATGCAGTGATGTCCACGACCAACACGATCACAACGCCGGCGCAGCCGGCTCACCGCCTCGATCGCGGCCGCGTGCTCCGGCTCGTGCTCAGGAGCCTCGGCCTGCTCGGAGCGCTGGTGTTTCTCGCCGGCGGCGGCGCGCTGACCTGGGCGCTCCAGACGCACCGGGACGGCAGCGGCTACTTCACCACGAACACGCGTCACTACCAGACGTCGTCGTACGCGCTCTCGACCGAGAGCCTCGACGTGGGCGGCATCACCGGGGCGCTCGAAGATCGCCTCGGCCGGCTCAGGCTCACCGCGACGAGCACCGTCGCGGCAAAGCCCCTCTTCATCGGGATCGCGCGCACCGAGGATGTCGACCGCTACCTCGCCCACGTCGAGCACGACGAGCTCCGAGACATCGAGTCCGACGCGTCCAGCATCGGTTACCGGCGGCTGGGCGCGGGTGCGCCGCCGGCGCTGCCGGCCACGCAGCGCATCTGGCGGGCTCACACGACCGGCACGGGCACGCAGACCATCACCTGGCCGGTCGAGAAGGGCCACTGGTCGGCGGTGGCGATGAACGCCGACGGCAGCCGAAACGTGAGCGTCGACGCACAGCTCGCCGCCCGCGTGTCGCACGTGTGGTGGATCGTCATCGGGCTGTTCGTCGTCGGCGGGCTGTCGCTTGCCGGCGGCGGCGCGCTCGTCTACTCCGGCGCCCGCCCCCAGGCGCGAGTCCAGCGTTAACAGGCAGGCATGTGGCTACCGCTCAACAGCGTTCGCTCCGCGAACAACGCACGGCCCGTCGAACGAGTAGCCGTCGTCCATACGGCGAAGGTACGACACCCATCGTGCTGCGTCGCGATGGCCGCGGGCACGATCTGGCAACTTGCGAACGCCAATGAATGTCCCCTGGCCGGTGGCACGGTGCGTGCTCTGTCTGCGCGAGTCGGAGGCGGACGACGAGCAGACGTGGCTGACCGACGCCCACGTCATCCCGGCGTCGGTCGGCGGGCGTCTGTCGGCGCACTTTCTCTGCCGCGGCTGCAACAGCCGCCTTGGCGCCGAGGTCGAGGCGCCGCTTGTCTCCGATCCTAGCATCCGCGTCTGCGTCGAGGCGCTGGCGAACCGACTCCCGGACGACCTCTTGAGCAAGATGCGCCAGCGGCAACGGTGGTTCGTCGACACCGATATGGGTCAGGTCGAGGCCGTCGGCACGGCTGGGGGCGATCTGGTGCCGCTCGAGTCGGCGACACTCCGCCGCGAGAAGAACGCGCGCGACGAGATGGTCGCCGAGTGGCGGCGCCACGGAATCTCAGAGCAAGAGATCGCCGACCACCTCGCCGCCGTCGATGCCGCCGAGCCGGGCGCGACCCTGGTCCTCCCCGGCTTCACAGTCCGACCACGCGTCGACCTCGACACACTCGAGTTCGCCTTACCGCTTGACGAGGACCTGGTCGCGGACACCCTGCCGCTCGGGATCGCCTTTCTGTACCTGTGCTTGATCCTCGGCAAGACCGCCTACGCCGATCAACTCGAGCCGATCCGCGCCGTGTTGCTTGCTAACGACACCACGCCGTCGCCGGCCTGGAGCGTCGAGCATCGGATCGATCGTCGCGGTTGCGCGCCGGAGCACCGCCTGGCGCTGAAGGAGACGGCGCCGGTGGTCGTGCACGTGCAGCTGTTCCAGGAGCGGGTCTGGTGGGTGAAGTTCGCCAAGATCGGCCTGCGGGAGAAACCGCCGCTCGACTACGGCATCGACGTCGCCCGTGGCGAGGAGTTCGGCTGGTAGTAGCGGCTGCTCTCCTCACTCAAATCTAGACGCGCGCGGGACCCAGACTCAGCGCTGGAGGAGCCGCACGTACTCGACGTGACCGCCGGCGACGAGCTTGTTGACGATGTCGCGGGCGCGTTCCCTCGATTCGCCGTTCGCGGCCAAGCCGGAAGCGAGGATGGCCTCGATCTCGTCGCGGGCGCCTAGGACGAACCACGGCCGCGTCCCAGCATCTATCAGCCGGTCGAGCGCGCGCAGCACCGCCGGCAGGTGGTCGTCGCGCAGCGCCGCCAGTTGCTCGGCGACGAGATGATCGGGGTGGATTCGCCCGCCAGCGTCGACGATCGCCGCCAGCTGCTCGAGCGACCAGGCGGGGTCGAACTTGCCCGAAGCGAACCACCAGGTGATGCCGCGCAGCTCCTCGCCGGCGTTCTCTTCGTCTGACTCGCGCACCGCCTCAAGCCGCCGCTCCCACAGGGCGCGGAGACGTCCGCGTTGCTCGGCAGTCAGCTCGTCGCCGTCGCTGAGGCCAAAGCCGACCGACTCGATCGCCTCGGCGCGCCGGACGAGCGAAGCGCGCTCGTAGAAGAGCTCGAGCAGGCCGCTGCCGTCGTCGAAGTCGGTCATGCCGTAGCGATAGGCGGTCATCAGGTGGTTGACGAGCGCCGTGCCGACGTCGCCGAGGATCGACTCGTCCTCGACGTCGCCGGCAAGCGCCTCGATGCCGCGGCGGTGCTGATCGATGAGCAGGCGAAAGGCGTTCGCCCAGACGTTGTTGAAGCGCAAGTACGACTGCCAGGCCGCGCGCCACAGGCGTTCGTCGTCGGCGGGAAAGAGCGCTCGACGTTGTCCGCGGCCCAGGCCGGATCAGCAGTAGCCAGGTACGGGAGCCACTTGCCGTAGAGCGAATGCACTGCCGCCGTCCGCTCGACGGCGGGGTCGAGGTGACGGTCGAGCAGTTCCTTCGCTTCCGGCGGCATGCTCCGCTCCTCGGCCGGGTCGCCGCGCAGCCACCAGACATAGCCGACGACCGCGTCGATAGCGCAGCCGCGAACGCTGTTGATCGCCAGCGGCGCCGGCCGCTGGTGCCCCGCCTCCTCGCGTTCGTCCTCGGCTCGCGGGTGCTCGTCCTCGGCTAGGCGCGACAGCACCTGCCAGACACGCTCGCGCTCGTCATCGGGAATGCGTTCTTCGCCCCCGAACCCGGCGCCAATTAGGTGCGCCATGTCCTGCCAGGTCCACGTCCAGCCGGGGTCGTTCCCGTCCAAGCCGGTCGGGTCGCGGCCATCGATCTTGCGCGGCTTGTCGAGTACCGCGACGGCGAACTCGAGCACCGGCGGCCACGGGAAGGTCCGGCCGTTCGCGCGCACCTCGCGCAACGCGCCGACGAGGGCGTGGGCGTACGTGGGGTCGACGTCGGCGAACAGGGGTGCGGCGTTGGCGAATCGCTGCGGGTCGGCGACGACCAGCTGCCGCAGCGTCCGCGCCAGCCCCTCGCGGCTCGGCGCGCGCCAGTTGTCCTCCGGCGGCTCCCACTCTCGCAGGAAGGCGACCAGCTCTTCGTCGGACATCGCCGCGAGCTCCTCGCCGGACCGCGGGGATGACGGCCCGACGAAGCCGACCTCCGGCAGTCGCTCGGGCTCGGGTTCACCGTAACGGTCGTTCAGTTCGGCCAGGCGCTGCTGCCACTCGTCGGCGAGTTCGGGCAGGCGCGTGAGCATCTGCCGGCGCCAGCGGTCGATGTAGTCCTCGTCGTCGGCCCCGCGCCTCGGGCCGGCGTCGATGAAGCCGAGGATCTCCTCCTTGGCCTCGTCGGGCAGCGTCGCGTAGTGGGCTGCGACGAGCGCGTCGTACTCGCGCTCGGTATTCAAGTCGTCGAACAGGTTCCCGTTGGTCAGGTGCGCGGCGATCAACTCGTCGTCGGGGTGGCGCGCGAGCAGATCGAGCGCCAGCCGGTGAAAGATCGCCTGCTCGCGCGCCTCGAGCAGGTCAAGAACCTCGGCGAGGCGGTCGGGATCGGCGGAGACGATCTCGTCGGCACCGTCGCGTAGGGCCGACACCAGCGCGTCGCGCAGGTCGCGGCTGCGCTCGCCGTTCAAGTACGGCCGCCAGATGTAGGAGAAGTCGTTGCGACCTTCGTGGTCGCCTTCGATCGCCTGCGCCAGCAGGTCGGCGAGCACTTCAAGGCCGGCCAGACCAGCGGCGGGGAACATCGCCGCCGTCGCGCCGCGGACCAGCTCGGCGCCGAGGTAGCGGTCGCGCTCGACCCGGGCGGCGTTGATCAGCGCGCGCAGCAGCTGCATGCCAGCTTCGAGTTCGCCCCCGTTGACCAGATAGGCGACCAGCTCTTGCGTCTTGAACGGCAGCTGCCACTGCGCCGGCGTCTCGAGCCACTGCTCGACGCGCGGGACGAGGCGCGCGGCCTCGGCGGCGTCGACCGCCAGCGCGGCGTCGAGGAGCAATTCGTGCGCCTCCGGGTTATCAGTCTCGAGTGCGAGGCCAATATCGATCACCGCCGCCGGCGCCTCCGGCGCGATGCGGGCCTGGAACCGCCCTTGCGGCCAGCGGGCGTAGCTGACCGAGCCGTCCTCGTCGTAAACGAGCTCCGGCGCGTTGGCGAAGACGCCCTCGTCGCGCAGTGGCCCGAGCCAGGCGATACCCGCGCGGTCGTAGAAGCGGTCAAGGGCGACAGTCGAGTGGAGGAACTCTTGGCGGAAGCGGCCGACGTCGGGCGGACCGCCGGCCAGCTCGTCGACCAACGGCAAGGCTTGAGTGAAGTTGGCTTCGATCCGCCGCACCAGGCGCTGGACAACGATCTGTCCCTGTGCCCAGACTTCGCGGAACTCGTCGTCCAGAGGGCGCGGCGCGGCGCGCGAGTAGCGGTGGGCCCACTCATGCAGCGGCTGTGCGTACTCGCGCCAGAGCTCCCGGAACGGGTCGTCGGCGCCGACGCCAAGCGCGTCGCAGATCGCGTCGATCTGCTTGCGATTGGCGTCGGGAGTGTCGCGCGGCGGCCAGCGGTCCACGGGGACGATCGGGCGCAGGACCGCGCGCAAGACGAGGTCGAGCTCACGCAGTAGGTGGCCGACGACATGTGTCGTCGCCTCCAAGCGGTAGTCGCCGTCCATCAGCCGGCAGGCGTCGAGGAAGAACGCCGCCGGCTCGCCGCCGACAAGCTGTTGCAGCAGGCGGTGGATCTCCCGCTGGCGCGGGTCGGTCGGGAGCCAATAGTCGGGCATCGCTGCCGTTCTAGCAGCGGCCTGCGCCACGTCGCGGCCGTCAGGCGGGAGGAGATCCAAGAGAGCCACGACGGGCTGGCGGCAGCTTGCCGATGACCAGGTCGTATGAGTCCTCGATCATCTCGCGGATGGTCTCGTCGGGTAGCGAGCCGTCGATGATCACGGTGTTCCAGTGACGCTTGTTGAGGTGGTATCCCGGGATCACCGCCGGGTACGCCTCGCGTAGCGCCTCGGCGAGTTCAGGTTCGCATTTAAGGCTGACTCGAAGCGAGTCCGCGCCGAGCTGGGAGAGCGTGAACATCCTTCCGGCGACCTTGAACACCGAGGTCCTGGGACCGAAGGGAAACGTCTCCTCTGCTCCCGCGAACGAGAGGCAGTGATCGCGCAGCTCTGCGGGATTCATCGCCCGAATGGTGAATGGTCGGCGCCGTTGGGTCCCTTGAGCGCGGCAGCCGGACCCACTTCCGCCGCAAAGTTCGCCGGCGCGCGCCCGATCACGCCGTGGCCGCGCCGCTCGGTATGGAGCGTTTATGGAGCAGAGCGGTCGCAACGGGTGGCAACCGGCGGCAAATGGGACGGCCTCGAAAACGGCTCAAAGAGGCGAAAACCGTTGCTGTGGGCTGCCACCGGTTGCCGTGACCCCAAAATGGTAAGGAGGGGGTCGATGCCGGCCTTCAGATGAGCGCTTCAAGGCCGAAACTTGGTACCGGAATTGGTACCGGTCTCAGCGGACCTCACCGCACCTAGAGGGACTGAAGCGGGGTCGAAACCCCGCTTCAGTGCTCAGTTGGACCTTGCGTAACAGACCTTCAAAACCGGCGAAACCGGTGTAGCCCATCGCTGGGTAGGTTCGACTCCTACGCCGCTCCGCTCAAGAAGTGCCTGCATATCGAAGGCTCCGACACGATCGGCGTACTCTTGTCGGGCAACAGAGTGTGAACGTTGGTACTGGATTTGGTACCGGTCTTGGCGCACCTAAGCGCATCTCACCGCATCTCAACGGGACCGAAGCGGAGGTCGAAACCGCTGGTTGCCAAAACCGATCTGGCGCCTATGGCCGTTCTCGGGGCGAAGGCCTACTGTCGGCCCGTCAAGCCGAAGCAGGAGGCGGGTTCGAGTGCCGTCACTCGCGTCCCTCAAAATGCCTGCAGATAGGCGGACGGGGGCTAGGCGGGGGCCGCCGCGCCTTCTGCGACCGCGTCGGTCCTCCCCCACCTGCCCGGAATTCCTCGAAGAGCAATCCTCTCGATGCCGTCGGGCAGCAGTGGGTCGATGCCCAGTTGGTCTCGGTCAGGCTCGAGTCCAAGGAGCACGCGCAGAAGCATTAGCGGCGCGCCGGTCGCCCATGCCTGGGGGCTGCAGGCGGTTGGGTACTCGACAGGGAAGCGCGTGCGCTCCCGCGGGTAACCGGCAAACGTCTCCGGTAGCCGGTAGTCGAAGAACGCGGCTGCATCGAACATGGCGGCCGCAATCCGCGCCGCCTGCTCCCGGTAGCCGTAGCGCGCGAGCCCGGCGGCGATGAACGAGTTGTCGTGGGGCCACACCGTTCCGTTGTGGTACTCGATCGGGTTGTACGGCCCCTCGCCCTCGGCCATCGTGCGCACGCCCCAACCGGAGAAGAGCTTGTCGTCCATCAGCTGGCGCGCGACGGATTCGCCCTTGTCCTCGTCGACGATGCCGCTCCAGAGAAGGTGGCCCGCGTTCGACGTCAGCGTGTCCACGCGCCGCTTTCCGCCGTCGAGCGCGACGGCGAAGAACCCGCGCTCGGGCATCCAAAAGTCGCGGTTGAACTGCTCCTTCAGCCGGGCCGCGTCCGTCTCGAGCCGGTCGGCGAGCTCGGCGTCGCCCCAGATCTCGCGGGCAAGCCGGGCGGTCCGCACCTTTGCGTCGTAGACATAGCCCTGGATCTCGCACGTCGCCCGCGGGAGCTCAGCGAGCGTCCCGTCGTTCCAGATGATCGAGTTCCAGGAGTCCTTCCAGCACTGGTTCTCGAGCCCGGTGTCCTCGTTCCGTCGCTGGTATTCGACATAGCCGTCGCCGTCGCGGTCGCCGTACTCCTCGATCCACGCGAGCGCCGCGCGCGCGTTCGGCTCGAGCGCGCGGACGAGCTCCGTGTCCCCGGCCCAACGCTCGTACTCGTCGAGCAGGATGAGGAAGAACGGCGTCGTGTCGGCGGAGCCGAAATAGGGGGAGTGTGGCCGCTCGCCGAAGCGGACGAGCTCGCCGAAGCGGATCTCGTGCAGGATCTTGCCCGGCTCCTCGTCGCGGAAGTCATCGACCTTCGTCCCTTGACGCGCTGCGAGCACGCGGAGGGCCGTGCGCGCGAGATCGGGCGTGAAGGGCAGCGACTGGTAGCTCGTGATCAGACTGTCGCGGCCGAAGATGGTCATGAACCACGGCAGGCCGGCGGCCGGGAGCGATTCGCCGGGGAAGAGGATCGAGTAGAACCGAAGCGCTGCCAGGTCGACGAGGCTCTTGCGATAGACGTGCTGCACGTCGTCGGCGTCGCAGGAGAGCGCCGGCGCCTCCTCGATCCACTCCTCCAGCGTGACCGCCATGTTCGGGTGCGCATCCTCGGCGTCGTGGCCGTACTTGACCGCCTCGACGGTCTCCTCGGTGACGGGGCGCACGTCGATGCACGTCGTCCACTCGGATTGGGGCGCGAGCGTGAGCCTGAAGACGAATCCGTCCTTCGTGACTTCGGCGGGCTCGCCGCTCGTAATGCGCGTCTCACGGACGAAGTCGTCGCGGCGATAGCCGAGGACGAGCTCGCCGTCGCGCACCTCGCGGTAGGCCTCACCCTTCTTGTCGAGGGCGTCCTTGACCTCGAACAGATCGGCGAAGTCGGCGCCGGCCTCCAGCCTGATCTCGGCCTGCCTCGTCTCGTTCCCGTGGTTGAAAACGGTGACGTCCTCGTGGAAGCCATCGCCCACCTTTCGCTTGCGGATGATGGAGAGGTACGGGTTCTCGTAGATCGTCCCCGTGGGCGGGTAGAGGAAGAACTGCGCCTCGAAGTACTTGCCGTTCTCGACCGAGAGGACGTCGGGCCGGCGGCCGTCGACGGTCAGGACCCAGCGGGAGAGGAAGCGCGTGTCGCGGTAGAAGAGGCCCTGAACCTGGTCGGGCCCGGCCTCGACATCGCCGTGCGTATCGCTGACGACGAAGGTCGAGCCGTCGAGAATCGAGATCGAGTCGCTTGCAGGCATCCGATTCCTCCTCAGCGCGCCTCGGCCAGCGAGGCGTCCATCATCGGGTGGGCGCGGTGGTCCATCATCGTCCCGGGTCCGTTCGGCAACGCTCGTAGCGCAGCACCGAACGCCTCGGAGAAAGTCGGGAACTGCGCGATCGTGTCCTTGAGCACCGGCACGGGGATGTCGGCGCGGATGGCGAGGACGGCCATGTGAATCCACTCGCTCGCGAGCGGCGCGACCGCCCAGGCGCCAACCAACACGTCCCGCTTCGCGTCGACAACGATTCCAAGCTTGCCGTGCGGGTTCTGCTGGAAGGTGTACGGACGCGCGATCGACCGCGGGAGGTCGATGGTGACACCGAGCGGTTCGATGCCCTGCGCGCGCGCGTCTCCCTCGGTGGTGATGCCGACGGCGGCCACTTCTGGGTCGGTGAACGTAACGCGCGGAACGGCGCGGTAGTCGGCCTTCGCCGGGTACCCGAGGATGTCCATCGCCGCGATCCGCCCTTGGTACTTGGCGACGTGCGTGAAGGCCGCGATCCCGGTGACGTCGCCGATGGCCCAGACCCCGTCGGCTGCACGGCAGCGCTCGTCGACGGGGATGCCGCGGCGCTCAGGCTCGACGCCCACGGTCTCGAGACCGAGGTCGGCTGTGCGCGGGCGCCGGCCGACCGCCATGACCACGACGTCTCCTGCGGCGTCGCTGCCGTCGTCGAGCTCGATGATCCGCCGGCCGTTGTCCCGGCGGACGGCCTGGGCATGGACGCCCAGGCGAAGGTCAATCCCGTCGTCCTCGAGTATCTCGGCCAGGTAGTCACCGATGTCGGGCGCTTCCCGCTCGGCGAGCCGCTCGGCGCCCTGGACGAGCGTCACGCGGGAGCCGAAGCGGGCGAGGAACTGCGCCAGTTCGATGCCGACAGCGCCCCCGCCGACGACGACTGCGCTCTCGGGGATCTCGGTGAGG
>DASPWW010000088.1:0-1830 GCA_035637595.1 Solirubrobacterales bacterium | reverse complement strand
GGCCGGCCGGCAGCCGTCTTCTATCGCCTGCTCCGCGTGAGCCCGTCGAAGGGTGGAGTTTTCTGCGCCGGCAGGTCGAGCCGCGCCGCGGACGACTGCCGCCTCTATACCGACACGCTGACATCGACCCGCGCCACGTCCTACCTCGATTCCCCCGGCCCCGGCACCTGGATCTACCGACTCGGCGTGGCCGCCAACTGGCTGAACGACGTCAACTACGGAGACGTCACCGTTGTCAGTCCTCCGGTCACCGTCACCGTCCCGTAGAGCTCATTTCGGATGACCACGCGTTGATTGGGCCCGATGGACGACTGCGAGGCTAGGACGCAGGGAGCGCCCATAGCCAAGCTATGGGCGCGACTGAGGACGACGCATCGCACCGTCCAGCGGGGCCAAGCGGCCCGTGCTTCATTCGAAATGGGCTCTTGAAACTCGTGCCTCGCAGGAGCGACGTGCTGGCGGTCGGGGCGCTCCTCGCCGTCGGAGCCGGGCTCTTCTCGCGCAGTCTCCACGCTCGCACGAACTACGACGAGGGCGTCTATCTCGCCAGCCTCGACGCGCTCCGCCACGGCCAGGAGCTCGGCCGCGATGTCTTCGCCTCCCAGCCGCCCGGGTTCTACCTCCTCCTCAGAGCGACCGGCCTCTTCGCCGGACGTTCGGTCGAAGGACTGCGGATCGGGATGGTCGTCGTCGCGCTGGTCGGCGTCGCGGCGGCGTTCCTGATCGGGCGGCGGTTCGCCGGGCTCGCGGGCGGAGCCGCCGCCGGGGCTCTCGTGATCGCGGCGCCGCCGTATGCGGCCCAGGCGCCGCGCGTGGCCGCGGACGTGCCCTCGGTCGCGCTCGCGCTCACCGCGTTGGCGATCGCAGCCTGGTGGTTCGACCGGGGGGCCCTCCCGGGGCCGGCGGCGGCGGGCGCCGTGGCTGCGGCGAGCATCTCGGTCAAGCTGCTCGCGCTCCCTGTGCTCGTCCTGTTGATCGTCCTCGCGTGGCAGCGGCGAATCGGGACTCGCGCCGCCACGGCCGCGCTGGCCGGGGCTTTCGCCGTCGCCCTGATCTTCGTCGGCGTCTATGCGGGCGTACTGCCGGAGCTCTGGCACGACGCCGTCAGCTTCCATCGAGACGCCCGCTCGATCTCCGTCGGCCAGTCGGCCGGCTCGCGGATCACCGATTACTTCGGCGCCCGCACGCCGACGACCTGGGTCGCGGCAGCCGGAGTCGTCGCGGCGGTCATCGTCAGGCGGCAGCTATCCCTCTGGGCCTGGGTCGCAGCGACGCTCGTGTTTCTGCTCGTGACCGTCCCGCTGCTCGACCACCACTTCGTCCTCCTCGGGGCTGCGTTGGGGACGGCGGCGGGCGCCTCGCTGATGTCGACTCGCGGACGCGCGCAGATCCTGGCGCTCGGGGTGGTCGCCGTCGGTGCGGCCGCGGGCTGGGTCCAGGACTACCGGCAGATCAACCGCTCGGACGAGCCCGAACCGATCGAGGTTCGCCGGGCCGCCGATGCCGTGCGGGCGCTCACCCGGCCCGACGAGCTGGTCGCGAGCGATCTACCGATCGTCCCCTACCTTGCCGATCGCCGGGAGCCGGGCGAGCTGGTCGATGCCTCTGCGATCCGCTTCGCAAGCGGGTCGTTGACGCCGCGCGAGGTTAAGCGGGCCCACGCGCGCGTCTACGTCGCCGGTCGAGAGTTCGCTCGTCACCCGGCCTCGATTACGGGCCTCTCCCCGGTTCGTCGCTTCGGGTCGATCAGGATCCTCGTCCGGCGCTGAGCGATCCCTCCCGGAGCCGTTGCTCGAGCAGCGCGAGCCGCTGCGCCAGGATCACGTTCTG
>DASPWW010000087.1:0-10359 GCA_035637595.1 Solirubrobacterales bacterium | reverse complement strand
AAGGTGATGAGCTTCGGCAAGAGCCGCGCCAAGCGGATGGCGCCGGACTCGCCGAAGATCGGCTTCAAGGACGTCGCCGGCGTGGACGAGGCAGTCGAGGAGCTCCAGGAGATCAAGGAGTTCCTCGAGAACCCGAAGAAGTTCCAGGCCCTCGGCGCGCGGATCCCGAAGGGCGTGCTCCTCTACGGCCCGCCCGGCACGGGCAAGACGCTCCTCGCGCGCGCCGTCGCCGGCGAGGCCGGCGTGCCGTTCTTCTCGATCTCCGGCTCGGACTTCGTCGAGATGTTCGTCGGCGTCGGCGCGAGCCGCGTGCGCGACCTGTTCGAGCAGGCGAAGCAGGCGGCGCCGTGCATCGTCTTCATGGACGAGATCGACGCGGTCGGCCGTCATCGCGGCGCCGGCCTCGGGGGCGGCCACGACGAGCGCGAGCAGACGCTCAACCAGCTACTCGTCGAGATGGACGGATTCGAGCTGAAGGACAACATCATCCTGATCGCCGCCACGAACCGGCCCGACATCCTCGACCCGGCGCTGCTGCGCCCCGGCCGCTTCGACCGCCAGATCGTCGTCGACCGCCCCGACCGCAAGGGCCGCAAGCAGATCCTCGAGGTCCACACGCGCGGCAAGCCGCTCGCCAAGGAGATCGACCTCGACGCGCTCGCCGGTCAGACCCCTGGCTTCACGGGCGCCGATCTCGCCAACCTGATCAACGAGTCGGCGTTGCTCACGGCGCGCTCCGACAAGCGCGAGATCACGATGCACGAGCTCGAGGAGGGGATCATGCGCGTGATCGCCGGCCCCGAGAAGAAGAGCCGCGTGATGTCGGAGAAGGAGCGCCTCGTCACCGCCTACCACGAGCTGGGGCACGCGATCGTCGGCCACGTGCTGCCGAACTGCGACCCGGTGCACAAGATCTCGGTGATCAGCCGCGGCCAGGCGCTCGGCTACACGATCTCGCTTCCGACCGAGGACAAGTTCCTGACCACCAGGGCGGAGCTCACCGACACGATGGCGATGACGCTCGGCGGCCGGGCGGCCGAGGAGACAATCTTCGGGGAGATCACGACCGGCGCCTCGAACGACCTCGAGAAGGTCACCGAGACCGCCAAGCAGATGGTGATGCGCTACGGGATGTCGGAGCGGCTCGGCCCGCGGGTGTTCGGGCATGACCGCTCGATGCCGTTCCTGGGGCGTGAGTTCTCCGCCGAGCCCGACTACTCGGACGAGATCGCGCGCGAGATCGACGACGAGATCCGCCGCGTCGTGGAGGAGGCGCATCAGACCGCGAAGGACATCCTCACCGACCACCGCGAGGCGATGGATCACATATCGAAGATCCTGCTCGTGCGCGAGACGATCGACTCCGAGCAGTTCGAGCAGCTGCTCGCGGGCAAGTCCGAGGACGAGGTCTTCGGCCCCGGGGAGGAGCCCGGCCCGCCCGAGCCGGCGCCGAGCCCCGAGGAGAAGCCGCAGCGCGAGGGCCCGCGTCCCGTGCCGCGCCCCCGCCCGGGCTTCGCCGGCGGCTCGGCCGAGATGCGCTCGGATCCACCCGAGCGACGCTAGTCCGCCGGTGCGGCTCGCCGCCGTCGCCCTCGGGACGCTGGTCGCAGCCCTCGCCATGTCGGCTTGCGGCGGGGGAGCGAGCGACGAGGAGCGCGATCGGGCGATCGGCGCCGCGGCCGAGGCCTACCAGAAGGCGGCGCAGTCGGGGGAGGACCTCGACGCGGGCCCGTGCGTCGCCGAGCGACTGCCGGGGCTCGACGACTGGGTCGTCGACATCGCGCACGACCCGCGCCAGGACGTCGACGACGACCCCGCAAACCAGTGCCAGCGCTACCGCGAGGGCGAGGCCTCGCACTTCGTCGAGCTGACGCCCGAGGGGGAGCTGATCCGCGCCGAGTAGCGGCGCGGGAGTTCCCCTCAGCGGTCCGGCTTCGAGGCTCCCTTCGAGCTGGTGCGCTCGTGCCGTTCTTCGTCCGGGTTGCGCGGCGGATGCGGCTCGCTCGTCGACGGCGGGGCCGGGCTTCCCAGCTCGTCGTCTCGTGAAGCCGCCTCGCGAGCATCCGGCCCGCGCGGGTCGGGGCGCTTCTCGTACGGATCGGGATACTCGGTCGGATCGGGATCCTCGACGGGGTTGTTGAGGTCGTGATGCGGCTCTCGGTCGCGATCGGGCCCCGGATCTCCCGGCCCGGGCGGCTCCGGAAAGCCGCTCGCCGCCTCGCCGGGTGACGCGGTCTTTGGATCCTCGGAGGTCCGCTCGTCTCGTTCTGGCTCGCTCATCCCTCGCGGCCTACCCCGGTCCAGTCGAGCCGAAACGGAGCAACCCGTAGCGCCCGTTCCCCGACGCGCGCCATACTCAATCCTGGATGGCGGCCTGGGCCACCGAAGCGCACAGCGCCTTGCTGATGGGGATCGTCAACGTGACCCCGGACTCGTTCTCGGACGGCCGCCTGTTCCTCGACCCCGAGCGTGCGATCGAGCACGGCCGAACGCTCGCCGCCGAGGGCGCCGACGTCCTCGACGTCGGCGGTGAGTCGACGCGCCCTGGTGCCATGGCGGTGCCCGCCGGCGAGGAGGTCGCGCGCGTCGTGCCGGTGATCGAGGGGCTGGCGGGCGCGGAGGCTCGCGTCTCGATCGACACGTCGAAGCTGGCCGTGGCCGCCGCCGCTCTGGATGCCGGCGCTGAGATCGTCAACGACGTCACGGCGCTGCGCGGCGAGCCAGAGCTGGCGGGGCTGTGCGCAGATCGCAGCTGCGAGGTCGTTCTCATGCACATGCAGGGCACGCCGCGCACGATGCAGGAGGACCCAACCTACGACGACGTGGTCGACGACGTCAAGGCCTTTCTCGCCGAGCGGATGGAGTTCGCCGCGTCGCAGGGGGTTTCAGTGGAGCGGATCTGGCTCGACCCCGGGATCGGGTTCGGCAAGACGGTCGAGCACAACCTCGAGCTGCTGCGCAGGCTCGGCGAGCTCCGCGAGCTCGGGCGGCCGCTGTGCGTCGGGACGTCGCGCAAGAGCTTCATCGGCAAGATCACCGGGCGCCCGGTGGGCGAGCGGCTCGGCGGCACGATCGCCTCCTGCGTGCTCGCCCGCGCCAACGGCGCCGAGATGCTGCGCATCCACGACGTCGGCCCTGTGCGCGAGGGCCTCGCCGTCGCGGACGCGATCCTCGAGCCCGGCCGCGCCGGCGCGATCGCCGACCGGGTCTGAGCGGCTCGATCCCCGGTCCACTAATTTGGCCGCGTGGAGGCCCACGGCGAAGACGTGCAGTCCTCGGTCGAGGTCGAGCTTCGCGGCCTGTCGATCCACACCCATCATGGCGTCAGCGACGCCGAGCAGGAGGTCGGCCAGCGGCTCGAGTTAGACGTCTCGTTCGACGTCCCGGACTGCGACGCGGTGCTGACCGACCGCATCGAAGACACCGTCGACTACTCGGAGGCCTCCGACATCGTGGCGTTGGCTGCTACCGAGCGCAGCTACAGGACGCTGGAGCGACTCTGCCAGGTGATCGCGGAGCGCCTCATGGAGCGCTTCGGATCCGACAGCGTGCGCGTGCGCGCCGCGAAGCCCGAGCCGCCGCTTCCGCTCGCGATCGAGGAGGCCGCGGTCGAGGTCGTGCGCGAGCGGTCGCCGGAGGCGGAAGCCGAGGAGGAGTGAGTCCGAGTCGCGTCGGCTACCTCGGCCTGGGCTCCAACGTCGGGGATCGCGAGGCCAACCTCGGCGCCGCCCTCGATGCGCTCGACCGCCACGACGTCGAGGTCGGGGCGATCTCGTCGGTCTACGAGACCGAGCCGGTCGGCGAGTTCGTCGACCAGCCCGACTTCCTCAACGCCGCGGCGCGGATTCACACCGCGCTCGAGCCCGAGGAGCTGCTCGACGTCTGCAAGGCGATCGAGGTCGAGCAGGGCCGCATGTTCGGCGGACCCCGACACGGCCCGAGGTCGATCGACCTCGACGTGCTGCTGCTCGACGACCTCGAGCTGGCCACGGACCGCCTGACCATTCCCCACCCGGGCCTGACCAGTCGCAGGTTCGTGCTCGTCCCATTGCTCGAGCTCGACGCGACCCTGACGCTCCCCGACGGCAGCTCGCTGGCCGCGTCGCTCGAGGCGCTGGGCCCGGGACAGCGCGTCGAGCGAGTTGCGACGCTCGACTAGTGGCCCCCCACTGCGCTTTGGCTGGAGCTCGGGGCCCTAGCTGGAGCTCGGTGCCGCCTCGGCGACCCGCATCGGCTCGAGCCAGGCGGCGGGAAACACGGGCCCGGTGCGGCCCGGGAACTCCGGCACGACGCGCACGGCGTGCTGGCCCGCGGGCCGCTCCTCGATCGCGGCTCGCAGGTCGTCGAGCGTCATCAGCAGCCGCACACTGGTCGCGATCTGGAGGTCCGCGGCGTTGACGTCCTCGCCTCCCAGCACGCCGTCGGCGATCCAGTCGTCGATCCGCTCCAGGGCGCCGGGGAGCGCGGCGAGGTCGGAGCGCACGTTCTCGTCGGTCGCCCGGTTGAGGCGTACCGAGGCGGCGATGATCGGCGCGGCGGTCTTCGTCGCGACGCTGATCGGGACGCCGAGCCGCGCCCCCTCCGCATAGCTGCCGATCGCCGAGGGATCGCGCTTGATCCCGTTCCAGAGCGTCCGCCGGGCGAGGGCCTGCAGGATCTCATCTCCCCAGCGCTCGGCCTCCTCCACCGCGGCGCGGCGCTTGGCCTCGCCGGGAAGAAGCGGCGGCTCGGGTCGAAGCCGGTCGAGCTCGCGCGCGATCTTGATCGAGCCCTGGACCCGGTGCCCGTCGAGTCGTAGCGCCGGGACCGTCGTGCCGGGGAACCGCAGCGCTCGCAGGACCCCCTTTGAGATCACGGGCATCAGGTCGCGGCGCTTGTACTCGATCCCCTTGCGCTCGAGCATCAACCTCGCCGCCATCGAGGGATGCGAGCCGGGGATCACGTACAGCGTCGCGCTCACGCCCGGGATCCTAGTGGTCCCCGCCGCAACCGTGCCCGTCCCAGCTGCGCCGAGGCCCGCTGGCGGATAATCCGGCTCATGCTGCTCGCGATTGACGTTGGCAATACGCAGACCCACGTCGGGACCTTCGACGGCCAGAGCCTGGTCGATCACTGGCGGCTCGCCACCGACGCCGAGGCGACCGCCGACCAGCTCGCGGTGACCGTGGCGGGCCTGCTGCACCTGCGTGGGGTCGGGTTCGACGGCCTCGACGGTTCGATCGTCTCGACGGTCGTCCCCCGGCTGGGCCCCGAGTACTCGCGCATGTGCGAAAAGAACCTCGATCGGGAATGCCTGATGGTGGGGCCGAGCCTCAAGACCGGGATGCCGATCAAGATCGACAACCCCCACGAGCTCGGGGCCGACCGGCTCGTCAACGCGGTCGCCGTCTACGACCGCGTCGGCGGCGCTTGCGTGGCGGTGGACTTCGGCACCTCGAGCAACTTCGACGTGGTCTCGGCGGACGGCGAGTACCTGGGCGGAGTGATCGCGCCCGGGGTCGAGATCTCGATGGAGGCGCTCACGGAGCGGACCGCGAAGCTGCCGCGGATCGATCTCACGGCGCCCGAGGGCGCGATCGGCAAGAACACGCAGGCGTGCATCCAGTCCGGTGTCGTGTACGGGTTCGCGGGGCTGATCGACGGCATCGCGCGCAGGCTCACCGCGGAGCTCGGCGACGACCCGACGTTCGTCGCGACAGGGGGGCTCGCCGGGGCGATCGCCCCGTTCTGCGACACAATCGACGAGGTGGATGACCTGCTGACGCTCAAGGGGCTGCGGCTGGTCTACGAACGCAACGGATAGATGCAAGCGGCGCTCACATCACCTTTCCGGATCGGGGACGTGGAGATCTCCAACCGGATCCTGCTCGCCCCCCTGGCGGGGATCGGGAACTGGTTCGTGCGCCTCCAGGCGCGCAGGCACGGCGCGGGCCTCGCGGTGTCCGAGATGGTGTCGAGCTTCGCCCTGCATCACCGCAACCGACGCACCCTCGACGAGCTGCTCGTGATCGACCCCGCCGAGCACCCCGTCTCGGTGCAGCTGTTCGGCCACGACCCCGAGGCGATGCGGTCCGCGGCTCGGATCGCGGCCGAGGCGGGGGCGGACCTGATCGACATCAACATGGGCTGTCCGGTGCGCAAGGTCTGCAAGACGGGCGCGGGCGCGGCGCTGCTGTCCGACCACGATCTCGCGGTACGTCTCGCAACGGCCGCGATCGAGGGATCGCAGAGGCCGGTGACCGTCAAGCTTCGCTCGGGGCGGGAGCCGGGCGACGACTCTGGCATGGAGCTCGCGGTGCGGCTCGCCGGGGCGGGCGTGGCCGCGATCGCCTTTCACCCCCGGCCCGCGTCCGTGCAGCACGCCGGAAGCCCCGATCGCGGTCTGGTCCGTGAGCTCGTCGACCGCGTCGATGTCCCGGTGATCGTCTCCGGCGGGCTGCGCAGCGCCGCGGACGCGCGCCGCGCCTACGAGGCGTCCGGTGCCGCGGCCGTGATGATTGCCCGCGGGGCGCTCGGCAACCCGTGGATCTTCGAGGAGCTCGCGGGGCGCCGAGCGGCATCCCCCCGTCCCGACGAGGTGATGCGCGAGCTGCGTTGGGTCATGGACCGCGCCGAGCAGCACTTCGGCGCGGCTCGCGCGGCTCCATACCTGCGCAAGTTCTACCCCTGGTACCTGGAGCGGCTTGGCCTACCGAAGCGGGCCAACCGGCCGCTTCAGTCTGCGTCCACGCTCGCCCAGGCCCGCGATCTCGTGGCCCGCCTCGCGAGGCCGGACACAGACGTGCACGACCGCGCGCCGACGCGGTTCGCAGGCGCGCTGGCGCCCGCGCCGGCCTAGCCCGAAACCCCCCCGGCCCGACGATCGCCGGTCGCTATAATCCGCGCTCGCTTGCCCGAGGCAGCGTGCTCAGTGAGTGGAGCCGCGTCCGGGCGTTATTCGTGAGGGAGGTCGCTTCTTCGGGCGGCCCCGAGCCTGGAATCGTCGCAACAAGGAGAGGACTGAGGCAGCGTTGAGCCGCGAATCTCTGATCACCCCAGACGGTCTCGAGAAGCTCAAGGGGGAGCTCGAGCAGCTCACCACGGTGAAGCGCCGCGAGGTCGCGGAGCGGATCAAGGACGCGCGCGAGTTCGGCGACATCGCCGAGAACTCGGAGTACGACGACGCCAAGAACGAGCAGGCCATGCTCGAGCAGCGGATCGCGCAGCTCGAGGAGAGGCTGCGCCGCTCCAGGGTCGTCGACAACAAGCGCGTCGACACCGACATCGTCGGAGTCGGCGTCAAGGTGCACGTCAAGGACCAGAAGTCCGGGGACTCGCGAAAGTTCCACATCGTCGGCTCCGCGGAGGCCGACCCCACCCAGGAAAAGCTCTCCAACGAGTCGCCGATCGGCAAGGCGCTCGTCGGCCACAAGAAGGGTGACGTCGTGACCGTGGACGTTCCCCGCGGGCCGAAGAAGAAGCTCAAGATCACCAAGATCGAGGCCGCGTAGGGAGATCCGGCGGCGGCCGGATGGCTCGCTAGTCTCGCCGCGATGGGCGACGAGGCCGAACGACCGCAGCGGCCCACGTCCGACCTGCTCGCCGAGCGGCGGGCGAAGCTCGAGCGGCTGCGCGACGCGGGAGTCGAGCCGTTCCCGCACACGTTCGGCGATCGCGAGGACATCGCCGCGGTGCGGGCGCGCCACGAGGGGCTCGCGCCGGGGGAGGACTCCGGAGAGCGCTGCCGCGTGGCGGGCCGGATCACGGCGCGGCGCGGCCACGGAAAGGCGGCGTTCATCGACCTGCGCGACCGCTCGGGGCAGATCCAGCTCCACTCGCGCGCCGACGTCCTCTCGGACGACTCCCACGAACGGCTCGCCGGCCTCGATCTCGGGGACTTCGTCGGCGTCGAGGGCGAGGTGTTCGCCACCAAGAGCGGCGAGCTGACGGTCCGGGTCGCCGGCTGGGAGCTGCTCGCGAAGAGCCTGCGCCCGCTTCCGGATACGTACTACGGGCTCGAGGACACCGAGACCCGTTACCGCCGCCGCGAGCTCGACCTGCTCGCCAACGCCGAGGTCCGTGAGCTGTTCGAGCTCCGGGCGCGGACGATCGCGGCGATCCGCTCGTGGCTCGACCAGGAGGGATTCCTCGAGGTCGAGACCCCGGTGCTCCAGCCGCTCTACGGCGGTGCGCTGGCGCGCCCCTTCACCACCCACCACAACGCGCTCGACCGCGACCTCTACCTGCGGATCGCGACCGAGCTGTACCTGAAGCGCTGCGTGGTCGGCGGCATCGAGCGCGTCTACGAGCTCGGCAAGGACTTCCGCAACGAGGGCATCTCGCACAAGCACAACCCAGAGTTCACGATGCTCGAGTTCTACGAGGCCTACGCCGACTACAACGACGCCGCCGGCCGGCTCGAGCGCCTCGTCGCCCACGTCGCCGAGCAGGTCCTGGGGACGACCCGCATCGAGCGCGACGGCAAGTCCCTCGAGCTCGCGCCGCCGTGGCGCCGCGTGACGCTGCGCGACGCGATCCTCGAGCGCACCGATATCGATATCGCGGCCCACCCGAGCCGCGAGGAGCTCGCCGCGGCGATGGATTCCGAGCCCGACCCCGCCGAAGGCTGGGGCAAGCTCGTCGACGGGCTGCTTTCGAAGCTCGTCGAGCCGCAGCTCGACCGGCCCACCTTCGTCGTCGACTACCCGGCCGAGCTGTCGCCGTTCGCGAAGCGCCACCGCTCCGAGGACGCCCTGACGGAGCGCTGGGAGGCGTTCGCCGGCGGGATCGAGATCGCGAACGCGTTCACGGAGCTCAACGACCCCGACGAGCAGCGCGCCCGCTTCGAGGCCCAGCGCGCCGAGCTGGCGCGCGGCGACGAGGAGGCCCAGCCGTTCGACGAGGGCTTCATCGAGGCGCTGGAGTACGGGATGCCGCCGACCGCCGGCGTCGGGCTTGGCATCGACCGCCTGGTGATGCTGCTGACCGGCGCGCACAGCTTGCGCGAGGTCGTGCTCTTCCCGGCGATGCGAACCTAACGCTTAGCGCTTCGCCTCTCGGCCGAGCTCGTCCGCGAGCCGCTTCGCGTAGTCGTCGAGCGCCCGCGCGGAGACGCCCGGGGGGGAAACCTCGAAGTTGGCGGCGGCGGTCGGCCCCGACGGCCCGGCGACGAGCGCGATCCTGTCGCCGCGCTTCAGCCCGTCGCCGACCAGCACCAGCGAGCCGTCGACGCCGTCGAAGCGGCCGGTCAGCACGCGATCGGGCTTTCCCGGCAGCTCCGCCTTGGCGTGGATCGCCGCGAAGCTCAACGGGTCCTCGAACTCGAGGTCGCGCGACCTGGCGTATTCGCGGAAGAACACCTCAGTGGCCGCCGCCGCCGAGCGGCGCGAGATCAGGCCACGGGTCGAGAGCAGCGTCGCCGGGACGAGCACGAGCACCTGAAAGACGATCACCCAGGTGAGCGGGTTCGGCAGGTTGAGCAGCAGCCCGTAGATCCCGCCCCCGATCACATTGATCGCGAGCGTCCAGGCGATCCCCCTCAGCAGTCCGCCGAGGTAGGTGGACGGCCGGCGGACCACCGCGTCGCGGTAGGCGATCTGCGCCGCGGCGACGTCCGCGGGCGGCTGCTCGAAGTCGACCTCGCCGATCAGCCGCTGGAGGGCGGCCGCCTCGACGGCGTCGGGCGGCTTGAGCTTCGCCGCCGAGCGCTTGGCGCCGCCCGTCTCGACCTCCTCGACCGACTCGGTCCGCAGCGCCTTGGCGAGGTGCGCCGCGTCCTCGCACAGCCGCTCGAGGTCGGCGGCCGACGTCAGGTAGCCGTCCCGGGACACGCGCAGGACGCCGTCGGCGAGCTCGACGGCAAAGCCCTCCGGGCTGCGCGCGAGCCAGTCGGTCAGCGCGGGGGAGAAGAGCTCGCGCAGCCAGTCGTCGCTGGCGCCCGAGTCGACCCGCACGGAGACCCCCTGCCCGATGTCGAGCGAGCGCGTCTGGACGTCCGCCGATGACCCCCCGGCTATCACGCCGGCCGCGAGATAGGGCACGAACCCGATGCTCTCCGGGACGCTGAGAACGACCGCGGTCAGGCGCGCGGTCCGGGTGTCGTCGCCGGATCTGTAGGTGTAGCTGAGATTGGCGAGCGTCCCGGGCTCGCCGCCGGGAAGCTCGCCCGACGCCGCCCCGTGGACCTCTAGGTCGTCCTCGCTCAACAGTGCGCCCTTGCTCGGAAGCTCGGCGCGCTGCGAGTAGGAGAGCCGCCGCCGCTCCGCGAACTTGGCGATCGCCCCGGATCCCGCGTCCCCCTCGTTCACAAGCTGAACTCTATGGACCCATCGAGGACGCGGCGCAAAGGCCCGCAAGGTGCGGGCGCCGGACCCGGCGGGA
>DASPWW010000086.1:0-13379 GCA_035637595.1 Solirubrobacterales bacterium | reverse complement strand
CGGGCGTAGGCGTCGTCGCCGGTCTCGGTCATCGTGCCCGCCTCAGCTTGCCGACGACAATCACGGCCAGCGCGGCGCGGTAGGCCGCGTAGGGCCACAGCGCGCGGTCGCGCTCCACGAGCGTGATGAGGCGCTGCGAGGCGAGCGTCGATGCGAACGAGGCCGCCGCCCCCGCCGCGAAGGCGCGGCGCAGCTCGCGTGAGGTGCCGCGGCGGCGCAGCCGGACCCCCTTGAGCACCGTCGCCGCGACGATCACCGGGAGCGCCACCGTGCGCGAGAGCATGTTCGATTGCTCGCGCGTAAATCGCCGCCACCGCGCCGCCGCCAGGGTCGCGCCGTTGCGCGACACGCCGGGCGCGAGCGCCGCGGCCTGCGCGATCCCCAGCGCGAGCCCGTCCGCGGGCGTCGCCTCTCCACGCCCGCGCTCCTGGGGGCGCTGGTCTGCGATCACCATCGTGGTGCCTCCCGCGACGAGGCCGGCCGCGATCGAGCCGGGCCCCCCGAGCCGGCGCTCGATCGGGCGCTCGAGCGCGTAGCCGAGGATCGCCGGCGGGGCGAACGACAGGCCGAGCACGGCGGCGCGGCGGCGGTCGAACTCCCGCAGCTCGCGCGCGATCAGGCGACGCTGACCGAGCAGTAAGGCGGCCGCGGCCCCGGCGTGCAGCACGACCTCGAAGCTCTTGCGGACCTCGGGGTCGAGTCCCTCCCAGCCCCACGCCGCAAGCCACGGGATCAGGTTGAGGTGCGCGGAGCTCGAAACGGGCAGGAGCTCGGTCGGGCCCTGGACGAGCCCGAGCAGGGCGGCGCAGCGCGCGGGAATCGCCTTCAAACGCGCTGCGACGAGCCGGCGGGCTCGGGCGCTCGCTCGGCATCTGGTCTCGAGGGCGGCTGGGGCTCGCCCCCGCCACGGTCGCGGCGCCGTCTGATCAGGGCGTAGGCGACGAGCCCGAGGATGCCGGCGATGACGGCGTAGTCGAGGTAGTGCAGGTTGTCGCGCCACTGCTCCCAGCGATCCCCGACCTCACGCCCGAGGACCCCAAGCATCAGCACCCAGGGAATGCAGCCCGCCGCGGTCATCGCGGTGAAACGCCAGAATGGCATCCGCGCCACGCCGGCGGGCAGCGAGATGAACGTGCGGATGATCGGCAGCATCCGGGCGAAGAACACCGTCGCGTCGCCGTGACGCTGGAACCAGCGGTCGGCCCACGCCACGTGCCTGGGATTGACGTGCAGCAAGCGATGCCGCTCCAGCAGCTCGAGCCGCCCGTAATACCCGGCGCCGTATGCGATCCAGGAGCCGACGATGTTTCCCAGCACGCCCGCGACGACGATCCCGAGCAGGGTCATGTCGCCCTGGGAGACGTTGAAGCCGGCGAACAGCATGATCGCCTCGCTCGGCACCGGCACACAGGCGCTCTCGAGCGTCATCAGAACGAACACCCCGGGGAGCCCCAGGGCGTCGATCACATCGGTCGCCGCGTTGACGATCGGGTCGAGGAGGAAGTCCGTCATGCCGCCGCGAGGCACCTTAGCGGCGGCCGGTTCCGCGGCGAGGCGCGGTCCTGGGAGGATTCGCACCGCCCATGGCCACGGTTCTCTACGCGTACGGGCGCGAGACCACGTTCACCCGCATCGATCGCGAGGCGCTCTCGGAGCGGTTCGACGTCGTCGACTACCACCAGCGCCGGCTGCGGGTGCGACCGCTGGAGCTTTGGCGGAAGCTGCGTCGCAGCGACGTCGTCTTCGGCTGGTTCGCCACGTGGCAATCGGTTGCTGCGGTGGGGATGGCCGCGATCATGCGCAAGCCGTCCGTTCTCGTCACCGGAGGCATAGACACCGCGAGCCTTCCCGAGATCGGCTACGGATCGCAGCGCGGCGGTGTGCGCCGGTGGATAACGCGCTGGACGATCCGACGCGCGACCTGCCTGGTGACCAACTCCGACTACCTTGTCGGCGAGATCGAGCGAAACGTCGGCATCCCGCCGGACAGGCTCCGGGTGGTCCACCACGGTCTCAAGGATCGCTTTGCGGACGTCGACGTCGACACCCCGCGCGAGGCCGTCGCGCTGACCGTCGGCGTCGTCTACCGGATGAACCTGGAGCGCAAGGGCCATAGGCCGTTCGTGCTCGCGGCGCGCGAGCTCCCCGAGGTCCGGTTCGTGCTCGTCGGTCGCTGGGACGACGACGCGATCGAGACGCTGCGCGCCGAGGCTCCGGACAACGTCACCTTCACCGGATATCTCGAAGATGACGAGCTCGATGCGTGGTTTCGGCGCGCCGCCGTGTACGCGCAGCCCTCGCTGCACGAGGGCTTCGGCCTGTCGCTCGCCGAGGCGATGCTCGCCGGCTGCGTACCGGTGGTCACCGCCGCCGGTGCGCTGCCCGAGGTGGTCGGCGACGTCGGCGTGACGATCGCCGAGCCGACGCCGGAGGCGGTCGCCGGCGGGATCCGCCGTGCCCTCGAGTTCGGGCCGGAGGAGGGAGCGCGGGCGCGGGCCCGCGTGCTCGAGCGCTTCACGTTCGAGGCCCGCCGCGACGGGATATGCGCCGCGGTGGAGGCGGCCTTGCGCGCCGCCGACGGCGACGCCTAGCCGGCCTCGCTCGCTCTACACTCGGGAGCCCGCGTGGACCGCCTCACGAATCCCGTCTACCGCCACCGGGTCCTCCAGATCGCCGCGGACGCCGCACTCGCGGCGCTGGCGTTCGGACTCGCCTTCAGGCTGCGATTTCTCGACGTTCCGGCGGGGATCCCGGATCGCTACTGGACGATGCTGTGGACGTCGATCGCGTTCGTCGCGCTCGGCAAGACGCTGATCTTCAGCGCCTTCGGCCTGCACCAGAAGTGGTGGCGCTACTACGGGCTCGCCGATCTTTGGCTGATCCTGCGCGCCGTCGCCGTGGCGAGCGCCGTGATGCTGATCGTCTTCACGGTCGCGCAGCCGTTCGACGACCCGATACCGCGCTCGGTGGTCGTGATCGACTTCATGCTCACCCTGCTGTTCATCGGCGGCGCGCGGATGGCGGGAAGGCTGCTCGCCGAGCGGCCCAACCGCGCGGCGCGCCGGCGCGGAGCCCGCGAGGCGCTCGTCGTCGGCGCCGGGTCGGGCGGGCAGATGGTGGTCCGCGAGATGCAGCTCAATCCCAAGCTCGGCACTCGCGCCATCGGGTTCATCGACGACGATCCCCGCAAGCGCGGCATGCGCCTGCTGGGGCTCAAGGTGCTGGGCTCGACGGGCGAGATCGACGCGCTGCTCGACCGCACCAAGCCCGACGAGGTGGTCGTCGCGATCCCCTCGGCGCCCGGGGTGCTGCGTGGCGTCGTGGTCGCCGCCTGCCGGGAGCGCAACATTCCCGTTCGCACCCTGCCGACCGTGTTCGAGCTGCTGCGCGGGGGCGTCCAGCTCACTCGCCAGCTCCGCGAGGTGCGCGTCGAGGACGTGCTCGGTCGCGATCCGGTCGTCATGGAGCTTGATCGCGTCGGCGCCTACCTCCACGACCGCATCGTCCTGGTGACCGGTGCCGGAGGATCGATCGGGTCGGAGCTGTCGCGCCAGATCGCTCGCGTGCGGCCCCGCCTCCTCGTGCTGCTCGACCACGCCGAGGACAACCTGTTCGCGATTGACCGCGAGATGGTCGGCCAGTGGCACTTCTCGCGCGTCGAGTCGGTGCTCGCCGACTGCAAGGAGCCCGACCGGATGCTCGAGGTGATGGAGCGCTTCAAGCCCGAAGCGGTCTTCCACGCGGCGGCGTACAAGCACGTCCCGCTGATGGAGACCAATCCGCTCGAGGCGGTGCGCAACAACGCGATCGCTACGCGCGTGACCGCTGAGACCGCGGCGGTTTCGGGCGCGGAGCGCTTCGTGCTCGTCTCCACCGACAAGGCCGTCAACCCGCACACCGTCATGGGCGCCTCGAAGGCGATGGCCGAGTGGGTGGTGGAGGCGGCCGGGAATCGCCACCCCGACACCCGGTTCATCACGGTGCGCTTCGGGAACGTTCTCGCGTCGTCGGGCAGCGTCGTGCCGATCTGCCGCAGCCAGATCGAGCGCGGCGGGCCGGTGACCGTTACCGATCGCGAGATGACGCGCTACTTCATGACGATTCCCGAGTCGGTGCAGCTCGTGATCCGGGCAGGCGACCTCGGCGGCGGGCCGGGCGAGGTCTACGTGCTGGAGATGGGCGAGCCGGTGCGGATCATGGACCTGGCGCGGAACATGATCCGCCTCGCCGGCTACGAGCCCGAGCGCGACATCGCGATCGAGATCATCGGCCGGCGGCCCGGCGAGAAGCTCCACGAGGACCTCTTCAACGTTGACGAGCGATCCGAGCCCACCCGAGCGAGCAGGATCGTGCGCGCTTTCCGTGACCGGCCGCTCGATCCCGATTGGGTCGAGCAGACGGTCGAGCGCCTCGAAAAGCTCGTCGTCTCGGGCGACGAGACCGGCCTCGCGCAGCGGGTGGTGGAGCTGGTGACCGAGCAGCGAGAGGGCTCGGCGGTCGAGTTCGACGGCTGACGACGCCCGTCGGCCCGATGCCAATAGCTAAGGTGCGCGCGGCGAGATGGAGCTGATCGAGCGCATCGGCGCGTTCCTCGGCCTTGCCGCGTTCCTCGGCCTGGGCGTCCTCGCGCTGCTCTACTTCCAGCAAGGGCGGGAGGTGAGGAGGCTGCGCGACTGGGCGGGTACCGCGCCGGAGCGCGCCATCGCCGCCGCGGCGGAGGCGGAGGCCGCGCTCGCGGCTCAGCGCGGCGAGGAGGAGGAGGGCGCTCCGCCGCTCGGGGATCGATTGCGGGCGCGCTGGACCGATTGGATGGAGCGCCTGCCGCGCGGCCTCGGCGAGCACCTCCCGGCGCCGCAGTACCTGGGGCTGATCGCGCTCGGGGCGATCCTGATCGGCATCGGGGTGGCGACGAGCGGATTTGGCCTGCTCGGCTCGGAGGAGGGCGGAAAGAACGCGGACCGCGCCGCGCCGCGAGCGAAGATCGAGGTTGCGGTCCTCAACGGCACCGCGGTCACCGAGGGCGGCACGGGGGTCCCCGGCCTGGCGGCCGAGGTCGGCGACGCCGTCAAGAAGGTCGGCTACAAGCTCGGGCCGGTTACCGACACCGGGACGCCGTTCGCCGAGAGCGTCGTGATGTACGACGACGGGCACCAGGCGGAGGCCAGCCAACTCGCCGACGACATCTCAAAGGAGCTTGGGAAGACGGACGTCCAGAAGATCAGCGGCTCGGTCAAGTCCGAGATCGGGGGCGCGAGCGTTGTGATCGTGATCGGCCAGGACGACTCCGAGCTCTAGGTCGGCGAAGAGCGGACGCATGGACATCATCGTTCGGATCGGCTATTACGTGGGGACGGCGGCGTTCCTCGGACTCGCCTTTCTGATCCCGCTCTACGTCTCCCAGCGCCGCGACGTGCACCGGCTGCGGCTGTGGTCGGAGTACGCGCCGGCCGCGCCCGCCGAGGCCGAGCACGCCGCGACGACCAGCGTGAGGCTGGCCCACGAGGGGGCGCTCACCGAGGCGGCCGCGCAGGCGGCGACCGAGCGCGCAGACCGCCGCGCCGAGCGCGCGGCGCGCGGCGCGCCGCCGCAGACCGCCGCCGCCCGGGTCGCCGCCGAGCGTCCCGCCGCCGCCCGCACCGGGGAGCAGATGGCCGTCTACCGCGAGCCGCGGTGGCGAACGTGGCTGCGCCGCGGCCCGACCACGCGCGAGCTGCTCTACGTGATGGCAGGCGCCTTCCTGCTCGGAGTCGTGATCGTGGGCGGTTCCCAGGTGCTGCTGTCGAACGAGGCGACGCCCGATGTCAGCGACACGAGCGGAGGCACGGGCATCGTCAAGGGTGACGTCGAGGTCGGGGTACTCAACGGGACCGCTGTCCCCGGACTGGCGGCGGCCGTCGGCGACGACGTCGAGGCGAACGGCTACACGCTCGGCAGGGTCACGAACAGCCCCACCCCCGCGGAACAGACGGTGGTGCTCTACGAGCGTGGCCACGAGGAGGAGGCGAAGTTCGTGGCGAAGGATCTCGGGGTCGACGTGGTGCAGCTGATCGACGACGAGTCGCGAGAGCTGGCCGACGGAGCCGACGTGGTGGTGGTCGCGGGCGAGGACCGCGCCCAGGCCTAGGTAACTCCGGTGGCGCCCGGCCGCCTCGCCGCGATCCTGTTCTGCACCCTGGCGCTGGCGGCGCTGGCGGCGCTCGCGGCGATCCAGCAGGTGCGCCTCGACGGCGTCGTGCTCGACCTGGCGCGGGTCACCCGGGTCACGGGCAACAGGGCGACCAACAAGCACCGGGTCGAGGTCGAGTTCCGGATGCGCAAGGATTCCGACGACGCGGTGATCAGGATCGTCGATCGCGACGATCAGCCGGTCGCGACGCTGCTCGACGGCGGTGAGCTGGAAGGCGGCGAGCGCGTCTACGTCTTCTACTGGGACGGGCGCGACGAGTCCGGTGAGAGGGTGCCGCGGGGGCACTACCGGGCCGAGTTCCTGCTGCGCGACCAGGACCGCGACATCCTGCCCGAGGAGAGCGTGCTGCTGCGGGGGGGTGGGAGCTGATCTCGGAGCCGCTGGCGTGGGTGGGCCTGATTGCTGCGTCCGCCGCCGCGGCCGTCGCGCTCGTCGCGGGCGGTCGCACGCGCGCCGTGGCGATGCTCGTCGCCCTGGCGCTGGCGCCGGTCGTCGTCGCGGGCGATGTCTGGGACACGGCGCGCTTCGTCGACCTGCGCGAAAGCCCCGGCCACGTGGCGGCGCTTGCGATCGCGGCGCTCGCCGCGATCGGGATCGTCGCCTCGATGCTGCGCCGCTGGCCGGACGCTCTACCCGTGCTCGCCTTCGCCGCGCTTGCCTTCCGCGTCCCGGTGGACCTGGGAGGGGACGATGCGAATCTGCTCGTCCCGCTCTACGCGGTGATCGCCGGAGGGGCCCTTGCGGTCAGCTCCGAAGCCTGGCGAAAGCAGGGCGACGATCGGGCTCCCGTCCCGACGCTGAGCGGGGAGTGGCTGGAGCTCGCGGTTCGGTGGCTGCCGTGGCTGCTCGGCGGCTTCCTCGTCCTCTACGCCGTCCAGAGCGCCTACTCCGACGACTTCTCCAGGGCGGTCGAGAACGTCTGCTTCTTCTTCGTCCCCTTCGCGGTCCTCTTCACGCTGCTCGTGCGGGCGCGCTGGACGCCGCGCATTCTCGTCGGGGTGCTCGCGGTCGCGGTCGGCGAAGCTCTGCTCTTCGCGCTTGTCGCATTCGGCCAGTTCGCCGTCGGCGAGGTGTTCTGGAACCCCGAGGTGATCGCCGCCAACGAGGTCCACACCTACTTCCGGGTGAACTCCCTGTTCTGGGACCCCAACATCCTCGGCCGCTACCTGATGCTGGTGATGCTCGCGCTCAGCGCGTACATGGTGTGGGCGCGTGAAGCGCGCCGGGCCTGGGCGGCGGGCGGGGCTTGCGCCGTGCTCCTGGTTGCGATCGCGTTGACGTTCTCGCAGTCGAGCCTCGTCGCCCTGCTCGCCGGTCTGCTCGCGCTGGCCGCGATGCGCTGGGGCGCGCGCTGGGCGATCGTCGGGATCGCCGCCGCGGCGCTTGCCGGTGGGGTCCTGCTGGCGGCCAGCGGTGCCGACCTCAACTCGATCAAGTCGCTCGACATACGCTCCAGCGGCCGGGCCAGCCTGGTGCGCGGCGGGCTCGAGCTGGCGGGCGACCGGCCCCTGGCCGGATACGGATCGGGGTCGTTCCAGGTCGAGTTCCAGCGCCGCTTTCCCGAGGATGCGGTGGGGACGGGCGCGATATCGCATACCGAGCCCGTCACCGTCGCCGCCGAGCAGGGCATCGTCGGAATCGCGCCTTACCTGCTGCTCCTCGCGGCGGCCGTCGGGGCGCTGCTGGCCGTGCCGGCTCGGATCCCCGTGGCCCGCTCGGCGCTCGTCGCGTGCTTCGCCGGGCTGGTCGTCCACAGCCTGGCGTACGCGGGCCTGCTGATCGACCCGGTCACGTGGGCGCTCGTCGCCACCGGGCTGGCGCTCGCGCGGCACCCCGTCGCCGCCGTCTCGCCGGCGCCGGCCCGTGACCGCGTCCAGCCCACCCCCCCGCGGCCGGCCCCGGCGGCCGGCTAGTCCCGTGCTCTCCCACCTCCGCCGCCTCGCTACCACCGGCGCCGCCTACACGGCGGCGAGCATCCTCTCGAAGCTGATCGCGGTCCTGCTGCTGCCGCTGTATACGCGGTACCTGACCCCGTCGGACTACGGCGCGGCGGAGGTGATGATCGTCGCGGTGATCGCGTCGAGCATCATCATCCGGTTCGGCGTGATCGAGGCGCTGCTGCGCTTCTACTACATCGCCGACGAGGATCCCGACGAGGTCGTGCGCACGGGCTTCGCGTCGCTGTTCTGGACGACGGCGCTCGGGGCCGCGATCGCGCTCGCCTTCGCCGAGCCGATCTCCGAGGCATTGCTGGACCGCCCCGACGCCGAGCTGGCGCGAATCGCGATCGGAGGACTCTGGGTGCTGACGCTCTACGAGTACCTGATCGCCCTGCTGCGCGTCGACGAGCGCGCCCGGGCCTACTTCGTGTTCACGATGGCCAACACCCTCGTCGCGATCCCGGCCACCGTGTGGTTCGTCGTGCTCGAGGACCTCGGGGCGGAGGGTCTGCTGCTGGGGACCTTCGGCGCCGCGCTTCCCTTCCTCGGCTGGCTGGCGGTCGACCAGCGCCGCCGGCTGTCGCTGCTACCGGACCTGCCGCTGCTCGGCCGGCTGGTGCGCTTTGGCTTGCCGACGATGCCCGCCGAGCTGTCGCTCTACTCGCTCAACTTCATCGACCGCATCCTGCTGGTGCGCTTTGCCGGCCTCGCGGAGGCGGGGCTCTACTCGCTGGCGATCAAGTTCGCCCAGGCGATCAACGTGCTCGTGCGCGGATTCCAGCTCGCCTGGCCGCCGCTCGCCTACTCGATCGAGGACGACGACGAAGCGCGGCGCGCCTACTCGTTGATCGTCACCTGGTTCATGGCGGTCTGCACGTTCGTGGTGGTGGGCATGTGGCTGCTGTCGCGCTGGATCGTCCGCGCGCTCGCTGCGCCGGAGTTCTTCGAGGCCCACGAGGCGATCGGGCTGCTGACCGCGGGGATGACTCTCTACGCCCTCTACCTGGTGCTCGTCGTGATCCTGGGACGCACCGGCCGCACGGAGTACAACTTCCCCGCGACCGTCGTGGCGACGGCCGCCAACATCGTCCTCAACCTCGTGCTGATACCGCCGCTGGGGATCGTCGGGGCGGCGCTCGCGCTCGTCGCCTCGTATCTCGTCGTGCTCGTCTTGATGTACGCGTTCACCCAGCGCCTCTTTCCGGTCCCGTACGAGTGGGGGCGCCTGGCCCTCCTGTTCGCTGTCGCGTCGTCGCTCGTCGCCGCCGGTGAGCTGCTGCTGCCCACCGGGGGGGCGATCGGTTTGGTCAGCCGCATCGCGGTGTGGCTCGCGTATCCGCTCGTGCTGTGGGCGGCGGGTTTCCCGACCGCCGAGGAACGCTCGGCGATCGGCAGGATGCTGAGCCCACGCGCCGTGCTGGAGCGGCTGCGGGCCTTGCGCGAGGCGCCGGTCGAGCCCGTCACGGAACCCGGGCTGGGTGAGGAGGGCCGACGCCCACGTTTGACGTCAGAGGTCTACGTCGCCGAGGCCCGCGACGAGGACCGCGGCGGATCGGCCTGAGGTCGCCGGGCCAGAAGCATCAGATGTTGGCTCGACCCTCCTCCAGCGTCCGGTTGTACGCCGCCGCCGCCTCGCCCAGCCCCTCCCCGCGCCCGGGTATCAGAGCCTGCCGCGCGTGTAGCCAGTACCAGCTCGCGTCGCGGCCGGGTAGGACGAGCGCGGCGAGCGCGCGTAGCGCGTAGGTCCAAGCCGTCAGGACCCGAACCCCGAACGCCGCGACCGCCCCATGGTGCTTACGCACGTAGAGGTCGCGATTGCGGTGAAACTCGACGACGCGGCGCTCGCCGGCGTTCGGGTCGGTGGCGAGTTGCTCGTGGTGCACGGCGCGCGCGGCGGGGACGTACAGCACACGCCACCCGGCGTCGCCGAGGCGCTTGGCGAAGTCGGTCTCGTCGGAGTAGACGAAGAACGCGGGGTCGAGGTAGCCGATCTGCTCGGCGGCGGCGCGGCGCACGAGCATCGCGCTCGACTGCACCCAGCCGACGGCGCGCGTGTCGGTGCCACCGCTCTGGACGGTCACGAGGCGATGCAGGAAGAGCGCCCCGGCGAGCGCGGTGCCGATGCCCGGGAGGCGCCACGCACAGGGCTGGGGCTCGCCGCTCGGGCTGAGGAGCTGGGCGCCCGCGGCGGCCGCCCCGGGGTCGGCTTCGAGCGCCGCGAGCAGCGCCGCCGTGGCGCCGGGACGCAGCTCGGAGTCCTCGTTGAGCAGCAGGCAGTACTCGCCGCGCGCTTCGCGCAGCAGCGTCGTGTCGTTCTCGGCCTTGCCGGCCCGGGTCGTGCGCTCGGTCAGGCGGACTTCCATGTCGAGCCCGCGAACCGCGTCCGCGGAGCCGTCGTCGGAGGCGTTGTCGAGCACCGTGACCTCGTGCTCGACTCCCTCCGGATGCGTGTCGCGGATCGCCTCCAGGCAGGCGAGCAGGTGCTCGCGCCCGTTCGTGTTGACGACGCAGTAGGAGAGCCGGACCGCCAAGTCGGCCACAATCGTCGCCGATGCGGGTCCAGATCGTCGATCCCTCGGCGTTCACGCCGCCATACGACCACGCGCTGTGCGCGGCGCTGGCGCGCGCCGGCGCCGACGTCGAGCTGGTCACGAGCCGTTTCCTCTACGGCCCGGCGCCGCGCGAGGACGGCTACCGCGTCACGGAGGCGTTCTACCGCCGCACGGCGAGGCGAGGACTCGACGCCCCGGCGCGCCGCGCCTTCAAGCTCGCCGAGCACGTCCCGGACATGATGCGCTTCCGCCGCGCCGCGCACCCCGAGCTCGTCCACTGGCAGTGGCTCACGGTGCCCGACGTCGATGCGCTCGTTCTGCCGCCGGAGCGCCCGCGCGTCTTCACGCTCCACTACCCGCTTCCGAGGGGCCGGCTGGGGGTGCGCCGGCAGCGCAACCTGCTGTCGCGCTTCGATGCCGTCGTCGCCCACACGGCGCACGGTGCCGCGCGACTTCACGATGACGTGGGGCTCGACCCCGACCGCGTCCACGTCATCCCGCACGGCGCGTTCGATTACCTGACGCGGCTGCCCGACGAGGTCCCGCTGCCGGGCGACCTCGCCGCGGTGGAGGGCCCGGTGATCCTGTTCTTCGGCCTGCTGCGGCCCTACAAGGGCATCGACGTCCTGCTCGAGGCGTTCCGCGACGTCGAGGGCGCCGAGCTGTGGATCGCGGGAATGCCGCGGATGCCGGTCGAGCCGCTGCGCGAGCTCGCCGACCGCGCGCCGGGGACGGTCCGCATCATCCCGCGCTTCATACCCGACCCTGAGATCCCCGCTTACTTCCGCCGTGCCGACATCGTCGTGCTGCCGTATCGCGACATCGAGCAGTCGGGTGTCCTCTACACGGGGCTCGCGTTCGGCAAGCCGCTGGTGCTGAGCGCCGTGGGCGGCTTCACCGAGCTGGCGGAGCGCCACGGCGCGGCCCGCCTCGTTCCGCCGGAGGACACCGCCGCGCTCGCCGCCGCGCTCGCGGAGCTGGTCTCCGATCCCGCCGAACGCGACCGGCTCGCCGCCGCCGCAAGCGTGGCCGCCCGGGGGCCCTACTCGTGGGATGCGATCGGGAAGCAGACGCTCGATCTCTACCGCGAGCTTCTGTCTCGATAATCACGGCGATGCTGTTCCTCGAGATCGTCTTCTGGGCCTCGGTCGCCCTGCTGGTCCACACCCACGTCACCTATCCGGCGGCGCTCTGGGCGATCGTGCGCCTGCGCGGGCAGCCCGGGGCGCGGGCGCCGGATGTCGAGCCGCCCCACGTATCGCTGATCGTCGCCGCCCACGACGAGGAGGCCGTGATCGAGCGCAAGGTGCGCAACGCCCTCGCGCTCGATTATCCGCGCGAGCGCCTCGAGCTGATCGTCGCCTCCGACGGGTCCACCGACCGCACCGTCGAGCTGGCGCGCGAGGCGGGCGCCGACCTCGTGCTCGACCTCGGCCGGGGCGGCAAGATCGCGGCGCAGAACGCGGCTGCGGCGCGCACCCGCGGTGACGTGCTGGCGTTCTCGGACGCGAACGCGTTCTGGGCGCCGGACGCCCTGCGCCGCCTCGTGGCGCCGTTCGCCGACCCCCGGGTCGGCTACGTCTGCGGCCAGGTGCGCTTCACCACCGCCGGCGGCTCGAACGAGGAGGGCACCTACTGGCGCTACGAGATGGCGGTCCGCGGGCTCGAGTCGCGGCTCGGTGGGATAACTGCCGGCAACGGGGCGATCTACGCGGTGCGGCGCGACGCGTACATCGTGCTCGACCCGTCGCGCAGCCACGACCTCTCGTTTCCGTTCGAGCTCGTCAAGCGCGGACGCCGCGCGCTGTACGCGCCCGACGCGGTCGCCGAGGAGCGCATGGTTCCGACCCTGCGCGGCGAGTTCGCGCGCAAGCGGCGGATGATGAGCGGCCTGTGGGGGATCGTGCTTCGCGACGGGATGCTGTCGATCCGCGGCTACGGCCCGATGTACGCGTTCGAGATCTACTCCCACCGGGTGCTCCGCTACGCGTCCTGGCTGCTCCATCTCGTCACCCTGGCGACCAACGTCGCCCTCGTTGGCCAGGGCGCCGTCTACCGGGTGACGCTCGCCGCCCAGGCGGCGTTCCTGCTCGCGGCGGCGCTCGCCCCGCTGCTGCCGCTGCGGCCGCTGCGTCTCGCGCGCTACTACGTCCTCGTCACGGCCTCGGTGGCGCTGGGGCTCTGGGACAGGATGCGGGGCAGGGTGCCGCGGGCGTGGGAGAAGGCCGAGGGGACCCGGTGAGCCGGGCGTTCGACATCGTGATCGCTGCGCTATGCCTGCTGCTGCTGTCGCCGCTCCTGCTCCCCGCGATGGTCGCGATCCGGATCGAGACGCGCGGGCCTGCGCTCTACCGCCAGAGGCGGGTCGGCAAGGGTGGCCGGCTCTTCGAGCTCTACAAGCTGCGCACCATGGTCGAGGGCTCGGACCCGGTTGGGATCGGGACGCCCCTCGCCGCCGACGATCCCCGCGTCACGCGAGTCGGCGCGCTGCTGCGGCGCCTGTCGCTCGACGAGATCCCCAACCTCGTCAACGTGCTGCGCGGCGAGATGGCGATCGTAGGGCCGCGGCCCACGATCGAGCCCCAGGTCGATCGCTACACGCCGCGCCAGCGCCGCCGCCTCGAGGTCAAGCCGGGGATCACCGGCTGGGCGCAGGTCAACGGCCGCACGGCGCTGCCGTGGGACGAGCGCATCGAGCTC
>DASPWW010000085.1:0-6992 GCA_035637595.1 Solirubrobacterales bacterium | reverse complement strand
GCTTATGAACTCGCCCCCGTAGGGGAACGGGGGCCTGACCGTCGCGGTCATCGTCTTGCCGGTCAGGATCATCATGTTCCCGACCTGCTCGAAGAGCGACTTGGCGGGAAGGAATGCCCTGTCGGCGACGGTTCTGACCATTGCTACCGCCTCACGCGGTGCCGGATAACGGACATCCCGACGAGACCTTTACCCGCCACCAGCCCATCAGCGCGCCGACCGGCCCGTAGCGCGGTGTCACGTGCCACGTCTTGCACCCCGGCTCGCCGAGGTCCTCGTTCGAGACCCATTGCCACTTGTGCTGCTCGGGCTCCCGCGTCATCGACTCGACTCGCTGCCGGGCGCGGCCTTGACGGCGCCCCCGGCGCGCCTGCTTGTCGCGCACCGCGGCGAGCTGCTCGAGCAGCCGGTTGCGCGTCGCCTCGAGCTCCTCGACGTCGGCGACGCGCGGCTTGGCCTGGAGCAGTGGATGGCCGGGATCGCCGCGTCGCAGGTCCCTCGCGTAGCCGGAGAGCTCGTGCTCGAGCCTCTCGATCTGGCGCCGCAGCTCGCGGCGCACGGCGGGCTCGTCGCCGCTGCGATCGATGTCCGGCAGGGTGGGGGAGACCGCCCCGCCGGCTTCATCGATCTCGGGTGCGTCCGGCGCGGCTCCGGCGGCCGCGTACAGCGCCGTGGCCAGCTCGCGCGGGTCGATCCCGGCCTCGCGAGCCTCGGCGACGGCCTGGGCGGCGAACTGCTCCACCTGGGGGGCGTGCGCCGCCTGCTCGGCGACGAACGTGCCGAGGCCGTGCCGCGAGACGACGAGGCCCTCGCGCTCGAGTCGCCGGTAGACCGAGCGCGCCGTGTTGACGTTCACGCCCGCCAGCGCGGCGAGCTCACGGACGCTCGGCAGCCGCTCGCCGGGCCCGAGCCGGCCGGCGCCGACCAAGGCGCGCAGCCGCCACGAGAGCTGCAGTCCCGGGGAGAGGTCGCTGTCGCGATCCACGCTCAGGTCGACGAGCTGTGTGCCCAACTGTGTGCCTGACTGTGCCATTGGCGCACACAGTAGCACGCGGACGGGGCATAGTCAACTGGCAAAGCTCGGCCCGTTGCTAGCCTCGACCGCCATGGAGATTCCCCGCGAGATGCTCGACGAGATCGCCGCCCATGCGCACGACGAGGCGCCGAACGAGTGCTGCGGGATGATCGGCGCGCGAAACGGGCGCGTGGTCAGCCTCTACCGGGCGCGAAACTCCGAGGCCAGCCCGCTGCGCTACGTGGTCCATCCCCAGGATCAGTTCCGGATCATGGAGCAGATGGACGAGCGCGGCGAGGAGCTCGCGGCGATCTACCACTCGCACACCAAGAGCAGCGCGCGGCCCTCCCAGACGGACATCAACCTCGCTGAGGGATGGCCCGATCCGATCTATCTGATCTGCTCGATCGCCGATCCGGACTCACCCGACGTGCGCGCGTTCGCGATTCGCGACGGAGCCGTCGAGGAGGTCGCGCTCGATGTCTCCTAGCCGGCTCGGGCCGGGCGCCCGATGAGCACTGCCGGGCCGCTCATCTGCCCGAAGTGCGCCAAGCACTACCCGCTCGACAGGCGCTTCTGCCCCGACTGCGAGATGCCACTCGTTTACGCCGGGCGCGCCGAGCAGGCGCCGGTCACAGAGGCGCAGGAGCGCGCTCGCAAGATCAAGCCCCAGTACACGGAGGGCGAGCTCGTGCGGGTGGCGGGGGGCCGCAACCAGGCGGAGGCGGAGCTGATCCAGAACATGCTGCTCGAGGAGGGGATCCCGAGCATCCTGCGCCGGACGCGGGGCTTCGACGTGCCCGACTTCCTCGCCGCCGGGCCCCGCGACGTGCTCGTCCCGGAGGCGGCCGGCCAGGCGGCGCACGAGCTGCTGCGCGACGCGGAGATGCTCCCCACCGTGCAGCCCGACGGGATACCCGGGATCGGGTCGCCGGCGCGGCTGTTCGCCGGGATCCTCGCCGGCGTCGGGGTTGTCCTGCTCATCCTGTGGCTGATCTACGAGGCGACCGCCTGACGCGGCGCGGCCGCGTAGACCCCGAGCGCGCGACCTCCTCGCGCAGGTGCCGCCGCCACAGCCGCTCGATCTCGGGGAGCGGCTCGTCGAATGCCAGTTCGAGATTGCCCCGGGCACCGTCCTTGCGCAGCCGCGAGACGAGCAGGTCGGTGGCGTCCGAGCCGGCGCGCCGCTCGAGCAGGTCGAAGACCGTGCCGCCGAGGATGATCGCGTCGCGGGCAGAGGGCGGAAAGGACGGTGGGCCTCCCTCGCGCATCCTGCGGATGACCGCGGCCCGGAAGTGAGGCACCTGGCCGGCGTAGTACTGCGCCGCGCCCTCGATCAGCCACGCCCAGCGCAGGTAGCGCGCGAAGCGACGCGGCCCCCACGGCGGCGGGAGCTGCCGGTTGTTGGCGGCGAGGACGAGCTGGACGTAGAGCCGCTCCGCCGTCCCGCGCAGCGCGCGCTGCGAGTCCTCGCCCGCCGCCCGCCGGTCCATGTACTGGTCGTTGAGCACGTGCAGCTCGCTCGCCATCGCCCAGCCGGCCAGGTAGCGGCGCCCCGCCGGCGCCGCGGCCCAGCGCGCTGCCGGCAGAAAGGGGTGCGCCGCCGCCAGCCAGGCGGCCGCGGGGTGGACGACGAGGGTGACCTCGCCCGGCGCCTCCTCGAAGCGCTCCTCGAGTCGCAGCCGCAGGTCCTCGAGGTCGTCGAGCGTCCGTTGCGCGCACTCGGCGTCGTCGATCTCGTGCCGCGCCGCGAAGCTCAGCGAGTGGGTCTCCACCCAGGACACGGCCTCAGCTTACGCGCCGCCCCGCCCGCCATTTCCCCGATGGGCGCGAAGCCGCGCCTAGCGGTGGCTGAAGATCTCGACCACCTGCTGGAAGGTGGGTCGGTTGATCCAGGGGATGAACGGCTGCTCGATCAGTCCCACGGGCCTGAACCGGATCGCGTCGTAGCACCACTGGTTGTTTCCCTCGGTGCAGTCCTCGACCGGTGGGTAGAGCTCCGACTGGGGCGTCTCGAGCGCCTGCGCGAGCGAGCCGAGGATCCCGTCTCGGCACGCTCGCAGCTTGCCGCCACCGCAATAGATTCGTGAGTAGCGGCCCTTGACCTTGCCCTTCTTGTGCTTGGCGCCGCCACCTCTGTGTGGCTTGGCCTTGCCGCCGCCGTGCCCGTGGTGACCCTTGTGCTTGTGCTTCGCCTTGGCGAGCAGGGTGCGAAGGTCCTTCGACATGTAGCCCCACCATCCGCCCTGGAATGCCGAGCCCAGGTGGTCGGCGCGATTGCCGTCGTCGATCGGAATCACGTCCTCGATCGCCTCGAACAGCCCGTTGCCCAGGGTCGGCTGGAACTCGGCGGTGACGAGCGGCCGCCACCAGGCGTCCATGAGCGAGACCGCCTCAGCGTCGTCGTAGACGCCGTCGCCGTTCGCGTCACGGCGGTGCGCCCCGGAGCTCACCCACGCGGTCAGCACGTCGATCGCGTGGCGCAGCTGCGGATCCCTCACCGCGCCGCCCTTGCGGATCACCTTGAAGACGAGCGGCAGCACGGCGTCGCCGCGCAGGTCGACCGTGCCGGCGTCCTCCATCGCACTGATCAGCTCAGCGGGGGTCATCGTGTTGGAGCCCGCTATTCCCGCCTGGATGCGGTCGTCGAGCGGCTTCACGCGGTAGACGGGGCCGAACGCGTACTGGCCGTCGGCGGCGCTGTACTTCTTGGCCTGCTTGTTGTTCCAGCTCGTCAGGTACTGCTGGTCGATCACCTGCGGGTGCTCGGAGCACGGCGTCTTGTCGGTCTCGTTGAGGTCGGGATCGAAGCCCTGCCATTCGTGGTCGCCCATCGTCGGGAAGTTGGGGTCGACCTTCGGCGCCCGGACCGGATTCTTGCCCGAGTTGAAGTAGGCGATGTGCTGGTTGTCGATGTAGAACCAGTTGAAGGTGTAGTCGATCCGGCACGCCGCCTGCATGAAGCTCTGGGGCGAGTTGATCTTGTCTGGGTCGTTGAAGTCGGCGAAGCCGAGCGCCGAGTCGACCTCGTGGAAGTACGTGTCGCGCAGGCTCGTGTAGGCGTAGGGCTTGCCCCCGATCATCGTCCGGTGCGTGACGATCCCGAGCTTCGAGCGCAGCGCGCGCAGCGTCTCGCAGCCGGCCGCGGTGTCGTCGGCGAACGTCGGCTCCCAGCAGTTCTCGCGCTCCAGCACCTCGAATGGCAGGCACTGGCCCCGGAACACGTAGCTCTGCGAGTGAAGCGACGGCGCCGAGCCGTCGGGTTCGCAGAGCGGGACCGCAAACGTGTCGGTCATGTCCTGTCCCGCCGAGGTCGCGCTCCACGCGTAGTCGGGACCGTGACCGAGCTGGACGTAGAGGTTGGTGCCCGGGAACGCCGCGCCGCGCGCCGACAGCGCCGGGCCCTCATCGGTCGCCGGCGCGTGGACGTCCTGCTCCATCAGGATCTCGGGGCTGAAGTAGGAGACCTGGGGACCGAACACGGCGATCGGGTGGCCCGACGCCGACTCCGGACCGGACACCATCAGGGCGTTCGACCCCGCGGTCATGCTCCCGAAACCCCCTAGCAGGCTCTCGAGCGGACCCGTGCTCTTGGCGGCGGGGACGAAGCCGCTCTGCGAGACGACCAGCGGCTCCTCCTGGGTCGTCCCCGGGTCGGGCAGGGCGAGGCCCTTCGTCTTCTTCGCCTTCTTGGGCCCGATCGCGTACGGGAACGCACCCGAGTGGACCGTGGTCTCGGCCTCGGGATCGTTCTGGCTGCGGAAGTCGGCCCACACGCGCTTGCCCTGCTTGTTTCCGAACTGCTTCTTCGCCGCCTCGAGCACCAGCGCCGAGTCGACCTCGCCGCCACCCCCCTTGCCGAAGATCCCCGCGACCAGCGACGCAGTCGCGATCACGTCGGTGACCTTCCATGGGTCGGGCCCGAGTGGCTGGCCGAGCGCCGGGTACTCGACCGGCATGTCCGCGAGCGTCGCCTTGATCTCGGCGATGTACTGGTTGATGCCGTCGACGTAGGCGTTGACGTCACGCTGGAGCTGCGCGCCGTCCGCCCCGTAGATGTCGTCGCCGAGGTCGTACTGCTGCTGGAGCTCGGACTCGTTGTACGGCGTCGACTCCCACACGTCGCGATCCATCTCGACGTTGGAGCCGCCCGCGAACGACGAGAGCTCGGCCCTTCCGGCGTGGCGCAGCACGTCCATGAAGAAGAGTCGATCCTCCGCCGAGGCGTAGCCGGCGCCGAACATCGCGCCGGGCCGTGTCGATCCTGTGATGTGCGGCACACCGAACCGGTCGCGCTCGATGACCACCTGCTCGCAGGCGTCCGACGGTGGCGCCGTCGGCAGGATGCACAGCGGGGTATAGGTCCGCTCCACCTCACCCGGCGGGACCCCGAAGCTGGCGTCCTTGTAGAAGCTGTCGATCTGGGATTCCGAGATCCCCCCGGCCTGGTAGACGAGGTCGCTGTACATGTGGAGCTGGTCGTCGTAGAACTGCGGCTGGTTGCCACCGCCGAGGAAGTTCGCCGCCTCGGCCCCGTTGACGTTCTGGCCCTCGCCGGGCGGCAGGATGTTTCGGAAGCCGCCCGCGTCGCCCTCCTGGTAGCCGATCGGCGACGGGGCGCTTGACGCCGGAGCCGCGGAGACGGCCAGCCCGGCGATCGCCACCACGGCGGTCGCGAGTGCGGTTTGTCGTCTACCCATCGGGAATCCCCAAGCGTCGCCCCCGAATCCCCTTGCTGGCGTTCCAGCCTAACCTCGAGCGGCCGCGGCGTGCAACCGGTAACCGGCTGAGCAATACTCCGGGGCAGGGACGCCGCACTCACGCCAGGTTGCGCTCACGGAGGAGGAACTCATGGCCAGCAGGCTTCGCTTGGTCCCGCGCCGGCGACGATTCGGGGTCGTCCTCGCGACCGCAGCGATCGCCGCATCCTCGGTCGCCGCAGCTCCCTCGGCGAGCGCCGCGACTCAGATCGGCGAGACGTTTGCGATGAGCTTCAACTTTTGTGGTGCCGACACACTGCTTCAGTCCGGCTCGCCGGGAGGCCAGTATGCGGCGCCGTTTGCCGGCGTGCTCACCTCCTGGAGCTTCACGGCCGGCCCCACCCCACCGCAGCGCAAGCTCAAGGTCGCCCGTCCCGCCGGCGGAAACAGCTTCACGATCGTGGGTGAAAGCGAACTGAAGGCTCCGACCCCGAACGCGCTCAACAGCTATCCGGTCCGAATCGCGGTGCACCCCGGCGACGTGATCGGGTTCTTCCAGTCCACAGCTGGCTCATGTGGCGCCCGCGGCAGCGGCCCTGACTACAGCTTTCACTACGTCTCCGGAGGCGATCCAGCGCCGGGCACTACGACCGTATTCGCGGGGCCAAACTCCAACACTCAGTGGGACATCGCGGCAATCCTCGAGCCCGACTGCGACTCGGACGACTTCGGCGATGAGACGCAGGATGCCGACATTTCGAGTTGTCAGCCCCAGCCCAAGGCCGAACGCACCCTTATTCTCGACGCCGAGAAGTCGAAGGTAAAGAAGGGGAAGAAGGTGACGCTCGCGGGCCAGCTCGACGCGCTCGGAAACGAGGCGGCCTGCGAGGCCGGCCAGACCGTGGAGCTACAGCGCAAGAAGCCCAGCCAGACCGTCTTTGCGACGGTGCAGCAACTTCAGACCACCGCCACGGGCAACTTCTCGGCCAAGGCGAAGATCAAGAAGACCTACGAGTACCAGGCCGTGGTGGCCGAGAGCGCCGAGTGTCAACCCGGGGTCTCGAACACCGAGAAGGTCAAGGTCCAGAAGAAGAAGTAGAGGGACCGGCGCCAGGAGCGGGGCGGGGGATGGGCAGGCCGCACTAAGCGGTCTCGGTGGCCCGTCCCCGCTCGTAGTCGAGCTCGCTGCGCACGCCGCGCGCCCATAGCGCGTCGTGGGCGGCCTCCAGGTCTGCTGCTCCGACCGCAGCGCGAGCCAGCGGCAGCGTCCGCTCGAT
>DASPWW010000084.1:0-5052 GCA_035637595.1 Solirubrobacterales bacterium | reverse complement strand
CGACCGCGCCGAGGCGGCGCTGGAGCGCGGCATGCCCGAGCAGGAGGCCGCGCTTGCGCGCGGCTTCGTCCTCGGCCAGGACGACCGCATCGACGCCGAGACCGTCAACGACTTCAAGCGCTCCGGCCTCGCCCACCTGCTTAGGGACACCGAATTGGTCAGAACGAGCAAATTGGGGAGAAGAGCGGAAGTTCGTGCGCGGCGAAGACGATCGTGTTGATCGCATGGCAGAGCAGTCCCGGCGAGCCGCCAGCGGGGGGCGCCGCCGGTTCGCCTGGAGCGCCGCGCTTCTCCTTTTCGCTCTTTGCGAGACCGGGCTCCGCGTGAGGGGAGACTCCTGGATCTCGTCCGGAGCGGGCGCGTGTCACTCGGTCGCTGACACGCCCGCATCAGGAGTTAAGCGGTAGCAACGCAACGCGCCGGCAACGCGCCGGCTGTTGACAGCCCGCCCGCACCTGAGCACACTGCCTCGGGCAAGCAATTCGCGAGCGGTCCGCACGCGATCGCCCCTGCGACCAGGGAGGAACCCATGGACAAAGTGATCACCCCGACGCGGCTCATCCTCGGAGCCGCGGCGCTGCTCGCGCTTACGGTCGTGCCCGTGGCGCTGGCCGCGACGGGCGGCGGGCCCGAGGCGACGGCGAGCGCCGTCAGCGCGAAGAAGTTCAAGAAGCTCAAGCAGCAGGTGGCCGAGCTCCAGCAGAAGGTGGACGCCCTGCAGCTCCAGCCGGGCCCCCAGGGTCCGCAGGGGCCCGAGGGCCCCCAGGGCCAGCCCGGCAGCGCCCCCGCGTGCCAGGGAAACGGCTCCGGCGACGAGATGGTCGCCGCCGGCTCGGTCTGCATCGACCGCTACGAAGTGAGCGTGTGGTCCTCCCCGACCGGAGGCTTCCAGTACGGGGTGAGCTCCGACAACTACCCGTGCAACGACAACGGCCAGAACTGCACGAACATCTACGGGCGCAGCGTCCCCGGGGTCACCCCGTCGCGCTTCATCACCTGGTTCCAGGCCCAGCAGGCGCTCGCCAACTCGGGCAAGCGGCTGCCGAGCAACGCCGAGTGGCAGCAGGCCGCTGCCGGCACCCCGGACTCGGCGGCCTGCAACGTCTCCACAGGCTCGGTCGCCAACACCGGCGCCAACCCGGGCTGCGTCTCGCGCTTCGGCGCCAACGACATGGTCGGAAACCTCTGGGAGTGGGTCGCCGACTGGGTGCCGGCCTCGGCGGCCGCTCCGGGCTGGGGGGCGTTCAGCGACGACGCCATGGGACTGTCGGGCGCCTCGACGACCGCTACCGGTCCCGGCGCCCCGATCCGTGGCGGCCGCTTCGACAACGGCACGGCCGCGGGGCCGTTCGCGGTCTTTACCACCCTGCCGTGGAGCTCGGGCTTCGACCTCGGGTTCCGCGGCGCCCGCTAGTCGTCCTCGGCAATTTGGGCATTCGCGCCTTGGCGGGCGGGCGGGGCGGGCAAAGGCCCGTTCCGCTCGCTCGGCGTCCCGGGCAAGATGACGCGTGAGTGAGGGTCACGCTCTCTCGCACCGAAGCGAGCGCGTCGGTAGGCAAGAGCGAGACACCCGCATGGGACGACGAGCGAGCGCGCCACCGGAGCCGACCAGCGCTTCCCCTTCGCCGACGGACGGTCGGCATGCTCACCGTGCTCGGCTCCGCGCTCGCCTACCTGCTCTCGACGCTGGAGTAGGCTCGCCGATGCCGTAGAGCCAGTGAATGGGCTACCTCGGCTGGAACGTGATCAGCGTTGAGGCAAGACCCAGCCGGCGACGCGAGGAAAACCCGCCTCGCCGGTTCCGCCGGGGTCGAACTGATCCGAGATATCGTCGAACGGGACCACGCGCCGGGGTTCGTCGGAACGGATGAAGAGCCACTGATCCGCCTGTGGCCACCCGACGAGCAACCAGCGGCCATCCGGCGACCACGTGGGGGCGATCAGGCGGCCGGGGGCGGAGAAGATGACGCGTCGCTGCCCCGCCTCCTCCAGGATCAACGCAGATCGATCGGATCGGCGCACGACCCGGGCTGTGCGCTCGCCATCCGGGGAGAGCGCGGAACCGGTTTCGAGGGCGAGGAGGCGCTCGCGCTGGGTCGGGTCGGGCCCGATCGTGGCGCCGGTGTCGGCGTCGATCACTCGGACGGTCCCGCTGGAGTCGACGTAGGCGAGCACGTGAGCGACGGGGACCGCGCCGGCGGCCAGCTTCGCATCGCGAGAAGACAGCCACATCGGAGCGACCGGCGCGACATCGCGAGCCACCGGGTGGTCGCCTGTGCCGTCGCCGGCGACGACGCGCAGGTCGTCGCCGCTCCGGTAGGCGATCCGGAAGCCCGTCGGCGCCCAGCGGGGGTCGCTGACGCGGGCAGGTGCCGTGACCGTCCAGCGCACCTCTCCGAGCGGGTCGACGGCGACCAGCTCCCGGCCATCGGTGACGGCGATGAACAGCCCGCGAGGGGACCACGTCGCCTGCTCGTAGTCACCGAGCAGTCGTTTCGAGCCGTCCTCCCGGACGACCCACGGCCCGGAATCGGACTCGACGAGGAGCTCGCCCGCCGCGGGGAGCGATCGCAGGGCCGGCCTCGCGTCCTCTTGCCCGATCTCGACAACCTCCCTGACCAGGTCCCCCACCTTGGCCCCCGCCGGGCTGAGCCCGACCGCGAGCGCCGCGACGCCGACTGCGACCGCAAGCGCAAGCCGGCGAGTGCGGTGCGCGGTGCGGCTTGGCGTGCGCTCGGCATAGGCGGCCCGGATCACGTCCCAGGCGCGCTCCTCGGCCCCGGCCTCGTCGGGCAGAGGAAGCTCGCCAAGGCGCTGCCTCAGGTCGCCGTCGCGCTTCATGATCGATCCGCCTCGACGAGGGGCCGGAGCCGGTCGAGCCCGCGGCGAAGACGCGAGTTGACCGTCCCGCGCGGTAGCCCCAGGATCTCCCCGATCTCGCCGGGGGTGTAGTCGAGCAGATAGCGCAGTACGAGGACGGCCCGCTGCTCCGGCGACAGCTCGGCGAGGCCGCTCAAGAGTTGATCGGAGATCTCCGCCCGGTCCGGCGAAGTTGGGTCGCTGACATCGGACAGCGCCCGCTCGCCGCGCAGCGCCCGCGCCCGCGCGAAGTCGATCGCCCGGTTGACCGTGATCCGGTGGAGCCACGGCCCGAACGGCCGCCGGCGGTCGAACCGATCGAGCGCGCGGATCGCGGCGAGAAACGATTCCTGGGCGATGTCCTCGGCGGCGCTCGAATCGTGCACGACCAGGAAGGCCGCGCGATGCGCCCGACGCCAGTGACGGCGGAAGAGCTCCTCGAGCGCTTCTGCCGAGCCCCTTTGGGCCTCGCGTACGAGGGCTCCCTCGCGGCGGCGCGGGGCGCGCGGTACGTGCGCGAGGCGCTCGACTGTCGGCTCGACGCTCATCGGCAGGACGGATTGTCCTTCGAGCGCGACGATGCGTGCCTCGCATGCGGCTGCCGCGGTCGAGCTCATGTGCCCCCGTCCAGCCTCTTGGCGAGGGAAGCCGCCGCGTAGGCGTGCTCGCCGACCGTGGCGGGCGCCGGCTGGCCCGGCGCCAGCTCGACCACGAACGAGCTCGAGCCCGGAAAGCGATCGTTCTGCCAGTTCGGCGCCGTGCCCTCAAGCCACGGGAGGCGGTGGAAGGGCGTCCCGGCGAGGCGCGCGTACTCGCGGGCCGCCCGAGCGCTCGACCCCCACGCACGGACCAGCGGCTCGGCCTGCTGGTGGAACCAGATCGTGACGTCGGGGCGCAGCGAGCGGATCAAGGTCCGCGCCGCTCGGGTCTCGGGCTCCGAGAACGGCTTTTGACCGGAGTGCTCGGGATCGCCCGGGACGCCGATGGGGCGCCAATCGGTCGCGAAGTTTCGGTTCAAGTCGACCCCACGGGCGTTGAGCCGGCTTCCGATGGCAAACCCGTCGGGATTCAGGTTCGGGACCACAACCATGCCGTCACCCTCCGGGGGACAGCCCTGGTAGAGCGTCTCCGCGATCCGCAGCCCGGCGCACTCCGTGCCGTGGATGCAGCCGACGACGAGCACCATCGGGCCGTCGGTCTGGCCGTTCATGGCCACGGCGCGGATTGGCCGCCCCTCCGCCGAGCGCCCGATCGTAACCGTGGTCCGCCGGGCGACCGCGGGCGGCGCGCCGACGACGCGATCGAGCTTGGCGATCGGCCCCATCGGATGCTCGCTCTCCGGTTCTCCCCCGTACGCCGCCTGCCGCGCCGGCGGTGCTCCGACGCCCCCGCAGCCCGGGGCCCCGAGGGCGACCGCCAAGCCGACGAGCGCCAGGAGGATCGGCAGGGCCGCGCTCAGGTCCCGCTCCCCCTCGGGCGGCGCCGAGCCAGCAACAACGCCGCGACGACGATCGCCCCGGCGGCAATGCCAGCGTAGGGCGGCTCTCCGGGATCGGACCGAGCAGCGGCCGCCGCGTCGGTCGTCGCCTCAGTCACGTCGAAGGTCTCGAGATCGACGCTCACCAGGGTCCCCCCACGGTCGGTGACGCCTAGCGTCGTGCCGTCCGAGCTCGGCTCGAGCCGCATTCGCCACAGGCGACGATCGTCGTCGGAGAGCGCCTCGAGGTCGATGCACTGCGCCGTCGCGCCCTCTGTGTCGAGCGCGTGGATGAACGGCGGGTGATCGCGGTGGAGGCTGTCGTACAGCGTGTAGGCCCAGCGGCCGTCCGGGCTCACCGCTCGGGTGACAGGCGCCCCGGTCATCGCCTCATCCGGCTCGTCGGGATCGACGATCGGGTCTGGCAGCAGTTCCCCCTGCTCCAGATCGTAGCCGCGCACCTCGTACGCGGTGAGGTCGGGCGGATCCGTGTACCTGATCAGATAGACCACCCGGCCGTCCGATGAGATCGCGTCGAAGCTGAAGTATCCGTCGAGCGTCACCTCCTGTTGCTCCCCGAGGGACTCGGGGTCCAGCACAGCGAACGTCGTCGCGTCGGGACGTGGGCGCGTTTGCGGTCGCATCAGCAGCAACGTCCGCCCATCCGCCGAGAGTCCGCTCGCGGTCCCGTCAAAGGCGACCACCGGCACCGCGAC
>DASPWW010000083.1:0-11623 GCA_035637595.1 Solirubrobacterales bacterium | reverse complement strand
AATGGCAAGCAGGGCACCGAGCTCGCCGACGTGATCGTGGAGAAGATCAAGTCGGCGGTCGACGCGATCAGCTTCCAGTGACGCATCGCCCGCCCCGGCCTCCCCTCTGAGCGGGGGGAGGGGAGAGCGGGCAGCGCCGGCCCGTGGCCCGCGGTTCCGCGATTCGCGGGACCGCGGGCCGGACTGGCTTGCAGCCTTCGCGCATGGCGGGCGATCGGAGTGAAGGGCAAGCACAACTTCCCAGTCGCGCCACCGATGCGCTCGGCAACGTCGACGGCTCAGCGGCGAGCGACGACTGGATGGTCAAGAAGAAGCGGAAGCGGTAGCGATCTCCGGCCCGTAGCCGGCGTCGCGGACCGTCAGGCGGCGGCTTGTGCCAGGCGTCGATCGCGCCGCGCCGCGACGGTCAGGAACGCTTCGACGACCACGGCGTCGAATTGCGTTCCAGCGCAGCGCCACAGCTCGGCGCACGCCTCATCGTGGCTGCGCGCCGAGCGGTACGGACGCTCGCTGGTCATCGCTCCGTATCCATCGAACACCGCCACGATCCGCGCCTCCAGCGGGATCTGCTCGCCGACCAGGCCGCGCGGATAGCCGGTGCCGTCGGGTCGCTCGTGGTGGCAGAGGATCCACTCACGGATGTCGTCGAAGCTCACGTCGGTCAGCAGCGCCGCTCCCAACTCGGGCTGGCGGCGAATCTCCGCCCAGTCCTCATCGTCGAGCGGCCCCCGCTTGTCGAGGATCCCCGGCGGAATCCGATCGCGCCCCACGTCGCACAGCAGCGTCGCTAGACGAACTCTGGCGGTCCGCGCCTCGCTCAGGCCCAGCTCCCGGGCCGTCAACTCCACCAGACGCAAGTCGACGCACCGGGCGTTGGGGCGATAGTCGACTCGCCCGACCTCGCTGCGCTCGGTGCCGCATCCGTCGCACACCAGCACGAGTCGTAGCTCTCCGACCTCCCTGAGAAACCGCGCCCGACCGCTAAACATTCCGGAGTGATCGCACCTCATACTCGTTCATCGGCCCACGACCACCCAACCAGGCAAAAAGGCGCAAATTCTGGACTCATTTCGCATGACCTTCGACGTGAGCTCCCCTAGCCGCTGCAACCGCCCCGAGTATCCGCTCGGGGTCTGGAGGTCAATGACGCTTGAGCCGGCGGCCTCCTCTAGCATGCCGCCATCACAGGGGTAAGGCAGAGACGACGGGATTGTGGGCTGGCCTGGCACCTGGCTGGGTTGGCTGGCCTCGTGTGCGCCTTGCTGCTGATCGGCGCGTCGAGCGCCTCGGCGGCGACGTTCTGCGTCCAGAAGCCGGCTCCGGCCTGCACGCCGGCCGACGGCATCAATCACACGACGCTTCAGGCCGCCTTCGACGCCGCGGACACCGAGGGGACGTTCCCCGGCAAGGACCGCATCGAGATCGGCGCGGTGGATCTGCCGGACGGTGGGGCTAACACTTCGCCCGTCGAGCTGGTCGGATCGGGGTCGGGGGCCGGCGGCACGTCGATCACCGACGACACCATGACCGTGCTCAACATCGCCGGCGACAGCTCGACCATTCAGGACCTGGGCATCGTGATCGGAGACGGCCAGCTTGGGCTGCTGTTCTCAGGGTCGGCCACCAACATCCATGTCGTTGGGACGAGCACGAGCGGGACGTTGGAGACTGGAGTGTTCATCTTCGGCCCGGCCCCGACGCTGAGCGACAGCGAGGTCGACATGGCGACCACGCCCGGGTCGGGCTCGATCGGCATCGCACCCGCCAGCGGCCTCATCGAGCGCACCGACGTTGAGGGCGAGAGCGGAATCCTGGGATCGGGGACCGCGCGCCGCGTGGGGGTTGTGGCCTCGGCCACCGGCATCGGCATGTATCCCCAGCAAGGCGGCAACATCTCCGTCGATCAGGCGACGATCCGGATGCTCACTCCGGCGCCGGGCAGCGAGGCGCTCGACGCGACGGCGCCCGGGATCCTGGGTGGGACCTCGGCGACGGTTATCGCTCGCCATGTGACCGCCGTCGGCCCGGGCAGCGACGCGGTCGGGGCCCGGGCGGTGGGGGCGTGCGCACCCGTTAGCAATGCCGCTCAACCGGCCTCGCTGACGCTCGAGAACACGATCCTGCGCGGCTTCGGCACCGACATCGTTCGCCAGGGGAGCGATGACTGCGACCCCGGCGGACCGGTGGCTCCCTCGACGGCGAACGTCACCGCGGAGTACTCGATCTTCGACCCGGGGAAGGTGACCCAGAGCGGCGCAGGGGTCTTCGACCAGCCCGGAATGACGAATATCAACGTCGATCCGCTCTTCGTCGGCGCGATCGACTTCCACCTCCAGAGCGGATCCCCGGCGATAGACGCGGGCGACCCCGACCCGCCCGGCCCGGGGCAGTCCGATCTCGATCTCGACGGCAACCCGCGCGTCCTGGACGGCGATGGCAACGGGACGGCGATCCGCGACATCGGCGCCTACGAGCGCCCGGCGCCGGCTCCGCCTGCACCCCCGTCCCCGCCCGAAGGCGGTGGCGCCGACCCCAGCCCCCCGGACACCACGATCACCGCGGGCCCCAAGAAGAAGAGCAAGAAGAAGGCCGCGACGTTCGCGTTCTCCGCCAACGAACCCGCGACCTTTGCCTGTGCTCTGGACGGCAAGGATCAGTTCAAGCCCTGCACCTCGCCCTTGACGGTCAAGGTAAAGAAGGGCAAGCACACCTTCGAGGTCCGTGCGACAGACGCGGCGGGCAACACCGATCCGACGCCGGCTACCCAGTCCTGGAAGGTCAGTAAGAAGAAGTAGCCAGCGGCGCTGATCTCCCTCGCGCGCTCGTGCGAGCCCGACCGGCTGGACTTATTTACGCCCCAGCGTCAAGAGGCGCTGCCCTCACCATCACCGCCGTTCGTTCCGCCAGGTGGCGCGGGGGGCGGCAGCGGCGGGCGGCCGCGATCGGCCGGGTCCTCGTTGGGCTCACCGCCCGATCCGAGCTCGGCGATCGAGTCCTCGAGCTCGTTTGCCTCGTGTCCGAGATTGCGCGACTTTCGCTGCAGACTGGAATTGCGCGCAAACTGAGCGAACGCGGCGTCGATGCGCCCACTGACGCCCTTGAGTTCGTCGAGGAAGCTCTGAATCGCCCGCCCGATGCCGAGCACGTCGAGGTTGTCGAAAGCGGCCGTCAGGTCCTCGAGGTAGTCGACCGCGATCGTGTCGACCTCGAGCTCGAGGTCGTAGAGCCGCTCGGCGTCGGGATGGGGGTGGAGGTCCAGGCGGTCAGACCGAATCTCCTGCATCACCTTGAGATCGTGCGTCAAAGCGCCCGAGATCGCCTCCAGGCTCGCGTCCACGCTCAGGTTGTAAGACGTCTGGTCGACCAGGGTCCGACGGGTCAGCTCAAGCGCCTTCTGGTCGTAGGTCACGAAGCGCCCGTAGCTGCGCAGGAAGGCCTCGGTGCGCTCCAGGTAACCGGCGGCTGAGTCTGCGGCGGCGTCGCACTCCTCGACCGAAGCGCTTCCACCGAGCAGCGGAGCCGAGGGCACGTCGGCGAGCTCGGCCCGATTGGCCTCGATAGCGTCGCGCGCCTTCTCGATCGCGCCGTCGGCCGCCTTGAGTGCGTCCTGCGCTGCGTCGATCACCGGAAGCACCCTGCGCTTGTACTCCTCGAAATCGTCTGCATTGCGCAGCTCGCGGCGAGGGATCAAGCTGTCCTCGAGGTAGGTGTCGAACGTCGCGTAGACACGATCCATCGCGTCGGTGACCTCGTCGGCGGAAGGCTGCGCCCGCTCGCGGTAATCGTCGGCCAGTCGCTCCGGAACCTTGTCGAAGTAGTAGTAGGCGGTGCCGGCCACGAGCAGCGCGATCAACACACCAACGCCGGCGGTCACCCATACCTTCCGTGAGGCAGGCAGTCGGTCCTTGACTTTCGACGTGAGCTCCCCTAGCTGCTGCACCCGCGGCGAGTATCCGCTATTCGAATTTGCAGGTCAATGGCGAGTTGGGCCTAGCCCGATGCCCCTCTGAAACACTGCCGCCATGCCGCGCAGCCGCAGCTACGACCGCGCCCCGGGCGATCTGCGGCCGATCACGATCGAGACCGGCTTCGTGCGCACCGCCGACGGCTCGGCGCTGATCTCCCAGGGCGAGACGCGCGTGATCTGCACCGCCTCGGTGACGGGCACGGTGCCGCGCTGGCTCGAGGGCAAGGGCCGGGGCTGGGTGACGTCGGAGTACGCGATGCTGCCCGCCTCGACCGGTCCCGGGGAGCGCAAGGACCGCGACATAAAGCGCGGCCGCCAGGACGGGCGCGGGGTCGAGATCCAGCGGCTGATCGGCCGCTCGCTGCGCGGCGTCGTCGACCTCGGGGCTCTCGGCGAGCGCAGCGTCTACGTCGACTGCGACGTCCTCCAGGCCGACGGCGGGACGCGCTGCGCGGCGATCACGGGCGGCTTCGTCGCCCTGCAGCTCGCGCTCCAGGGGCTGGTCTCCAAGAAGGCGATCGACCGCCTCCCGCTCACGGGCTCGGTCGCGGCGGTCAGCGTCGGGATGGTCGAAGGCGCGGCGCTGTGCGACCTCGATTACTCCGAGGACTCAACCGCGGAGGTCGATGCGAACGTCGTGATGACCGGTGACGGCGGCCTCGTCGAGGTCCAGGCGACTGCCGAGCGAACGCCGCTGTCGCGCGCCTCGCTCGACGAGCTGCTCGGGCTCGCCGAGGCCGGGATCGCGCGGCTTCGCGAGGCGCAGGAACGCGCCACGGGGGAGCCGGTCCCGACCACGTCGGGTTGATGGCTCCGCGCACGCTCGTGGTCGCGACCCGCAACCCGCACAAGATCCGCGAGCTACAGGAGATCCTCACCGGCGTCGAGCTGGTGTCGCTCCCCGAGCCCGTCGAGCTTCCGCCCGAGGACGGCGAGACGTTCGCCGACAACGCGCTCTCCAAGGCGCGCGCCGCCCACGCGGCGACCGGCCGGGCGGCGATCGCCGACGACTCGGGGATCGCCGCGGCCGCCCTCGGCGGAGCGCCCGGGCCGCGCTCGGCGCGCTTCGCGGGCCCCGACGCGACCGACGCGCAGAACCTCGAGCTGCTGCTGCGCGAGCTCGACGGCAAGGTCGATCGCAGCGTCGCCTACGTCTGCGCGCTCGCCTACGTCGACGAGGGCGGCGCCGAGGCCCTGTTCGAGGGCCGCTGCGAGGGGACGCTGGCGCGCGAGCCGCGCGGCGGCGGGGGATTCGGCTACGACCCCGCCTTCGTCCCCGACGAGACCGGCCCCGATGACGACCGCACGATGGCCGAGCTGGATCCCGACGAGAAGCACGCGATCAGCCACCGCGGCCGCGCCGCGCGCCTGCTCGCCCGCCACCTCGGGGAGCGCGCCGCCTGATTCCCGACCTGCGCACGAAGTCGGGTGCGGCGACCCTGTCGGTCGCCTCGAACGCGATCCTGATCGCGCTCAAGGTCGCGGCCGGCGCGATCACCGGCTCGATCGCGATCCTCACCGAGGCGGTCCACTCCGCGATCGACCTCGTCGCGTCGCTGATCGCGCTGTTCTCGGTCCGCAAGGCCGACGAGCCCGCCGACGCCGACCATCCCTACGGCCACGAGAAGGTCGAGAACCTCGCCTCGGCAATCGAGGGGGCGCTGATCCTGCTCGGGGCCTGGGTCATCATCTTCGAGGCGACGCGGCGCCTGGTCAGCGGCGCCGAGGTCGGGACGCTCGGGGTCGGGATCGCGGTGGTCGGCTTCTCGGCCGTCGCGAACGTCGCGATCTCGACCTACCTCTACCGCCGCGCCCGCGTTCTCGACTCGCCGGCGCTCGAGGCCGACGCCGCCCACCTGCGCACCGACGCCCTGACGTCGGTCGGGGTGCTGGTCGGACTCGTCGTCGTCGATGCCACCGGGATCGTCGAGTTCGACTCGATCGTCGCGCTGCTTGTCGCGGTCGCGATCGTCGTCGCAGGGATCCGCATCCTCACCCGCTCGGGGCGGGTGCTCGTCGACGAGGCCCCGCCCGCGGGGGAGCTCGACCGCATCGAGGCGGCGATCGTCTCCGCCCGCGCCCCCGAGGTCGCGGGCTACCACAAGCTGCGCGCCCGCCGCGCCGGCCGTCGACGCCACATCGACCTGCACCTCCAGTTCCGCAGCGGCACCACCCTGGAGCGCGCCCACGAGCTCGCGCACGCGGTGCGCGCTGCGATCGAGGCCGAGTTCCCCGCCGCCGACGTCCTGATCCACGTCGAGCCCGAGGAGTCGGTGACCCGCGGCGAGGAGGCGCAGCCGCTGCGGCACGGGTAGGGGGTGTCCGATTCCCCGGCCACGCCGAGGCGGACTTACCTGTTAGTTGTTCGTGAGCACTCGGTACTGCTTCGATTCGATGAGCCGCCGGTCGGCGGTGACCAGGGTGAGCTCGTGAACGATCGCGCTGGCCGCGATGAAGCGGTCGGCCGGATCGCCGTCGATGCCCTCGATCGAGCGGCTCGTCAGGGCGACCTCGCGGTTGAGCGGCGCGTCCCTGAGCGGGCCCGTCGCGAGGGCGTTTCGGATCCATCCAGCCGGGCTACCGGAAACCTCGATCCGCTCGCGCTCGATCAGCAGCATCGCCTCCCACAGGCTGATCGGGGAGAGCCACAGCTCGGTGGCGGGGTCCCGGAGCCGGCGGGCCACCTGTGCGGAGAGGCGATCGGGCTCGACCCGGCTCCACAACCAGATGTGGGTGTCGAGGAGAAGCCTCAATCGGAATCGGCGAGCGCTTCCCACTCGCCGGGCTCGGCGACCGGGGAGACGATGTCCCCCGTGATCCGGGCCGTGTCGGCGAGGTCGCCGAGCTCGCGCTCGCCCGCCGGCGTGCGCGAGGCTGGAACCACCTCCGCGACCGGCACGCCGCGCTTCGTCACCAGCACCGGCTCGCCCGTGCGGCGAACCCGCTCGAGGACGGCGAGGCAGGTGGCCTTGAACTTCGAGATTGCGATCGCCTCCATCGACCTTGACCGTATCATGGTCAAGTACTATGGTCATCTGGCTCTGGCCTGGCGGCGGGCCGCGCCCGAGGCCGAGTTCCCGGCGGCGGCCGACATCCTGATCCACGTCGAGCCCGAGGAGTCGTTGACGGCCGCCGAGGAGGAGACGCCGCCGCGCTGCGGCTAGAGCGCGCCAATTCCGCCGCCGGCTGCTTCTTTGCTAGGCAGCGGACCGCTCGACGTAGATGCCGGGGCCCGTGGGCTCCGGAATCGGATACCCCTCCTCGGCGAGTCCCTCGAGATGGAATGCGATCGCCTCGCGCATCTCGGTGACGCACCCTTCCAGTGTGTCGCCCGTCGCAACGCAACCTGGGACGTCCGGGGACCACGCGCCGTAGTTGGACGGGGGTCCTCCCTCGATCAGGATTAGGTACCGGTCGGCCTGCTCGGCGTAGTTCGAGGTCATCTCTTCAATCCGGCCTGACGAAGGATGCTGGCCACCATCTCGGGGTAGAGATCCTGTGATCGCTTGCCCGGGATCGTGACGAGTCCCGGCTTGCTCGGATGCTTGTAGTGCCGGTGGCTCCCACGCTGTCGGACCTGATACCAACCATTTCGTTCGATGATCTTGATGATGTCACGGACTTTCACCGCCCTCCAGAGGGACGGCGTTCCAAGTTTCGCCCCCCAGCACGAACCCCGCCACTCGGTTGGCGCGGCGCCTCAGAGCAGGTTCACGGCCGCCGAGAGGCCCACCGCGCCGAGCACGATCGCGTAGCCCGCGTAGCCGTTTATCGCCAGCAGCACCACGGCGAGCGCGCAGATCGCGACGACGACGAGCCAGGCTGCCCGGGAGACCGGCACGCCACTATGTTGAACGAGTGAGCCCGAGCAAGGCAGCGACCTCCTCCGTCAGCGGCGAGCAGGCCGAGCGCGCGGTGCGGCGGCTCGAGGAGATGGCGACCGATTTGCGCGGCTGCGCGCTGCTCGACTCCGGCGGCGAGGTGCTTGCGGCGAGCGGCGAGAGCGGGCGCCGCGACGAGTGGCGCCGCGCCGCCGCCGAGTTGCTCGCCGCGGCCGACGCGGCGCGCGGCGAGCCCGCCGCGCACGTCCACGTCGCGACCGAGGACGGCGAGGTTTTCGCGATCCGCCGGCGCGGCCTGACGATGGTCGCCGTTGCCGAGCGCTTCACGCTCGCCTCGCTGCTGGTCTCCGACATCCGCACGGTGCTGCGCGAGCTCACCGCGCCGGCGGCGTGATGGCGGGCATCTACCGCACGCTTCCGGTGGGCCGCCCCTACCGGGCGATCCTCAGCCGCGTCTCGAGCTACGCCGACGAGGCCGCCGCGTTTTTGCGCCGCCGCCGCCTGACGCGCCAGCCGTTTGCCCGCGTTTGGTGGAGCGGCGGGCGCGGCGCCTCCTACGCGCCGGAGACCGAGACCGGGCGCGCCCTCTTTCTCGCTGCCGCAGAGCTGATCGACGTCGCCGGGCCGAAGCCGCGATGAGCGCGCGATCGGCCGAAGCCCCCCCGCTGGTCGAACCCGACCTCGCCGAACGGGTGCTCGCCGTCGCGCTCGCTCACGGCGGCGACCTCGCCGAGCTCTACTGCGAGGAGCGCTCGGGCCTGTCGCTGTCGATCGACGAGTCGCGCCTCGAGCGCGCCCAGCGGGGACGCGAGCGCGGCGCCGGGGTGCGCGTCGTCAGCGGCGAGACGAGCTACTTCGCCCACGTCGACGGTCTCGCCGAGCCCGACCTGATCCGCGCCGCCGAGGCGGCCGCCGCCGCGCTCGGGGGCGAGCGCGCCGAGCCCCAGCCCGTGCCGCGTGCCGTCCAGTTCGCCCTCCAGGAGATCGAGGTCCCGCCCGGGGACGTCGCGGCCGAGCGCAAGGCCGAGGCCCTGCGCGCCGCCGACGAGCGCGCCCGCTCGGCGGGCGACGCGGTCGCCCAGGTCCAGGCCTCCTACGCCGAGGGCCGCCGCCGCGTCGCGGTCGTCAACTCCGAGGGCCGCAACGCGACCGACGACCGCACGCGAACGCGGCTCGGCGTCCAGGTGGTGGCCCGCCGCGACGACGTCGTCGAGACCGGCTTCGAGACGCTCGGCGGCCACGCCGGCTTCGAGCTCGTCGAGGCCGACGGCCTCGCGATCGCCGGCGAGGCCGCCGACAAGGCCCTGACGATGCTCGACGCCGACCCCGCGCCGGCCGGGACGATGCCTGTCGTCGTCGGCGGCGGCTTCGGCGGCGTGCTGTTTCACGAGATGACGGGCCACGGCCTCGAGGCCGACGCGGTCCAGAAGGGGGCCAGTGTCTACGCCGGCAAGCTCGGCGAGATGGTCGCCGAGCCGATCGTCACCGCCTACGACGACGGCCGCCTGCCCGGCGAGTGGGGGACCGATGGGATCGACGACGAGGGAACCCCGACCCGCAAGACGACGGTGATCGAGGAGGGCCGCCTCACCTCCTACCTCTACGACGTCGTCCGGGCGCGCAAGGACGGCGCCGACTCGACGGCCAACGGGCGCCGCGAGAGCTTCCGCCACCTGCCGATCCCGCGGATGACCAACACCTACATCGCGCCCGGGGACCCCGACCCCGAGGCGGTGATCTCCGACGTCGAGCGCGGCTTCTACGCCAAGTCGTTCGCCGGCGGCCAGGTCGATCCCGCGACGGGCGACTTCGTCTTCGGCGTCTCGGAGGGGTATCTGATCGAGGCCGGCAAGGTCACCCGGCCGTGCCGGGGCGCGACCCTGATCGGCAACTGCATCGATGCGCTCGCGGCGATCGACGCGGTCGCCAACGACTTCGAGATGAAGACCGGCTTCTGCGGCAAGGACGGCCAGCGCGTCCCCGTCGGAACCGGCCAGGGCCACGTCCGGATTCGCGAGCTGACGGTGGGGGGGACGGCGGTCGGATGAGCGCGCCGGACGGGATCGAGGCGGTCGCGGTACGGGCCCGCGACGCCGCGCTGTCCGCCGGGGCGGGCGATGCCGAGGCGTTCGTCGAGGACTCGAGCGGCGTCGAGATCCGCGTCTACGACGGCGAGGTCGAGAGCCTCTCCGAGTCGGCGGCGCGCGGGGTCGGGTTGCGCGCGTGGCTCGACGGGCGCACCGGCTATGCATACGGCACGGACCTCGGCGACGCGGGGATCGGCGAGGTCGCCGCCGGCGCGGTCGAGACGGCGCGAATCTCGGATCCCGACGAGTTCGCCGGGCCACCCGACCTGAAGGCCGCGGCGATGCCGACGATCGCCGGCATCCACGACCCCTCGCTCGCCCAGTGGGCGACCGAGCAGAAGGTCGAACTCGCCCAGGGAATCGAGCGCGCCTGCCGCGCGACCGACGAGCGCGTCGCGGCGATCGAGCAGACCGTCTACGCCGACGAGGAGGAGCGCGTCGCGATCGCCTCGTCGGGCGGGCTCGAGGGCGCCTACGCCTCGACTACTTGCTACGCCTATCTCCAGGCGATCGCCGGCGAGGACTCCGAGCGCGAGACGGGGCTGGGCTTCGGGGTCGCCCGGGCGCCGAGCGGCCTCGACCCCGAGGCGATCGGGGTCGAGGCCGCCGAGCGCGCCACGTCGCTGCTCGGCGCGACCAAGCCGCGCTCCCGCACCTGCCCGGTCGTCCTCGACGAGACCGTCGCGGCGAGCTTCATGGGCTTCATCGGCGGGGTGCTGTGCGCCGATGCCGTGCAGCGCGGCCGCTCGCCGTTCGCGGGCCGGCTCGGCGACGAGATCGCCGCCCCGGCCCTCACCCTCGCAGACGACGGCACCGACCCCGAGGGCCCCGCCTCGGCGCCCTTCGACGGCGAGGGCACGCCGCGCTCGCGCACCCCGCTGATCGAGGCCGGCGCGCTTCGCACCTACCTCCACGACGCCTACACCGCGCGCCGCGGCGGGGAGCAGACGACCGGCAACGCGGCGCGCGCCGGCTACCGCTCGGCGCCCTCGGTGTCGACGTCGAACCTCGTGATCTCTCCGGGCGACGCCTCCCTCGACGACCTGCTGGCAGACGCCGAGGGCGGCATCTACGTCACCGACGTCGCCGGCCTTCACTCCGGCGTCAACCCGGTCTCGGGCACGTTCTCGGTCGGCGCCTCGGGCCGCGAGATCTCCGGCGGCGCGCTCGCCGCGCCCCACACCGAGTTCACGATCGCCTCCGACCTCGTCTCGATGCTCGCCGCCGTGCGGGCCGCCGCGCGCGAGACGCGCTGGGTGCCGTTCGGCGGCTCGGTCAAGTCGACCGCGCTGCTGATCGGGGAGATGGCGGTCGGGGGAAGCTAGTCCCACGGTGAGCCACCGCTCGCGCCGTTCTCAGTGGAGCTGCTTTACGTGCTCGCAGCCGTGGACCGAGTCCGTCTTGGCGACCTTCGCCGTGTCCTCCCCCGGGCCGCAGCGAACTACGTCTCGCGTCTTGCCGACAGCGTTGATGACGTCGTCGCCCGAGCCGCCGTGCAGGCCGTCCTCTCCGCCCCCGCCGGTCAGCCGGTCGTCGTCCGCGCCGCCGAAGATGCAGTCGTCGCCGCCCGCGCCCGACAGGACGTCGTGGCCATCGAAGCCGCGCAGCACGTCGGGGCCGTCACTGCCGCGCAGGCGGTCGGCGCCGTTCGTCCCCTCCTGTAGATCGCCGCACGGCTCGCCGCTCGGGGCGTTCTGGTCGGGCGGCTCGCCGCCACCACCACCGCC
>DASPWW010000082.1:0-13860 GCA_035637595.1 Solirubrobacterales bacterium | reverse complement strand
CGACCAGGCGTGGCTGCGGCAACGCACGATCGAGCTCTTCCGGCTCTGGGAGCCGCGACCGCCCGTCCCGCTCCAGGAGTCTCCCGCTTTGTGACGATTGCCAGCAGGCTGACGGGCTGACGCTCGCTCTCGCAAAGGACGGGGGCAGGCGCCTCGCTCGGTGCGGCCCTCGCTTCCCCTGCTCGCGCAAGGCAGAAGCGACTCGGGCCCAAGGACACGCGGCCTGCCGTCGGGCCCGTAAGCTTTGGCTTCATGCCGGTGCCCGAAACGCACGAAGGCGACCATCCGGAGCCGTCGAAGCGCAACTATCTACTGAAGACAGACGGTTCCGGCACGGGGACCATCGACAATCCAGCTCAAGGTGCGATCGGAGTCGTCCTCAGGGACCCCGATGGTGAGCTAGTTGAAAAGATCTCCAAACCGATCGGACCCGCCATCAACACCGTTGCGGAATATCGGGCTCTCATCGAAGGACTCAAGCTCGCCCGCAGTCACGGAATCCAACGCATCCGGGTGTTTCTTGACTCGGAGCTCGTGGTCGACCAGGTAAACGGCCGCGCGAAGGTTGGCAAGGAGCACATCAGACCCCTGCACACCGAGGCGTGCTCCCTGTTCCAGGAGTTTCCCAACGTCAGGATTTCGTGGGTTCCGCGAAAATGGAATGCCGAAGCGGACGCACTTGCAACCAAAGCGCTTCTTGGTCGCTGAGCGCAGCGGTGCACACATGTTCCTCACCAGGCCTGAACCGTGGTCTTGACTTCCGCTTCCGCGTGAGGCTGTCGCATAAACCCCAACCGGGCCGATAGGAGCGCATCTCCGCAGGGGTTAACCATCCGGGCAACGTCGGCCTCGTCGGCCGCCCGCTCGTCCTGCAAACCGCCTGCCCAGCCGCCCCAGTCCTTGTCTGAGCATCAGTAGGGGTGCTTGTCGCGGACACCCTTTGTGCGACAACCTCGCGTGAAGGCGAGAGCGGTCCGACCACTCGCGAAAAGAGGCACGCCAGATCCGTCCGGCGTGCCCGTCAGGACAGGCCGATGAAGAGCGCCGTGCCGGCGTTCGACGCCCAGTCGACGAGCGGCGACGGGATGATGCCGAAGACGACCGTCGCGGCCGCCGCGAGGGCCGTGGGGACGAGAACGACCGGGCAGCGGCCGCCGCTCGGCTCGCCCGCCGGATCGCGGCCAGGGGTTACCCCGGCGCCCGGCGAGCTTCCCGCCTCGACGTCGGCCTCGGGCGAGCCGCCCGCCATCGCCGGGAGGCCGGGCGCGGCGACGGGCTCGTCGCCGGCCCGCATCCAAACCGCGGCGACGATCCGGAGGTAGTAGGCGAGCGAGACCATCGTCCCGATCGCGATCGCGACGCCGAGCCAGGTGTAGTCGCCGTCGACGGCCGCCTCGATCAGGAAGAGCTTGCCGATGAACCCTGCGGTGCCCGGCAGCCCGGCGAGCGCGAGCATCGAGATCGTGATCGGCCAGGCCAGCTCGGGGCGGTCGCGCCCGATGCCCTGCAGCGCGCGAATGTCGTCGCCGTACCCGGTCTCTCGCTCCCGGATCGCGACTACTGCGAACGCGGGCAGGTTCATCAGCGCATACGCGGCGAGGTAGAAGACGAGTGCCTTGACCCCGAACTCGGAGGCGACGACGATTCCGGTCAACATGTAGCCGGCCTGGGCGATCCCCGAGTAGCCGAGCAGGCGCTTGACCGAGTCCTGGCCCAGCGCGCCGATGTTGCCCACCGCGATCGAGACGACGGCAAGGATCGCCAGCGGGCCGTCCCAGTCGCTCACCGATGGCCCCAGCGCGACCTCGAAGAAGCGCACGAAGACGCAGAATGCCGCCGCCTTGGTGGCTACCGCCATGAACGCCGTCACGGGCGTGGGCGCTCCCTGGTAGACGTCCGGCGTCCACTGGTGGAAGGGCGCCAGCGAGACCTTGAAGGCGAGCCCCGTCGCCGCGAGCCCGATCCCGATCAGGACGAGGGGATCGTCGGACAGGCTCCCGATCCCGTCGCGGATCCCGGCGAAGTCCGTCGAGCCCGAGGCGCCGTAGATGAACGCGAGCCCGTAGAGCAGCGTGGCCGAGCCCAGCGATCCGACGATCAGGTACTTGAGCCCCGCCTCGAGCGACTGCTGGCGGGTGAGGCTCGACCCGCACAGCACGTAGAGCGGTACCGAGAGCAGTTCGAGCGCGACGAACAGCGCGACCAGGTTCTGGGCCTGCGCCAGCAGGACCATCCCGAGCGTCGAGCCGAGGACGAGCGCCTGGAAGTCGCCGTGGCCCGCCCGCCGGGCGGCCGGCTCGCGTAGGGTCAGGGGCATCACGAAGGCCGCCGCCGCGATCGCGATCAGCGACACGGCGAGGCCGAGGTCGTCGAGTCGCAGCGCCCCCGCGACGAGGTCCTCGCTCTTGCCCCACTGCCAGATGCACAGGCCGGCCGCGGCGGCGAGGGTCGCCAGCGAGAGCAGGGTCGACGTCCAGCGCCCAGGCGCGATCAGGCTGACGACGAGCACGATGCAGGCCCCGGCAGTGAGCGCGATGACCGGCGACAGCCCCGCGTAGTCGATGTCGGGGGCGGTGAATGTCATCGCTGCGCGACCGGCTGCTCAGGTCCCGGACAGTCGAAGAAGATGATCGTGTAGCGATTTCCGGAACTGTTGTAGTAGGTGCCCCCTTCGCAGACCGCCGCCAGCGAGAGGTCCACAGACGCCTCGCCGCGGTGCAGGATCAAGCCCGGATAGAGCGCCAGGGCGACGATGCAGGCGACGAGCGGCGCGACGGCGAGCGAGTCGGGCACCGAGATCTCACGCGACTCGACGCCGTCGGGCAGCCGGTTGTGCATCGTGCGCTGGTAGAGGCGGATCGCATAGAAGGCCGCGAGCGCGGCCCCGACGATGGCGACGATCGCGAACCCGATCTTGGCCTGGAAGGTCCCGTTGAGGATGAAGAACTCACCGATGAAGTTGGCCGACCCCGGCATCGCGAGCAGCGCCAGCGTGACGATCAGGAACATCGCCGCGAGCACCGGCGCGCGCGTCGCCATCCCGCCCATCTCGCGGAGGTCCTCGGTGCCGGAGCGCTCGGCCAGCAGGGCGATGATCAAGAAGACGGGCGCCACCACGAGGCCGTGGTTGACCATCTGCAGGACCGCCCCGTCGGCTCCGTCGGGACGCAGCGAGAAGATCCCGAGGGTGATGAAGCCGAGCTGGGCCACCGACGAGAACCCGGCGACGAGGCGCACGTTGGTCTGCGTGAACGCCATGATCGAGCCGTAGAGGATGCTCGCGACGGCGATCGCGAGCACGACGTCCTGGAACTGCAGCGCCGCGTCAGGGTAGAGCGGCAGCACGATGCGCAGGAAGCCGTACGCCCCCACCTTGGCGAGCACCCCGGAGAGCAGCGCGAGCACCGGAAGCGGCGCGGCGCGGTAGGCGTCCGGCATCCAGCCGTGAACGAGGAAGGCGGGCATCTTGACCAGGAAGGCGGCGGCGAAGAACCAGAAGATCCAGTCCTGGCTGCCCTCGCCGAGGACGTTCGCGCGCAGGTCGGAGAGCGAGAACGACAGCTCGCCGACCTGGTCGGAGGCGAGGATCGCGGTCGCGATCGCGGCGACGAGCATCAGCAGCGACCCGACGAGCGTGTAGACGATCATCTTCGTCGTCGCGGCGATCCGGTCGCCGCTGCCCCAGGCGCCGATCAGGAAGTAGAACGGCACCAGCATCAGGTCGAAGAAGAGGACGAACAGCAGCAGGTCCTGAGCCAGGAAGGCGCCGAGCGTCGCGGTCTCGGCGAGGCCGAGCATGAAGAAGTAGAGCCGTGGCCGCTCGGGCGGGCGGAAGGCGGAGAACAGCGTCGCGGCCGCCCACAGCAGCGCCGTCAGCAGGACGAGGAAGATGCTGATCCCGTCGACGCCGAGCTGGTAGCGGACGCCGAGATCGGGGATCCACGACTCGTCGACCGGATGTTGCAGGCCGGTGACACCGGCGTCGAAGCCGGCGACCAGGACGATCGCGAGCACGAGCACGAAGAGCGTCCCGGCCACCGGGAGGATGCGCACCCCCCGCCGCGGAACGACGAAGCAAAGCAGCCCGACGGCGACGGGGAACCACAGCATCACCTGGATCACTGCGGGTCGCCTCCCATCACGAGCTGACGATCAGGAAGTAGAGGCCGAGGGCCGCGAAGCCGCCGACGAGCAGCAGCGCGTAGGCGCGCACGAACCCCGACTGCGCGTCGCGGATGATCACCCCGACGCCCTTCACGGCGCCCGCGGTCCCGGCGACGATCCCCTGCACCACGAAGCGCTCGAAGACCGAGTTCGCGAACGACCCGAGCGCGATCACGGGCCTGTAGACGACGGCGTCGTAGAGCTCATCGAAGTACCACTTGTGCGACAGGAACTCATAGGCGGCGTGGGCCCGCGCGCGCAGCCGCTCGGTCGTGCCGGGGGCGACCACGTAGAGGTAGTAGGCGAGGCCGATTCCGGACGCGGCCATCGCGGCGCCGACGAGCAGCCCGAGGTAGGCGGAGCTGTCCGAGGGCACCGTTCCGGCGAACGGCGAACTCTCGAAGGTCGGCGCGAGGAAGGTGTCGATAACGTCGGTGACGCCGGGGATCTGAACCGCTCCCCCGATCGTCGCGAGCACGCCCAGCACCGCCATCGCGACCTTCATCGGCAGGTCGCGCTCGGCGATGTGGTGCTCGGGCCCGGGGAAGCCGACGTCGGTGTCCTCCGGCTCCCCCGTCATCGGGTTGGTGGGCTCGGCGTGCGCGAGGTGTCCCTGCTCTAGCTCACGCGCCTCGGGGCACGGCTCGCCCGTGACGACCCGAAACGTGATCCGGAACGCGTAGAACGCGGTCATAGCGGCCGCCAGGTAGCCGCCGATCGCGAAGATCCAGTAGAAGCCCCCGCGCTCGGCGGCGAAGACCAGGATCTCGTCCTTCGACAGCCAGCCGGAGAACGGGGGGGCGCCGGCCAGCGCCAGGGCGCCCACGGCGAGCAGCGGCGACGTGAACGGCAGGGCGCGGCGAAAGCCGCTCATCCGGTCGATGCTCTGGGCGCCGGCCATCGCGCCGATCACCGAGCCCGCGGCCATGAACAGCAGCGCCTTGAAGAAGGCGTGCGTCATCAGGTGGAAGAGGCCCGCCGCGTAGGCGCCGATGCTGACCCCGACGATCATGTAGCCGATCTGGCTGATCGTCGAGTAGGCGATGATCCGCTTGAGGTCGGTGACCACGAGCGCCACGCTGGCGGCGAAGATCAGCGTCGCCAGGCCGGTGAAGGCGGCGATGTCGGCCGCGGTCGGAGCGAGCACGAACAGGACGTGGGTGCGGGCGATCAGGTAGACGCCCGCGGTGACCATCGTCGCGGCGTGGATCAGGGCGGAGACCGGGGTGGGGCCCTCCATCGCGTCTGGCAGCCAGGTGTGAAGCGGCAGCTGGGCGGACTTCGCGAAAGCCCCGACGCAGATCAGCAGGCAGATCGCGACGATCGTCCCGTCGTTGGCGGAGAACGCGTCCGGGGCGGCGTCGAACACCTCCAGGTAGTCGAACGTCCCCAGCTCGCGGAACAAGAAGAACGCGGCGAGGACCAGCCCGATGTCGCCGATCACGTTGATCACGAACGCCTTCATCCCCGCCGCCGTCGCGGTGCCGCGGCGATACCAGAAGCTGATCAGCGCGTAGGAGGCGAACCCGACGAACGCCCAGCCGACGATCAGCAGGACGAAGTTGCCCGCCAGGACGAGCAGCAGCATCGAGAAGACGAAGAAGTTGAGGTAGCTGAAGTAGCGCGCGAAGCCTCGGTCCGAGGTCATGTAGGCGACCGAGTAGAGATGGATCAACGCCGACACGCCCGAGACGACGAGCGCCATGAACACCGAAAGCGGGTCGACGAGGATCCCGAGCTGGATGTCGAGTCCCGCGGCGCTGGCGTAGTCGTACAGCGACGAGGTCAGCTCGCGGTCCGAGGCCGAGTGGTCGAGGAGCATGAACAGCGCCCCGATCGCCGACACGAAGGCGGCGAAGATCGCGCCCGTCGCGATCCAACCCGCGCTGCGGCCCGGGAGCTTGCGAAACCCGAGACCGCACACCAGGCTGCCCGCGAGCGGGAAGGCGACCACGAGCCACCCGTAGGCGGTCGCGCTCATCCGCGCAGGCTCCGCATGTCATCGACGTTGAGCGGCAGGCGGCGCCGGTACATCGCGACGATCAGGCCGAGCCCGACGACCACCTCGCAGGCGGCGACGACCATCACCACGAGCGCGAAGACCTGTGCGTCCTGGTCGCCGTTCGCGCGCCCAAAGGCAAGCAGTGCGAGGTTGCCCGCGTTGAGCATCAGCTCGAGGCACAGCAGGATGACCAGCGGGCTGCGCCGGATCAGCACCCCGGCCGCCCCGGTCGCGAAGAGCAGCGCCGAGAGGACGAGGTACCAGGTGATGTCCATCAGGGCTGCTCCTGCTCGCTTGGCGCCGCGCGCCTGCCGGCCAGCACCACGGCGCCGACGGCGGCGATCAGCAGCAGCATCGAGGCGGCCTCGAACGCGATCAGGAAGCGCTCGAGGAACAGCTCGCCGATCGTCGACGGCGACCCGAAGCCGAGCGCGATCGTCGGCCCCTGCGAGTCGAGACTCGACAGGGCGCTGCCCAGCACCGCGATCGAGAGCTCGATGAAGAGGGCGGCGGCGAGCAGCGGGCCTAGCAGGCGCTGGCCGGGGATCGGCTCCCACAGCGGCTCCTCGATGCCGCCCACGTACGCGGCGACGAACACGTAGAGCACGACGATCGCGCCGGCGTAGACGACCACCTGGGCGGCGGCGACGAACTCGGCGTGGAGGATCAGGAACAGTCCCGCGAGCGAGACGAGGTGGACGACGAGCGCGAGCACCGAGTAGAACGGGTTGCGCAGCGCGATCACGGCGATCGCGCCCCCCAGCGCGCCGATCGCCCCCACGAAGAACGCGACCTCTTCCATCGCCGCGCATCCTATTCTCGGACGGGCTCGGCGCCGCGGCATCGGTGGATGCCGCTAGAAGTGCTCGAGCGAGTGGACGACGCCGCTTGCTATCCGACGTGGCGGCGCAGGAAGGGGAGGAGCGCGGCCTCGACTCCGGCCGGATCGTCGAGCATCGGCCAGTGCCCGCTGTCGCCGAGGACGACGACCTCGGCGCTCGGCAGGCTCTCGCGCTGGCGCTCCGCCTGCTCGACGGGTACGGCGGGATCGTGAGCGCCCCAGATCACCAACGCCGGCGGGTCGAGCGCGCTCAGTGCCGGCCTCAGCAGCTGCATCACCTCGGCCGGCGTCGCGCGGTAGAAGCGCTGGGCAGCGCGACGTGTCGCGGGCACGTAGTCTCGCCACATCCGCTCGATCGCGTCCTCGGGAAGCGGGCGCGGCTGAGGGTTGTAGAGGCGCATCGCGGCGCGGAACCCGCTGCGCGTCGTCGTCCGGACCATAAGCCCGCCGATCAGCGGGGCGCGGTACATCCGCGCCGTCCAGTGCCAGCGGAAGTCGAGCAGGATCCCGGTGTCGATCAGACACAGCGAGCCGACCGCGCTCGGATGGGCCGCTGCCCACAACAGCCCTGTTCCGCCGAGGTCGTGCATCACGAGATGTGCGCGCTCGACTCCGAGCCGCTCGATCGCCGCGCCGATGAACGTGGCATAGGTGCCGGCCGAGTAGTCGAGGTAGCCGGGCTTGTCGGCCCCGCCGAATCCCGGGAGGTCGAAGGCGATCGCCCGCCCGACCTCGCCGATCGCCGGCAGGAGCTGTCGCCAGTCCTCCCGCGACCCCGGGTTGCCGTGTAGCAGCACGACGGCCTCGGACGCTTTCTCGGGCCCGGCTTCGACCAACGGCGTCCGCATCCCGATGGCCTCGAGCTCGCTCGATCGGATCTTCGCCATCGGTTCCGCAGCCTACCGTACTATTGACTCACGATCAATAATGGCAACGCGCGCCCGACTCCCGACCGACGAGCGCCGCCGGCAGCTGATCGCCGCCGGGCTCGAGCTGTTCGCGACCCGGCCGTACCCGGAGGTCGCTATGGGGGACGTGGCTTGGGCGGCGGGCGTCTCGCACGGGTTGGCCTTCCACTATTTCGGGGACAAGCGGGGCCTATACGTCGAGGTGGTCAGGACCGTGACAGACCGGCTCGTGGCCGCCACCGCTCCGGAGCCCGGAAGGACGCCGCTCGAGCAGCTCTACGCCGGGCTCGAGGCGCACGTCGACTTCGCGGCCCGCTATCCGCGGGCATACACCGCGTTCGTGGGTGGCGGGCAGGGAGCGGACGAGGAGGTCGACCTGATCCTCGATGAGGCACGCGGCCGTGGTTTGCGGCACGTCATCGAGGCGCTCAACATCGACGAGCCGACGCCCCGGCTCGAGATCGCCCTGCACGGCTGGCAGGGGTTCACCGAGGCTGCGATAACCGCCTGGCTTCGCCGGCGCCGGCGCCGGCGCCGGCTCGCGCGCGCGAAGCTCCTCGACATGCTCGCTGCCGCGCTCTCGGATGCCCTGCGCGCTGGCGGATTCGAGCTACCCGCGGCCCCTGGGAGGCCCTGACCTGAGCGCCTCCGGCAGCGCCGCGGGATCGAGCCCCTCGATCCGGACCAGCTTGTCGCGGGATCGCTCGCCTCGCAGGACCGTGACGCGCGACGGGGCGACCCCGGCCTGACGGGCGATCAGCTTGCACAGAGCCCGATTCGCCCGCCCGTCGACCGGCGGCGCCGTCACGCGTGCGATCACGACTCCGTCACGGACGGCCATGATCTCGTCGCCGCGGGCGCGCGGCTGAAGCCGAACCTTGATCCGAGCCTCGCTCACTGCCTCATGATGGTGACGGAGCGGGGCGGGCCGAGCGCCTACGCTGTTGTCGTGGCTCGGAACGGCACGAGCAACGGCTCCGCGCCAACCCCGCGGATAGTCATCGTCGGCGCGGGGTTCGGGGGGATCGGATTGGCGATCCGGCTCAAGCAGTCGGGGATCGACTCGTTCACGATCCTCGAGAAGGGCGACGGCGTCGGCGGGGTGTGGCACGACAACAGCTATCCGGGGCTGACCTGCGACATCCCCTCGCACCTGTACTCGTTCTCCTTCGAGCCCAAGCACGACTGGTCGCGCCGCTTTCCGCCGCGCGAGGAGATACTCGAGTACCTCCACCGCTGCATCCGCAAGCACGGGGTCGAGGATCACCTTCAGCTCGGCACCGAGGTCGCCGCCGCGGACTTCGACGAGCCGGCCGGCGTCTGGCGGCTCCGGACCGCGGACGGCGAGCGGATCGATGCCGAGGTGCTCGTCGCGGCGACCGGTCAGCTGTCGCGCCCAGCCTATCCCGCGCTCCCGGGCCTCGAGGGCTTCTCGGGGCCGGTCTTTCACTCGGCGCGCTGGGACCACGACCTCGACCTCACCGGCAGGCGCGTCGCCGTGATCGGCACCGGCGCGAGCGCGATCCAGTTCGTGCCCGAGATCGCGCCCCGGGTGGAGAGGCTCCACCTCTTCCAGCGCTCGGCTCCGTGGGTGGTCCGCAAGCCCGATCGGCTTTACGGATCCCGGGAGCGGCGGCTCTATCAGCGCCTGCCCGCGGTCCAGAGGCTGAGCCGGGCGTGGGACTACCTCTTCTACGAGACGTTCGTGCTCGCGTTCACACGCCTGCGCGTGCTCATGCGCCCGTTCGAGCTGTTGACCCGGCGGCGCTTGCGAAGCGAGGTGCCCGACCCCGAACTGCAGGCGAAGCTCGAGCCCGACTATCCGATGGGCTGCAAGCGGATCCTGCTGTCGGACGACTGGTACGCGAGCCTGCAGCGCACCAACGTCGAGGTGGTGAGCGAGCGAATCTCCTCGATCGAGCCCGACCGGATCGTCGCCGACGGCGGCGTCGAGCGCCCGGTCGACGCGATCATCATGGCGACCGGGTTCCGCGCTACCGAGTTCCTGTCCCCGATGGCGATATCGGGACTTGGCGGCCGCGATCTCAACGAGGCGTGGCGCGACGGCCCCGAGGCCTACCTCGGCCTGACCGTGTCGGGGTTCCCGAACATGTTCATCCTCTACGGGCCCAACACCAACCTCGGCGTTGGATCCGTCCTCTACATGCTGGAGAGCCAGATCCGCTACGTGATCGACTCGATCCGCAAGCTGCGCGCGACCGGGGCGCGCTACATCGACCTGCGGCCCGAGGTCCAGCGGGCGTTCAACGCGGAGCTCCAGCGGCGGCTGCGCGACTCCGTATGGGCGACGGGCTGCGCGAGCTGGTATCGCACCGAGTCGGGGCGGGTCACCAACAACTGGCCGGGGCTGACGCTCGACTACCGAGTGCGCACGCGGCATCTCGAGCTCGCGGACTACCGGGTTGCAGGGACCGGCTGAGCGCGGGGCCCAGGGCGTGCTCGGCCTGGCCGTCCGGGCTTTCGTCCGCGGGCTGCTCAGGCCGGCGCTCAACCCGCGTGTGCCGGTCGGCGTGCAGCGCCGCTGGACGGGGGCGCTGGCGAGGCTGAACCTCATCCCCGCCGGGACGACGCGCGCCCGCGTGATGCTCGACGGGGTCGCCGCCGATCTCGTCCAGCACGCCTCGGGCACCGGAAGCGGCGCCGTGATCTACCTGCACGGGGGCGGCTACGTGGTCGGCTCGCCGCGGGCCGAGGGCGTGATCGCTGCGCACATCGCGCGCGCCTCGGGGGCCGCGGTCTACGCGCTCGACTACCGGCTTGCGCCCGAGCACCGGTTCCCCGCGGCGCTCGACGACACCCTGACCGCCTACGAATGGCTGCTGGGGCGGGGCGCCGACCCACAGCGCGTCGCGCTCGTCGGCGACTCGGCGGGCGGCGGCCTGGCGCTCGCCGCGGCCGTCCACGCCAGGGATGCGGGCATCGTGCTGCCCGGGGCCCTGGCGCTGATCTCGCCGTGGGTCGATCTGACGCTGAGCGGTGAGAGCCTCGCCGCGAAGGCAAGCGCCGACGCGATGCTCACCCCTGCCTGGCTCGCCGAATGCGGCCGTATCTACATGGACGGCCGGCCCGCCGGCGACCCCGCGGCATCGCCGCTCTTCGCCGAGCTCGCCGGACTGCCTCCAATCCTGATCCAGGTCGGGACGCGCGAGATCCTGCTCAGCGACGCCGAACGGCTCGCGGAGCGCGCCGCAGCCGCCGGCGTCGACGTGCGACTGAGCCCCTACGAGGGTCTCGGCCACGCCTTCCAGCTTCACGCCGGCGTGCTGCGCGCCTCCGACGAAGCGATCGCCGAGTTGGCCGCATTTCTCAGTCGGCGCTTCCGGGACGCAGCCTAAGCTTGGCGTATGTACCACGACCTCCCCGGAGGCGACCTCATCGAGCGCGGCGTCGTGGACCTCGCACGGGGTGATGAGACAGTCGAGGCGTTGCTCGTCTCGATCGGCGCCCCCAGGCTGCGCTCGCTGGGGATCCCGGTCGAGCACCCCGTGGCCGACCCGGAGCGGCGCCTCTACCTCCGGCTCGCGTCGTCGGATTCCGATTCCGCCCACGCTCGCTATAACGCGCTCGTTCGCCGGCTGGTGAGCTTCGAGCGGGCCAGGGCGTGCGCGACCTAGCCGACCGCGCGCGCATCGAAGCTGCCCTGGCAGCGCTCGGCGCCGCTGCGGAGGCCGGCACTCGCGTCTACCTGACAGGCGGGGCAACGGCGGTCCTGCTCGGCTGGCGCGACTCGACGATCGACATCGACATCAGGCCCGTTCCCGAAAGCGAGCGCCTGCTGCGCGCGATCCCGCTGGTCAAGGAATCGCAGCGTGTGAACGTGGAGTTGGCCTCGCCGCTCGACTTCGTCCCCGTTCCGGAGGGGTGGGAGGAGCGCGGATTGTTCGAGCGCGACTTCGGCAGCCTCGCCGTCTACCACTTCGACCTCTACGCCCAGGCGCTGTCGAAGGTCGAGCGGGGCCACGCCCAGGACGTCGCGGACGTCGAGGCGCTGCTCGGCCGCGGTCTCGTCGAGCGCGCCGCGGCCCTTGCCTACTTCGAGCGGATCGAGCCCGAGCTCTACCGGTTTCCGGCGATCGACCCGGCTTCGTTTCGCCGCGCCGTCGAGATGCTGTTCGCCTGACCGGTCCGGCTACTCGCCCTCGCGACGCAGCGGCGTCTTGTCGATCGGCTCGGCGAGCAGCATCTCCTTGGTGAAGATCAGGTCGGAGCGGTTGTAGTCCGACATCTCGTAGTCGTGGCCCATCGTGATCGCGTCGAACGGGCACGCGACCTCGCAATAGCCGCAGAAGATGCAGCGGCTGAGGTTGATCTCGTAGACCTCGGCGTAGCGCTCGCCGGCCGACTTGCGGTCGGCGGGGTCGTTCTCGGCGGCGACGACGCGGATGCAGTCGGCGGGGCATGCCGCCGCGCACAGCGAGCAGCCGACGCACTTCTCGAGCCCGGTGTCATCGAAGCGATGCAGCTTGTGGCGACCGCGGAAGCGCGGGTAGACGGGTGTCTTCTCCTCCGGGTACTGAATCGTCACCGGGCCCTCGACGATGCGCGCGAAGGTGGTCTTCAGCCCGCGCAGGGTCTCGCCAAAGGCGCGGTAGGCGCCGCCCGGGCCGCCTGGCTCGGGGCCGCGCTGGACCGAGATCACGTCGGCGGACGCCAGGTAGGGGAACGCCGACCAGTCGGCGTTCTCGGTGTTCGCCCTCGCCTCCATCACAGCACCGTGACCAGGACCGCCGTGACGAGCACGTTGAGCGTCGCCAGCGGCAGCATCACCTTCCACCCCAGGCTCATCAGCTGGTCGTAGCGCAGCCGCGGGACCGTCGCCCGGATCCACATGAAGAAGAACACGAGGGCGAGCAGCTTGACCAGCACCCAGATCGGGTCCAGCCAGCCCGGGCCGGGCCCGTGCCAGCCGCCGAGGAAGAACGTCACCGCGATCCCCGAGATGAGGAACATCTCGAGGTACTCGGTGAGCGCGAACGTGCCGTACCGCATCCCCCCGTACTCCGTCTGGTAGCCGGCGACCAGCTCAGCGTCGGCCTCCGGGAGGTCGAACGGGGTGCGGTTGGCCTCCGCGAACCCGGCGACCATGAAGACCACGAAGCCGACGATCTGGGGCACGACGTACCAGACCTCATCCTGTGCCTCGACGACCCCGGTCAGCGACAGCGTGCCGGCCATCATGATCACCCCGAGCAGCGCCAGGCCCATCGAAACCTCGTACGAGATCAGCTGGGCGGCGGAGCGCATCGCGCCGAGAAAGCTGTACTTCGAACCCGAGGCCCAGCCGCCGATCAGCAGTCCGTAGAAGGCGATCGAGCCGAAGGCGAAGAAGTACAGGATGCCGATCGAGACATCGATCCCGTAGAAGCCGACCCCGTCCTTGACGTTCCCGAACGGCAGAATCGCCAGCGCCGCCACCGCGGAGAAGATCACGATCATCGGCCCCAGCGCCCACAGGACCGGCACCGCGTTCTGGGGCGTGTAGTACTCCTTCGAGATCAGCTTGAGCGCGTCGGCGAGCGGCTGCAGCAGCCCGAACGGGCCGACGCGGTTGGGGCCGTAGCGCGCCTGGAAGCGGCCGAGCAGCTTGCGCTCGACGAGGGTCAGCAGCGGGACGATCGTGAAGATCACGGCAAAGATCACGATCGACTTGACGATCAGGACCCAGGTCGCCTCGGCGAAGCCGACGTCGGCGAGCGGCACGGTCATCCGCTCGGCTCCCCGGCGGGTGCGACCTCGACCATCTCAGCTCCGGCGAGCAGGTTGGCGTTGTTCTGCGCCGTGCCCTCGATCAGGAACCCGGCCCCCGGCCGCATCCGCTCGCGGATCGCGACGCGCGCCTCGAGGCTCGTGCCGTTGCTGCTCACTGACACGGTCTGGCCATGCTCGACACCAAGCCGTTCGGCATCAGAAGGCGCCAGCTCGAG
>DASPWW010000081.1:0-1739 GCA_035637595.1 Solirubrobacterales bacterium | reverse complement strand
GAAGAACCGCCGGTAGACGGTCCACGTCCAGCGCGGGTCGACGACGTCCATCGCGGCGTGCGCGCCCCCGGGCAGGATCCAGACGCGAACGAGGTCGTTGCCGCGCGCCGCCTCGGCCAGGATCCGGGCCTGGGAGACGGGAATTATGCGGTCGTCCGCGGGGTGGAGGATCAGCACGGGGACGCGGGCCTCGTGGATGTGGTTCTTGGCCGACGCGCGCTCCCACAGCTCCTCGGGGCTGACGCCGTAATAGGGCGCGAACACCTTCTCAACGGGGTCGCGGAAGCTCGTGACCTCCGTCGGCCAGCGTGCCTCGCGAACGCGCGAGGTCAGCATCGCCCGAAAGCCGAAGGTGATCGCGTATTGGGGATGGCGAAGCGGCACGCGCCGCGACAGCCGGTCGGCGATCTCTCGCACGTCGGCGGGCGGGGAAACCGCGAGGATCCCGCCGTCGAGCGCCTCCTCGGCGCCCTCGGGATGACACGCACCGAGCACCGAGGAGGCGCCCAGCGAGATCCCGAGCGCTCCTACCGAGGTGGCCCCGAGGTCCTTCAGGTAGCGGCCGGCGGCGATCAGGTCCTCGCCCTCCTTCCAGCCGACGGTGCTCGGAGCGCGCGTCGTCAGGTTGGTGAGCCCGAACGTGCGCAGGTCCACCGCGGCGACGTTGAAGCCCCAGTCGAAGTACGCCCGCACTGCGATCTCACGCACGTAGTCGAAGCGCCGTGACGAGAACAGCCCGTGTACGACGATCAGGCCGGGGCGCGGATCGTCGTGCATCCCGATCGTCGCCGCGATCGGCTCGCCGTCAGCGCCCTCGTAGACGTGATCGACGAACTGCCGTGGATAGGAGTACCCGAAGTTGGCGAGCTCGTGCTGCTGCGCAAGCACGAACGGAGTCAGGTCGGGGATGCCCTTGCGAATCTGCGCCCACTCCGAGCGCCGCAGCTTGTGCGGGATCCGCTCGAGCTCTGACATCACGGCGTCCATCGACCGTTCGCACTCGGGAGGGACGGGGAGGCCCTCGGGGGGCTCTTCGCGGCCCACCAGGGCGAGGACGCGGCGCAGCGGAGGGGTGAGCCGCTGGCCGATCAGCCACAGCGGAAGCGCGAAGATCGCGGTCACGAAGTTGAGGACCTTGGCGGCCCCGTGGAGGATGCGGTCCTCGCGCCGCGAGGTGGCGAGCGACTCCCACACGGTCAGTCCCTCGCCGCCCCGGGGCGCGGCTCGAGCCCGCCGCAGATCGTCTCGACGACGAGCTGCTTGGCGCGCTCGAAATCGGCCTCCTGGGAGGGAATCAGCTCGAAGACCCAGCCGGACAGAAGCTGCTCGATCGCGCCGTAGAACCACATCGAGGCGAACAGGGGGTCGATGTCGTCGCGAAACTCGCCCGCGGCCTGGGCGTCGGCGACGATCTTGGCGATCTTCTCGTAGGCCTGGTTGATCTCGTCGAGGTGGGTGCGCCCGAACGAGTTGGCGGCCCGCGTCACCTCGACGACGATCACCTTCATCAGGTCGGGGTCGTAGCGGTAGGAGTCGATGATGAAGGTGGCGACAGCGGCGAGCTTGTCGCGCGGCGTGGGCTGGGTCCGGTCGGCCTCGTCGATCGCCGCCAGCAGCAGCGACCAGCGCTCGCTGAACAGCTCGTTGAGCACCTCGTCCTTGGACTTGAAGTAGTGGTAGACGAGCCCGTACGCCACCCCCGCCTCGTCGGCGATGTCCGAGACCCGGGTGGAGTGAAA
>DASPWW010000080.1:0-17425 GCA_035637595.1 Solirubrobacterales bacterium | reverse complement strand
GAGAAGCACGACCAACGCGAACAACCGGCACAGCGTCAGGTAAACCAACGACGACAACACGCGCAACCTCCGACGACGGGACAGGCGAGCCTACTTCCCGGCGCCTCGGAAGCGCGTGACAGAGTTTCTGCACCCTACGGGGTACAAGGTCCGCGTCAGTTCTGACAACGCCAACGTCTCGTGGGAAGCGCTCCTTACGGCGGCGAGTTCGTTCGCTTCGAGCTTGTCTGCGCTATCGCAGGTTCGTGAGCCAACGCGCGGAGCTCCGCGAACGCCTTGATCGCGGCGGTGCCGACGGGGGTCGCGGCTCCTGGATCGATCATGCTGTCGACGGCGGCGGCTCGGTGAAATCCCAGGTCTGTCCGCTGAACCCTTCGCCTCGGCCGCCCGTGACCCGGCGGCCGAGCCAGAGGACCGGCTGCCCCCCGGTCCAGCGGGCGAACTGCCAGGTCCGCTCGACGACGAGCCCGCCGCGGCTGACCTCCTCGTCCTCGACGACGGCCGACTCGGTCACGATCTGGCCCTCCGGCGTGCTGGCCGGGAGGCGATTCAGGGTGAGGTCGTCGCCGGCTGGCGTCGGCTTCGGCAGGTACGGGTACCAGTTTCCGGGGATCGGCGTGGTCAGCCGGTAGACGAGATCCGCGTCTCCGATGTCGGTGACGTCGACGGTGACGCGCGTCGCGGGCCGGCTGTAGCGGTAGCGGTCGACCGGCGTGCCCAGCGGGCTCGTGGTCGTGCGCTCCACGGCCCAGACCAGGTTGGCCTGCTCGTCGCGGAAGAAGGCGGCCTCCTCGACCGGGCTGCCGCTGAGGACCGCCGGCAGCGCGGGCGGGATGAGCAGCGAGTCCGGCCCGGGGAGCGCGGCCGTGGTCGCGGCGGCGGGGCTCGCGGTGAACGCGTACATCGCCCAGCGCCGGGCGCCGGCCGTGGCGGCGGCGGGTGGCACCTGCGTCGTCACGCCGAAGGTGTCGCGCACGGTGACCTTCTGGATCGTGACGAGGCTCCCGACCGTGGCGGAGAACGGGACGATGAACCAGTCGTCGCCGTAGACGAGCGCGAAGTCGGTGAGCAGCATTCGCACGACGTCGGTGCTCCCGGCCTCGATGCCGGCGAAGCTGACCTGCGAGTCCTCGATCTCCCAGTGCCGGTGGGCCGGCATCCCCGGATACGACAGCGGAACCGGGATGACGACGTCTACGGCGGTCGCCGGCGTCGCCGCCGGGACGCCGAGGCGGCGGTGGCCGGCGGACAGGTCGGGCCAGTCGAGGTGCCCGTCGTCGTAGGCGACGGAGCCGAACGTCGCCTCTTTCGCGCCGACGCGCGCGGCAGCCGAGAACCGGTACTCGAACCGGCGCGTCTGCCAGGCCGGCGGCGTCGCGTGGACGCCGTCCGGCTCGACGAGCAGCTCGTCGTACCAGTGCAGCCATTCGACGGCCACCGCCAAGACGCCGGCAGGACCGGGCGGGAACGACGCGGGGAGCGTGGTGATGCGTCCCTGCGGCCCGCGGGCCGCGCGAAGCTGTGCGGCCAGCAGGTCGCCGTCGATCGCGCGTCCGCCGAGGAGGATCGCCGCCTCTGCTCCGAGCGGGTCGGCCTCCGGCACGACGGAGGCCGCGAGCTGGATCGGGAATGCCGCGCGGTACGCGGCGATGAGCTGGGGAAAGCCGCGTGCCTTCAGTAGCCGGAGCCAGTGCGCTCCGGTCTCCGCGGCCAGCCGTCGGTGGGCGCCGGCGAGGCCCCTGACCCGCTCGGCCTCGATCAGCGGCTCCAGCGGCATGGCCGCCGGGTCGTAGGCGCGCCGGGTGCCTGTCGTTCCGCGCGGATCGGCCGCGCGGAAGCCCGAGAGCGCCGCCTCGGCGCGCGTCACCGTGACCGCGATCGGGGAGCCCGCGTCGTTGGCCTCGAGCTCCCCAAGCTGCCACTGCCGGTGCAGCAGCCAGAGCGGGTCCGCGATCGGCGCGCTGAGCGAGGCGTCGAGGTCGGTGGACTGGTCGAGCGGCTCGAGGCGGCTCCAGGTGGTGATCGACGCCGGCATTTGTCAGTCCTTCCCGAGCACGAATTCGGAGGGGCCGAGCACGTTCGCGAGGTGGTCGAGGTCGACGGACGGGACGTTCCCGCCCGGATCGAGCGGAAGGTAGAGCGCCGGCAGCACCGAGCCGACTGCCGGGACGTCGTGCAGCGTGACGCCGCGGATCCTCGCGAGGTCGAGCGCCTCGCGGACGGTGTCGGCGATCAGGTCGAGGCTCCAGGGGCGGTTGGAGACCTCGGGCGGGACGGCGACGATCGCCGCCTGCGGCGCCCGGTTCGACGGCGCGTCGTAGTGGAACGACATCCCGGCAGTCTCCGACGGCAGCGGGATCTGCTCCGTCCACGTGTCGACCGTGAACGCGGCGATCGGATTGCGGAGGCCCGAAGGGGCGTGCACGGCGATCGCCGCCGCCGCGGTCGGGCGTGCGTCTCCGAACGGGAGCGCCGCCCACGCGTCGCCGGCGGTGAACGGCACCTGCGCGACGGAGAAGGCGCCCGCGTTGTAGCCGGTCGCCGCCTCGGCCGCCACCAGCAGGTGCCAGACGGCGTCGAGCTCCGGCCGCACGCGCGCCATCCGCGTCATCCAGGTGACGGGCGTCAGCGGGTCTCCCCGGAGCAGCGAGGTCTGGCCGGCGGGGCGCAGGCTGCGGGCGGCGTCGGAGGTGCTCGGGAGCGTGAACGCGCCGAGCACCGGGAAGCTGTCGCCGAAGATCGCCGTGATGCGCCGCTGCTGGTGGGCCGCCGCGTTCTCGGGCGCGGGAGGCGCGGCGTCCAGCTCGGCGAGCCGGTCGAGCCGGCCGTGTGCCGCGGCCGCGGCGTCGCGAGCGAAGTCGAGCGCCTCGGGTGACACTGGCGCCGTCCCCCCAGGCAGGAGGCCGAGCGGCGGTACGGAGCCACCGACGCCCAGCCGGCTGACCCGCTCCAGCGCGTTCGTGACCTTCAGCTGCGTCGGGGCGGCGATCGCCGCGTCGAGCGACGTGACCGCCGAGCGCAGGGCCGTCGCGGCCGCGTTGGCGCGGCGTTTCAGGTCGACCGCCTCGAGGCCCGATGGGGCGACGCCGTCCGGCAGGTCGAACGCCCGTGCGTCGGCGGGTCGCACGGTGCGCAGCACGCGACGCGCCGCCGACGCGAGCGCCGTGAACGCGGCGAGCCCGAGCGACCCTGGAGTCTCGGCCAGGAGCTCGATGCCGCCGCCGGGCCCCGGCCTGAGCGTGGCGGCGAGCTTTCGCGCGATCCGCTCCTCGAGCTCGGTCGGCTGGTCGCCGCTGCCGCTGCCCGCCGCCACCACGAGGCTCAGCGGCGAGAGGCCGAGGCCGGCCGGAGCGACGCTCGCGGTTGCTCCGACGGTGCCGTCCGGCCCGACCGCACGCCCGGAGAAGCGCCAGCGCGTTGGTGCACCGAGCACGGCGGCGAGCCAGGCGTTGAGCCGCGGCTCGGCGGCCGAGCGCGGGTCCGCGAGCGGCAGCCACGCCGCGCTTGGCGCCGCGGCGGAGAGCGCCACGACGCAGCGTTGGACGTATCCGGTCGAGGTGCGCGGACTGGTCGTGATCTCGGGCTCCACCGGCGGCTCCTGCCGGTCCAGGAACCGCGTCGCTGCCTGCGCGCGCTCGGGCTGGCCGCGGACGATCTGGTGCACCGCCTCGGCGAGCACGACGTCGGCGATGGCGTCATACGTGTCCGCGAGCAGGTCGACCTGAACCGCGAGCGCGGTCAGCTTCGGGTCGCCGACGGGCAAACTGGCTGCGACGCGCACCGCCTGGAGGACGGCGGCGCGGCCGGCCTCCCAGCGCTCGAGCAGCTCCACGGCGTCGGTCACGTTGTTCGGCGGCGTGGACTCCACCGGTCCGCCGGGCGTCTCCGGCGCCGGCGGCGTCCGGAGGGGGAAGACGGTGCGCAGCGGCAGGATCAGCACCGACAGCGCTGCGTCCCGCAGGGCGCGCTCGATCCGGTAGCCGAGAAGCACCGACAGCGGGACGCCCTCGACGACGCCGCGCATCAGTTCGAGGGCGACCTCCACGCGCTCGGAGCTCAGGTCGACGTCGAGGCTTTCCGTTCCGGTGGCCTGCTGTGCGAGGTACCCGCTGCGCAGGATCCCGGCAGTCGCCGCCTGCGCCAGCGACGGTCCGAGCACGTACCCGAGCGAGTCCGGCGTCTGCTCGGGGCGCAGTCCCTCGACGTAGCCGAAGCCACCGACGTGCGTCCCGGCCGGCCGCTGCGCGCGCACGTCGTTGAGCTGCCGGCCGGCGAGCGACGTGAACCAGGCGTCGAGGCGATGCGAGCAAGCTCCGAGGTAGGCGCGCAGCGTCGGGTCGACGTCGGCCGGATCGGACTTCGCGAGCCGGACGAGGGCGGCCTGGAGCGCCTTCAGATCGGCGAGCTTGGGGTCGGAGGGCGAGCTCTTGAGGCGCCGCGCGACCTCCTCGGCGAGGGTCGAGCCGCCGAGGTCGGCGATGGGAGTGGTCGCGAGCTCGAGCGGGCTCCGGGCGGTGAGCGTGCCCATCCCGCTGATCTCCGTCGTGCGCCACGCGATCGGGTCCCGCGAGCGCGGCAGCAGGCGGCGGCCGAAGCGGGCAGCGGCGAGGTCGAGCTCCTGCTGCGCGGCGAACCTGGCGAGCGCGTCGAGCACGCTCACCGCCCGGCCCTGGGCCAGCTCGTCGCGTGCCTCCGGCAGCGTCGTCAGCTCGCGCAGCTCCGCCAGGTACGAGAGATCGGGCGGTTTGCCGTCCTCGCTCGCGCCGAGGAACGGGATCCGCAGGTACCGCGTACGGTCGTGGATGCCGAACGGCACGATCCGCGGCTGCACGGTCAGGCCGAAGGAGTCGAGGAAGCCGATGTTGCGGAGCACCGACTGGAACCTCTGCGTCAGGCCGACGCCGGCCGCGGCCAGGGCGATCAGCGGGCCGTAGACGCGCCGGTACCAGATCCTGGTCGTCCAGGGCGCTCGGCGGAGAACGGCGAGCAGGACCTGCTCGAGCTGGCGGCCGGATCCGTCCGAGCGCAGCAGCCGCGGCACGCGCGGGAGCGCGGCCTCCCACATCGGCCGCAGCCTCTTCAGCACGTCGCCGAGCCGGCTCGCGAACGGATCGGCCAGCGTGGCCTGCGGCGCCAGCACGGGCAGCACGCCGAGCGGCTGCCGGCCGACCCGCAGCGTCGGCAGCGTTCCGAGCGGGTGCAGGTACCGGACCGCGTGCGCCCGGGTGGCCGCCAGATCGGAGTCGTCGATGAGCGGCGACAGGAGCTGGTCGGCAAAGTAGCCGAGGCTCCCGGCCCAGGTTGCCTGGACGAGGTCCGCGCTCACCCTCGCGGTCGTCGCGGCAGCGCCAGGCAGGCGCCCCAGGGCTCCGGGCTCCAGCCCCAGAGCGCCGGCCAGCCGCGCCCCGGCTGACCACTCCGCGTCGAGGCTCGCCGCGGGCGCCGCGGGGTCGGCGACCTCGAGCGCCCCGCCGGCGGCCGGCTGCCCCGCGAGGTTGTTGGTCGGCGTCCCCGGCCTCACGTACGCGAGCCCGTCGCTCACCTCGTGCGCGGCGAAGAGCGCGGCCAGCTCGGACGCCCCGTCGCCGGCGATCCAGTCGACGCCGAGGACGACGAGCCGGTCGAGCCCGTCGGCGAGGCTGCGGCCGACGGTCAGGTCGCTCGGCGTGACGGTGACGGCCATTCCCGCCGCGACCGCCGTGTCGTAGTCGGCCGCCCAGCCGAGGTAGGCGCTCACCGCGGCGTCGCCGGTGAGCGGCGGGCCGTCGGTCGTCGAGGCGGTGGCGAGGAGCCCGTCCTGCACCGGGTTGTCGAACCACCGGCGCAGCACCTGGACGCCGGCCGCGTCGTACCCGAGCGCCACCCAGCGGGTCGGCATCGCCCGCACCGCGAGCGGGACGTCGAGCTGCGGATCCCGCGACGGCGGCGTCGGGAACTGCGGCCCCGGCGGATCTCCGACCGGGTTGGACGGCGTCAGCGAGCGCACGATCCACGAGGCGCGTGCGGGCCTGATGCCGCGGATCATCTCGGCCCAGGCGCGGGGCGCGGTCGCCGGGTCCCAGCGATTCCGCCAGTACACCTGGCCGGCGGCGACCTCGGCGGGTGTGAGCCCCGGCTGGTGCGCGTCGAGGTGGATCTGGTCGGGGTAGACGCGGATCCGCAGCTGCTCCGGGCCCGCCGCCCCCGGCCTCGTGATGAAGCGCGTCTCCAAACGGACTGGGAGCAGCGTCACCGGGACGCCTTCGAGCTCGGTCAGCCGCTGCTCGGCCTCGGCGGCGGGCGGCACGCTCATGCGCCGTCTCCCGGATGCAGCAGCAGACGGTCCTTGTGCATCGACACGCGGATCGGGCGCTGCAGCAGGCTGATCGCGACCTGGTCCGCGGTGGAGCCAAAGCTGCGCCCGCCGGCCGGGATCCTCTTCGTCGCGATCTTCGTCGGGTTCTGGCCGACCTTCAGGCGGACGTGCTCGCCGGGGTCGATATCGAACATCGACCACGTGGCGTCGGCCCACGTCTGGGCCGCGGGCGTGGGCGGCTCCCCCAGGTCGAAGCCGAAGCGCGGCGCGGTGAGCTGCTGCTCGAGCACGAACCACCACTCCGCCGCCGCGAGCTGGGCCGGCGTGAGCGGAAAGCCGACGAGGCTGATGTCCGGCCGCAGCAGCCCGAAGAACATGGGGCGCCCTTCCGCAGGGACCGTCGGGCCGGGCGCGAAGCGGGTGCCCGTGGTGGCGTAGATGACGAGGTCCGGATAGCGGCGGAGCAGCGTCCCGCGCAGGAGCAGCACGATCTGCTCGCCTGAGCCCGTGACGCCCGGCGGCGCGCCAGCGACCTCCAGCGCCAGCGTCGGCGTCCACTCGTGGATCGGCCGGATATCGGGGAAGTCGTCGAGGCGGTCCCAGAAGTGCTGGAACGGCGTGCCTCGCTGGTCCGTGGGGTACCCCCGCCACAGGAGCTCGCTGTTCATCTCGTGGTTCAGCCCGACGAGGAACGCCGAGGTGAACTCGGGGTTCGAGCGCAGCAGGATCGCGGTATCGGGCTCGAGCCCGTTCGCCTCGGGCAGCACCCAGCCGCCGTCGAGCTGGTCGAGGTACTGGTAGGTCGAATCGCCGATCACCGGGAACGCCTGGATCCCGTGGTACGGATCGAACCCGCCCGCGCCGGGGTCCGTGACTCCGTGCCCGGTGACCATCGCGGCGATCCGGCGCGCCACGTTGGCTCTCGCGTCGAGCCTCGTGATCAGCCGGGCGCCGAGGCCCGCGACGTCGGTGCTCACGAAGTCCGCCGCGGCGGTGTCGCGGTTGGTCGCCCGGGCGGTCACGGTGAGGGCGTTGTTGAAGACCGCCCTGGCGGTGGACTGCGTCACCGGCACGGGTGCGCGGAAGATGGGCGGGAGGTCGCGCTGCGTGCGCGCGGCCCGCCCGGTTGCCTGGCTGATCACCGCGGACAGCTCCGACGGCGGGAAGAACTGCCGGTTGCCCGTCGGGAGGGACCCGACCGGGCCCCGTACGGGCACGAGCTTCGCGAGCTCGACGTCGGTCGTCTCGCCGGACAGGCCCAGCGGCGCGAGCCGGACCCTCCCCGAGGTTCCCGTCGGCCGCAGCTTCGCGAGGTCGCGGAGGTCGACGACGCCGTCCGGTGGGCCCGGCTCGGGCTCGACCAGAGCCGGGTCGGCCGCGGTCAGGGCGATCAGGCCGTCCCGCCGGCTCAGCCCGGCCTTGCGGACGGCCAGCTTGACCGCCTGCCGCTGGCCGCTGGCGAGACGCCGGTACGCCGGCGACACCGCTCCCGACGGCAGGCTCGTGTCGTCGAGGTGGGCGGCGACGGTGCGCATCGCGGCGCCGGGGGCCGCCGGGGCGACCGAGGTGCCCGCGAGCATGGGGCCGGCTAGCTGCAACAGGCGCTCGGCCGGGCGCGGGGCGAAGTGCCTCGCCACCATCCGGCCGAGGACGGCCGCGGCGAGCCTCGCGCGCTGTGCGAGCTCGTTGGCCTCGCGCACCTGGCCGACCTGCTCCCAGGCCGCCTGGACGAACGCTTCCTGGTTCCGGCGCACGACCTCGGTGCCGAGCGCAGCGGCGATGCGGTGCGCCACCGTCGTGTTCAGCTCGCTCATCCAGGCCGGGGCGCCCGCGAGCCTGTGCTGCGCGGCCGGCCACTCGCCGTACAGCGGGGCCGGCAGCTGGGGCGTGACGCGGCGGGCGACGATCGTGGCGAGCCGCGACGTGAGCGCGGGCGCTTGGGCCGGATCCGGGGTCGCGCTGGACTCGGCGGGCCGGAGCGCGCCCTCCATGCTGACGGCGCGTGCGGTGGCCGGGAGCGGCGGCGTCGCCAGGTCGGGATGACCCGCGGCCGCGTAGATGCGGCGCCGCCCGAGGTCGGCGGGCGCGTGCTCCGGCCCGTGCAGCCGGCGGGCCATCGACTCGATGTCGTCCTCCACGGCCGTGGAGAACTCCCAGAAGTAGTAGAGCGGCAGCGAGATGCCGTTCGCGTCGAGCCCGGAGTCCGTGAGACGCCACGCCGGCGCCACCTGGGTCCCTGTCACGGATCCGCCGAGGCCGCGCGTGACGCCGAGGTCGAAGGCGGGCACGACGCAGGCCAGGTAGCGCGTCTCGGCTTTGAGCCGCCGGGGGCAGACGAGGCGGCTGAGGTTCGCGTCGGGATGGGCGTCGAGGTCGCCGGTCCCTGACCCGTCCTCGAGGATCTGGGTGTGCGCCCAGGCCCACGACTCCGTGAGGTCGGGTAGCTCCTGCGACGGGACGGCGGGACTCGCGATCGTGAGCACCGGCAGCGGCGCGTCGGCGCGGACCGAGACGGTCACGCCGGGGGCCTTCTCCACGACCGCGAGCACGCACCACGGCCGGAGCTGTCCGCCGTTGTGCGCCGCGGGTGTGAAGAGCCAGGGGAAGTCGGGCGGGTCGAACTCGATCGCCGCCAGGTAGTTCGGCTCGAAGTCGGTGGCGCCGGGCCTCGGCTCGGTGCGCAGGATCATCCTGCGGTCGATGCCGGTGACCTCACCCGGCCCGTAGACGTCGACGCGCGAGGTCGCGGTCCGGCCGGCGACGTCGAGCTTGACCTGGATCGAGGTGCGGGCGGGGAGGTTGCCAGCGGCGCTGTCCGGGTTCGAGATCCCCTGCGCGAGCCCGCGACGGGCCCAAGGCAGGAAGCGGTAGACGGGCGGGGGCATCCTCAGACTCCGATCTCGTGCGCTTCCACGACGAGCCTTCCGACCCTCGTACGCTGCCGGGCGAGCGTCGCTGAGCGGGACTCGACGTCGGTCAGGACGACCGCGTCGGTCAGGTCGCGGGTGTCGACCACGACAACGGCCGGCGGACCGACCTCGACGTCGCGCGCCGGCACGCCGCGCACCAGCCGCCCGGCCTGGCGCAGCTCCGAGCGCGCCGCCCGGCCGGCGCGCAGGTGCCAATCGAGGTGCCCCGGGAAGGCCGGCGTCGGCGGCGGCGTCGTCACCCCGTCCGGGGCGAGGTTGACGGGCTCGAAGTCGAACGCGGTGACGGTCCCGGCCGGGTTGTCCTCGCCGTCCGGGATGATCGCGACGCCCGCGGGGAACGACTCGAACGTCTTCTGGGTCAGCCGCTCGTCCTCGGTGAGCTCCTGGAATCTCGCCCGCGGGAACGACTGCATCGTCGGCCGGGTGGCCGCGGCCCCGGTCGTTCCGATCCGGACGGTGTCGATCGCGAGGACGGTGCCGGCTGCCACCGGCGCGCCGTCGATGTGGTCGAGCCGCAGACCGAGCGGCGCGATCCGCTGGGTCACCGTGAGCGTGCCAAGCGGATGCGCCATCACCCGCGCAACGGCGCTCGGGTTCGGCGGCGGGTCGGCGAGGGTCACAAGCGAGTCGCCGCGCGCGGGCAGCTGGGTCGCCCAGTTCCCCGGGTCTGCGAGCCCTGCGCGGAGCAGCGCGGCGGCGTCGACCTGCGGAGCGGGCGGCAGCGACCGCTCCGTGCCCCACGTCTCCTCGAAGTCGACCTCCTTGTCCCACCAGAGGATGGAGAACTTCGCGGTGCCGGCCGCGTGCCACACCTGCCTCGCGTTGCGGTCGAGGACGACCTTGATCGAGACGGACATGAGCGTGTGGCCCCGCCAGCGGATCTTGACGTGGCCGTGGATCTCGACGCTGAACCGCCCGTCGTCGTACGCGATCGCGTCGAAGCCCAGCGCGCCGTCGATGTCGACCGGACCGATGTCGGCGCGCAGCGTGAACAGCGCGCCCATCTGCCAGCTCGACGCCGTTACCGCCGCGTACGCCTGGAGCGTGAGCACGACCGAGTCGCCGATCTTCCAGACGAGCCCGAGCCGGTCGATCCTTGCCGGCAGCGCGGGCGGCAGGTCGACGAACGCGGGATGGAAGCCGCCGGCCGCGATCGCGAACGCCGGGTTGCCGCCCATGCCGATCCGCACGATCAGCGAGCCGCTGAACTCGACCCCGCCGAGCTTCGAGTCGCGCAGCCGCGCGTCGATCGCCAGCAACCCCGACTCGACGTCGTAGTCGCCGAGGAGGTCGGCGGTCAGATCCACGAGCCTCGGCGCGTCAATCGTGGCGGGCGGAGCCACGGCCCTGACCGTCCCGATCACGGTCAGCCGGGTGAAGCGGAAGTCTCCGCCTCCGAACGCACCGGTGAATTGCGCCAGGATCCCGAGGCGCGCGACCACGAGCGGCGGCGTGGCCCAGTTGATCTCGACGACAGGCCCGACGGTGAGCGCGTGCGCCTGGACCGGGAAGAGCGTCCGCAGCCGGCCGAGGATCCGGGGCGCGTCCTTCACGGGGTCGGCAGGGAAGAGCACGTCGTCGAAGGAGTTCGTGCCGAGCGAGGCACGCAGCTGGTCGACCGATGCGACGTGCTGCAGCCCGAGGATCCCCCCGACCGCGGTGATCGTGAACCCCAGGCCGATCTGCCACGGCGTCTCGCGGAACTCGGCATAGAGCAGCAGGAGCAGCGACCAGCCGGCCTCGGGGGCCTTGGTATTGAGCAGGCCGAGCGCCTTGATCGTCAGTCCCTTGAAGCTGAGCTCGAGGACGCCGGCGTACTCGCCCTTGTCGGCATCGAGGTAGAGGAACCCGCCGCCCTTGATCGCCTTGGCGTCGATCTTGACGCCGATGCCGTTCGGCGACTTGAAGCCGAAGTCCAGGTCCAGCAGGCCGAGATTCGGCTCCACGCCGCCGGCCCGCAGGTCGAGCTTCATGCCGATCCGATCGATGACCAGGGAGAACGGGCCGAGGGTGATGTCGGCGCTCGTGGAGAGCTCGAGGGCGGTGTGCCGGTTGCCGTCCGGGCTGTCGCCGATCTCGATGTGGCCCTTCTGGATCCGGAACGGCCCGAAGTGGGTGATGTTCGCCGGCACGTTCGCCTCGAGCCCGCCGGACTTCGTGGAGACCGGGCTGGCCTCGAGCGCGAGCGGCGACCGCGTCGTCCGGTCGAGGCTCGAGGGCGTGCTCGTCGACGACGACTTCGGGCCGCCCTCGAAGCGGAAGCCGTTGCGGTCGTAGACGAGCGCGAGGTCGAACCGCGTCTTGAGCTCCTGGCTGAGCGACGAGATGAAGCTGTCCGCGTCGGAGAGCGCCAGGGAGATGTCGACGCCCTTGAGCTCGGCCCGCACGGACGAGGTCGCCGAGAGCTCGAGCCGGAGCGCGATCGTCTCGACGTCGAGGTGCGGCCCGTCCCGCTCCCCGAACTCGAGCGCCTTGGCGTCCGCCCGGCCGTACGCCGCGCCGGCGCGGAGGAGGATGCCGGCCTCGAAGTTCCACGGCCTGGAGATCACGACGGTGCCCGCGGCGGGCACCTCGACCGAGAGCGTAAGCCGCCCTCTCGTGTGGGAGATCCCGCCGCCGACGGAGAAGAGCAGTTTGAACGGCGTGGTCGCCGTCGACGGCACGTAGATCCACGTCAGGCTGATGTGCTCGTCGGTGCCGACGCCGTCGGGGTGCGGATTCGAGGCGTCGATGGTGTAGGCGGTGCGGGCGACGAGGTCGACCGTCGGGGTCTTCGAGTCCAGGTCGGGCTCGTAGCCGTAGGCGGCCCGCACCCGCACGGGCAGGTCGTCGCCGAAGATCGCCGCCGCGATCGAGCTGCCGACGCCGGTCCAGTTTCGCACGCCTGCGAGCACGCTCGGGTCGGTCACGTCGGACGGTGCGCCCGACTTGCCGCCGAGCAGGTCGACCGCGCGCAGCACGTTGAGCCCCTCGACGTCGTCGCTCGAGGCGAGCCCGCCGACGACCCCGGTCGCACGCGCCGCGCCGTGCACCACCGGCCACCGCGTCCTGATCGACTCCGCCGCGCCGACCTGGCCAATCAGGGAGAGGAAGTCCCAGAGCTCGGCCACGCTGAGCTCCAGCGAGCCGAAGAAGTCGACCAGCAGACCGTAGGCGGCCTTGACCTCGGCCACCGTCGTGTCGAAGGCGGCCTTGTCGACGTCGATCGGATCTCCGTTCGGGTGCCGCATCCGGATCTTCTCGCCGGTCGGCAGCTGACCCTGCGGGTTGCCCTGGTCGTCCACCCCCAGGTCGCTGCGCAGCTCACGGCTCAGCGCCGGATCGCTGAAGGTCTCGTGCATCCAGTCCACCGAGTCGGCGACCACGTCCATCAGCCAGACGAGCGGGTTGAAGGTCTCGTCAGCCACCGGCGGGCTTCGCTCTGATCTCGGGTGGGGTCTCGGTCGCGGGGGCCTTCAGCGGCGCGCGGTGCACCGTGTGCGGGCCGAACGCGACGTTCGGGTCCGCCGGCGGCCCGGTCGGCAGCGGCTTGTTCTCGCTGGGGAGGAACGGCTCGGCCGTCACCGGCGAGTAGAGCCGGTGGACGATGTCCGGCCCCGCCGGCTTCTGCTCGAACTGCACGGTGCCGAAGTTGGGCGCGAAGAGGAGCCGGCGAAGCAGCGGCCGGTTCTGCACGAGCCGCGTCTGGTGCACCGTGGCGATCGCGACCAGCTGCTCGTCGATCGGCTTGGTCTTGACCGTCTCGGCGAGGGGCTCGGTCTGCAGGCCCGTGGGCAGGTCGGCTCGCTTCGTGATCACGTCGACGACGGTCTGGATCCGCCAGCGCCAGTCCGGGCGCTTGTCGGCGGCCGCCGGGAGCTTGGAGCCCGCGGGCCACGGGGACGTCGGTACGAGCGCCGGGTTCTTGCGCAGGCGCGAGCGGCGGGCGAGCGAGATGCGGGCGCCTGCCGGGATCAGCGCGGTGGCGTCGATGCCGTCCTTCCACGCGAGCCGTTCCATCGGCACCTCCTCCGCCTGCTGGAGGTTGCCGATCTTGCGGATGATCTGGTCGACGACGTCCTTGAAGATGTTCTTGGCCGGGCTCGAGATGCATTGCACGAGGCGCGCCGGCTCGGGAATGGTCTTCGTCCAGTAGTCCAGGGTCGTCGTCGACGCGTAGTGGACGTCGCCGGACAGGATGACGACCGACCGGTAGCTCGCCAGCCGCGCGACGACCGCCTCGAAGCCCGACTCGTTGGCCGACCACCCCTCCCGGTCGTACTTCTCGCCGCCGCGCTCCCCGCGCTTGCCGCAGCCGGCGCTGCGGCGCGGGTCCGCTTCGTCTCCCGAGACGAACCCGGGCACCTCGCCGATCGTGTTGGCGTGGATGTTGTCGATCGCGAGCTGGGCGAGCGGCTGGCCCATCTGCTCGATCACGACCGGGCTGAACACCGGCACCGGTGAGACGACGAGGAGCACCTGCTGGGTGGCGGTCGCGGGCCGCTCGGGCAGCTGCTCGCCCAGGTTGTCGATCAGGTTGGGCGAGTCGAGCGTCGTGTTGTTGATCGCCCGGTGCGTACGGGTGTCGAGCACGACTTCCTTGTAGTTCTCGTTCTCGAGCGAGTAGTTGAAGACGATCCGCTTCGGCTGCGCGGTGGTGGTCTTGTCGAACCCGAGCAGGATGTCGAGATTCGTGTTCGGCGTCCCGCCTGCGATGGAGGCCGGCATCGCGTCGAGCACCTTCTTGCCCGGTTTGTCGGTGCCGAAGTGGGCGGGATCGTTGCCCCAGCCCTGCATCAGCGCGTACGCGAGCAAGCCGTTGCGGACGACGTACCGTCCCCACTCGCGGTTGTAGACCTTGCTCGCCCAGCGGCCGTTGAGGTTCCAGTCGTCGGCCACCTCGTGGTCGTCGAAGATCATGTACGTCGGCGTGTTCGCGAGCACCTGCGCCACGGTCGGCGTGACGCCGGCGTAGCGCGCGAGGTGGTGGGCCGACCGGTTGAAGCCCTCGAAAGCGTCCTTGTTGACGGCCGGGTCGGCCCAGTTCTTCTTCAGCGTGGCCTCGGGCTGCGTCGGGTCCGCAGCGCTGCAGAACCACGGCCGGTTCAGCCACGGCGCGATCGCCGGCGCTGGAGCCGTGGCACCGCCCGGGACGCCGGGCGGCTTGAAGACGTCGGCGAACGCCGGGATCTTCCGCCAGACCCGCGGGCTCCAGGCGTGGAGGTGGAGGGCGACGAACTCGCCGAACGTGATCGCGTGGTTCTCCGTATCGCTGCCGGTGAAGCCCGCGAGCTGCCAAAGCAGCCAGTTCCGCCGCATCGGCGGCAGGTTGGCGAGGTTACCCGGGAGTCCGGCGCCCGTCACCGGCGTCGACCCCGTGCCGCCGGTCCGCGGATCGGGCGGAAAGCCCGGCAGCGGCTGACTCCCGCCCATGACGTCGGCCGCGAGCGAGATCACCAGCGGGAGGAACGTCGTGGAGATGTCGTCTGCGTACACCTGGTCGCCGGTGAGGAAGAGCTGGTGCGGCCGTCTGTCGGGTTGCTGGACGAGCGGCGCGATGCCGGCGAGCGCGTCGAAGCTGCCCGCGCCCGCACGCCGGCAGCTGCAGTGCGCGACGCGGAGTCCTTCGGCCGCCGTCGTACCGACGAACTTCGCGGGCGGTGCCAGGAACGTCGGGAGCCGGTCCTTGACGAACCCGAGCGCCTTGTGCAGCGGCGCCGCCGCGTCGACGCCGGCCAGGCGCGCGCCGGCGAGCTCGTCCTCGAGGAGCTTCTCGCCCTGGAGATCGGACGTGCCGCCGCCCGTGAACGCGAACGTCAGGGTGTACGAGTAGAGCGCGCCCGCCTGGAGCGGGGCGCCGCCGGTCAGATCGACCGTCACGACCGCGACGTGCAGGTTCGCGGCGATCCTTCGCGTCTTCAGCTCGCCAGTGCCGACCGGCGTGTCCGCACTGCTCGGCGTCGTGCTGCGCTCGCCTTTCCAGATGAGCGCCTTGACGGTCGCTTCCGCGCTGAGGGCGACCCAGAAAGAGCAGCTGCGGAACTCGACTCGCCGCACGATCGGGCCGGCGAGAACCTTGGGCAAGACGGCGATTGCGCACCTCCGACTGGGAGGCGATCGTTGGCGGGACGGCAGCTACGACCCTAATACGTTTCTCTCGCTAGAGCCAGAGGAGGCAGACAGGTCCCGCACCCGATCTTGAGCGTCGGCGCGATTGACCCATTCCGCCGCGCCGTGTACAAGGAAGCGCGACCACCAAAAGGACGGTAGCGCGCGATGGTCATTGGCGACTCTTTGCGGGCCGTACGGCGAGAACTCGCGTTCGAGCGCGCCGACCGTCAGGGCGACCAGTCGACGATCGGCTGGCTGATCTCCGGATATTCCCTCGTGTGGGGTGCAAAAACTCGATTCCGCCTGTAAATCTGAGGCTTCTCAGACTACGGACCGAATTTTCGGCACCCACAGGGCGCAGGGGTTCCCGTCGGCGGCGGCGCGCGCACGATCAAGCTGGCCAAGCAGAGCAGCGACGCCATCGAGGCTCTCCGTGCCGATGTTGCCGAAGCGAGCGGCCCGGAATACGAGCGCGCCGCGCAACACACTTGTGCCGCCACCCAGTTTTCTGATATTCGCGCGCGCGTGAACCATGAGTTCGGTCGCGCGTCGATTCAGCCCTCTTGGGGAACGATCGAGCTTGCGAACCCGACGCGCGCCATCGAAGGTATTGCGAGTTTCAGGCGCTCGTGGTGGCGAGCGCGTGCGGTCCAGTGAGCGAGCCGCCCTGCAACCTGCAGGCACGCCAGCTCTCGCCGCGGTCGCTGCTCTCCCAGATCTGCCCATCGGCGAGCCCCGGCGACCGGACGGTGGTCGCCGGCAACAGGTGCGTAGGGCATCGCCGGCAGCGGCTCCGGAAGCCCGCCCGCGAGCTCCCGCCATGCCTCGTTCGCGCGCCGCCGGTAGATGCAGGCCTGCGGGTCGCCGCCGCCATGCGCGGCATACGGGCCGGTGCTCGCCGAGACGTACCAGAGCTCGGGGTCGTCTGGGTCGACGGCGACCGACCAGGTGTAGTGGCGGTCGCGCCCCTCGTCCGCCGGCTGCCAACTCTCGCCCCCGTTCTCGCTGAAGGCGGCGCCGCCGCCGCCGGCCTCGTACGCCTGCCCTGCACGCGCGGCTGCCAGGCGACCGAGTGCACGTTGCGCTGCGCACCGGGGCGGTGATCCTGCCAGGTCATCGCACCGTCGCGCGAGCGCATCAACCCGCCGAGCTCGATCCCGAGTCCGGAACGCCCGCGGTAGCTCGATCAGCCCGGGGTGTTCGTCGAAGGGATGCGCGCCGCTGCGAGCCCGCTCGGCGACGCATGAGTCGGGTCTCAGGGACCTGCTCGACGCTCTCGCTAGGCTCACGCGCGCGTGGACAGCAAAGTCGCCTGCGGGGCGACCGGGTACGTCACCGGCAGGGCTAGGCCTTGTTCCCGAGCCTCAACCACTTGCGGATCTTCGCGATCAGGGTGTTGCTCATCGGGAAAGTCTACGACCGATGACGGGCGGCCGTGGTTGCGGTCATGATCGGACGGTGGGGTTACGGATGCCGGCTTTTACGCGTGGCTTGGTCTTTCTTGCCGGCAGGTTGCGCAGTCTGCACCACCGTCGTCGTCGGGGGGGAGGGTTGCTTGCCCGCTATCCGGCGCGCGCTGGCGAACCGGCTCTGCGGGTCGTCATCCTGACCGCCGAGGTCGGGGAGGGCCATGTGGCCGCCGCGCGGGTGCTCGCGGCCGAGCTTGTCTGCGAGCGAACGGACGTCGAGGTTCTGGTCTGCGACGCGCTCGTGGGGCTCGGCCGCTTTCTCCGTTACGTCCTGCTCGATGCCTACCGCGGCCAGCTTCGCTTCGCCCCCTGGATCTTCGGCCTTCTCTACGGCCTCTTTGCTCGCTTTCGTGTCCTGCGCGGGCTCGGGCGGGCCGGGCTGGCGTTCTTCGGTGCACGCTCGCTGCTCCGGTTCGTCAATGGCTGCCGGCCGGACATCGTCGTTTCCACCTTTCCGGCCGCAACCAGCGTGCTCGGCTGTCTGCGGCGCCGCGGCCGCCTGAGGGCGCCGACCTGTGCGACGGCGACCGATCTCGCCGGGCTCGAGTTCTGGGCCCACCCGGGGATCGACCTTCATCTGGTGATGCACGAGTCGTGCCTGGCGCCGGTCGAGCGGGTGGCCGGCCCGGGCAGCGCACGTC
>DASPWW010000079.1:0-17614 GCA_035637595.1 Solirubrobacterales bacterium | reverse complement strand
AACGCGATGATCGCGATGAGGCCGACGCGCTGTGACTTGCGTGGAGCGCTACCCACTGACCACCCCCTGGCGGTTGGTTCGCATGGAAGTTTCTCGACAATGACGGTATACGTCATCAGCGAATCGCGCGGAACCTCGGTCCGTAGTTCGCACGGATGACACCTTCGCCACGCGCGTCAAAGCGACGACGAGCGGCCGCGCACACCCGACGGCCTGCGACGATTAGGTCCTCGGTATGCGCTTCGGCCTCTTCTATGAGCACCAGAACCCGCGGCCGTGGGAGGACGAGCGCTCCGAGCACCGCCTGCTGAAGGACGCGCTCGACCAGGTCGAGCTGGCCGATCGGCTCGGGTTCGACTACGTGTGGGAGGTCGAGCACCACTTCCTCGAGGAGTACTCGCACTCCTCGGCCCCCGAGGTCTTCCTCGCCGCGGCCAGCCAGCGCACGCAGCGGATTCGCCTCGGCCACGGGATTGTCCAGATTCCGCAGGCGGTCAACCACCCGGCCCGCGTCGCCGAGCGCGTCGCCACCCTCGACCTGGTCTGCGACGGGCGCCTCGACTTCGGCACCGGCGAGTCGAGCTCCGGCGCCGAGCTGGGCGGCTTTCTCGTCGATCGCCAGCGAAAGCGCGCCATGTGGGAGGACGCGATGGACGCGATCGCGCGGATGTTCGTCGAGGAGCCGTTCTGCGGCTGGGACTCCGAGTACTTCCAGATGCCGCCCCGAAACGTCGTTCCCAAGCCGCTCCAGAAGCCCCACCCGCCGCTCTGGGTCGCGTGCAGCCGCCGCGAGACGATCCATCTCGCGGCCCGGAACGGCCTCGGCGCGCTGTCGTTTGCCTTCGTCGAGCCCGAGGACGCCGGCATCTGGGTCGACGAGTACTACGAGCTGATCGCCTCCGAGGAGTGCATCCCGGCCGGATTCGCCGTCAACCCGACGGTCGCCGTCGTCCTGCCGATGATGTGCCACACGGACGAGCAGGAGGCGATCGAGCGCGGGATCGACGGCGCCCACTTCTTCGGCTACTCGCTCGCCCACTACTACGGCATGGGCCATCACCGCCCCGGCGTGACGAGCGTCTGGGAGGAGTTCCAGCGCAACCGCTCCGAGAAGGGCTTCGCGCGCGAGGTGATCTCCGCCGACGACGCCCCGCTCGGCGTGCGCCTGATGCAGCAGGGGCTCGGCTCGCTGCGCGGGGCGATCGGCACCCCTGACCAGATCCGCGACATGGCGCGCCGCTACGAGGCGGTCGGCGTCGACCAGATGATCTTCGTGCTCCAGGCCGGGCGCAACCGCCACGAGGACATCTGCGAGAGCCTCGAGCTGTTCGCCGCCGAGGTCATGCCCGAGTTCGCGGAGCGCGCCGAGCAGGCCGAGCGCGACAAGGCCGACCGCCTCGCGGGCGCGGTCGAGGCCGCGCTGGCGCGGCGCGACCCACCGCGCCAACCGCCTCCCGGCTACGAGATCGACGAGCCCGCCGAGCTCGAGCGCGCCCGCCGCTCGCGCAGCCGTCGCAGCGGCCTGCGGGAGCGCGCCGCCGCCGCTGCCGGCGAGCTTCGCGAGCGCGCCGAGCAGCAGGGACGTGCGGGCCTCGCGCGGCTCGTTCGCGGCGCGTCCGCCGAGCAGCTCGAGCGCCGCTTCGGCAACCGCATCGCGCAGCGGGTCATCTTCGGCGGCATGGTGCGCCGCTTCGACCCCAGGCTCGCGCAGGGCTTCGAGGGCGACATCGTCTACGAGCTCGAGCACCACTCCGACGGCGGTCCTCCGCCTCCCCCCTCCCACTGGACGATCCGCATCCGCGGCGACAGCGCGACAGCCGTGCCCGAGGACAGTGAGGATGCGGTCGTGCGCTTCCGCTTTCAGATCCCCGACTTCGCCCGCCTCATCGCCGGGGAGGTCCCGATCCAGGAACTCATGTTCGACGACCGATTCGGCATCGAGGGCGACGTCGGGGTCGCCCAGCGGCTCCCGGTCATGTTCGGCGAAGTGGGGACCTTCTAGGTGGTCTTCGACGTCGACGAGGCGCAGTTCGAGCAGCGCGTCATCGAGCGCTCGCGCGAGCTCCCCGTCGTGGTGGACTTCTGGGCCGAGTGGTGCGGGCCGTGCCGGACGCTGAGCCCGGCGCTCGAGGCCGCCGCGGCCAAGCGCGAGGGCGACGTCGAGCTGGCGAAGGTCGACGTCGACAGCAACCAGAGCCTCGCGGTCGCGTTCGGGGTTCGCGGCATCCCGGCCGTGATGGCGTTCCGCGACGGCCAGGTCGCCGATCAATTCACCGGCGCGATTCCGCCGGCGCGCGTCGAGGAGTTCTTCGACCGCCTCGTTCCCTCGGAGGCCGATCGCCTCGCAACCGCCGGCGACGAGGACTCCCTGCGCAAGGCGCTCGAGCTCGACCGGCGCAACGTGGCCGCGGCGCGAAAGCTCGGCCGGCTTCTGATCGAGCGCGGCGACACCGCCGACGCCCTGTCGGTCCTGAGCCCGTTCGAGGGCGACTTCGTCGCCGAGGGACTCGCCGCCCGCGCCCAGATCGTCGAGGAGGATGGCGCGACGCCACCGGGAGCCGCGGTCCTGCGCGCCTTCGATGCCTGGGACCAGGGCGACTGCGAGGCGGCGCTGGAATCGCTCCAGGAGGCGCTCGCCGAAGCCGAGGATCCCGACCGGCGCGATCTGATCCGCAAGGTGATGGTGGCCATGTTCACCGAGCTCGGCGCCGACCACCCGCTGGCGAGAGAGCACCGGCGGCGCCTCGCCTCGGCGCTCAACTGAGCCCCGCTCCCCGGCTACCCTCAGCCGGGTGGAGACGGATCCCGCAGCCGGCGTCGGCATCCCGATCGCGCTCGCCGCGGGCGCGGTCTCGTTCCTCTCCCCCTGCGTCCTGCCGCTCGTCCCCGGCTACCTCTCCGCGGTCACGGGGGTCGGCGTCGCCGACCTCGACCGGGCGGGCTGGCGCCGTGTGCTCGGGCCGTGCCTGCTCTTCATCGCGAGCTTCTCGGTCATCTTCATCCTGCTCGGGCTGACCGCGACGGGTATCGGCGAGACGCTGCGCCAGCATCGCGAGACGCTCAACACGATCGCCGGGATCCTGATCATCGCGATGGGTGCCCTGTTCGTCGCGGCCCCGCTCGTCCCGCGGCTGAGCCGCGAGTGGCGATTCGATGCCCTGATCGAGCGCGCCGGCAGGGGCGGGCCGGTGGTCGCCGGGGCGGCCTTCGGGATCGCGTGGACGCCGTGCATCGGCCCGACGCTGTCGGCGATCCTCGCCGCGGCGGCGCTATCGGACTCCGCCGCCCGGGGGGCACTCCTGCTCGCCGTTTACTCGGCGGGCCTCGGGATCCCGTTCCTGATCGCAGGCCTGGCGTTCTCGCGCGCCACGACGGCCTTCGCTTGGGTCAAGCGTCACTACGGCGCGATCGTCGCGGCGGGCGGAGCGGTCCTGATCGCGATGGGCGTGCTGATCCTCACCGACGAGTTCTTCCAGCTCAACATCGAGGCCCAGAAGCTGCTCAACGAGCTGGGCATAAACGTCGCCTCCGACGTCTAGCGCACGACCACATGGGCCAAGCTCATCTACTCCGCGATCGCGTCGCTCGACGGCTACGTCGCCGACGAGGACGGCAATTTCGACTGGGCCGCGCCCGACGAGGAGGTGCACGGCTTCGTCAACGACCTCGAGCGGCCCGTCGGTACCTACCTCTACGGCCGCCGGATGTACGAGGTGATGGTCGCGTGGGAGACCATGGACACCGCCGCCGAGCCGCCGGTCGTGCGGGACTACGCCGAGATCTGGCGCTCGGCCGACAAGATCGTGTTCTCCAGGAGCCTGGGGGTGGTATCCAGCGCCAGGACGCGGATCGAGCGCGAGTTCGACCCGGAAGCGATCCGGCAGATGAAGGCGGCGGCGGAGAGTGACATCAGCGTGGGCGGCCCGACCCTCGCCGCCGAGGCGATCAGGGCCGGGCTGGTCGATGAGTACCACCTGTTTCTGACGCCGATCGTCGTCGGGGCCGGCACGAGGTCGCTTCCCGACGACCTCGTAGTGCGACTCGTGCTCGTGGACGAACGCCGCTTCGGCAGCGGCGTCGTTCACCTGCACTACCGCGAAGCGACCTAGACCGGCGGCTCGTCGGGACCGGCGGGCGTGAGCACCTCGAGCGGCTCGCCGATCGCCTCGGTCTCCTCGAGCTCCGAGCCCTCGCCTTCGCGCGAGCAGACGATCCGGAAGCGCCCCGTCCCGATCTCGGGATCGGGGACCACCGGCAGACCGCGGATCTCGTCCCAGCCGAGGCGCTCGACCTCGTACGGGTTCATCCGCACCTCCGCCGCGGGGTAGGGGCAGCTGCGGTTGTGGTGGTCGATCGCGGCCGAGATCGCCTCGAGGTTCTTGGCCTCCGAGCTCACGACCCCAATTCTTGCGCTTCTTGCTGCTTGGTCAGCGTCCCCCCCACTTCCTAGGATCGGCGTGATGGATCCCTGCGTCGCCCACGTGGACATGGACGCGTTCTTCGCCTCGGTAGAGCTGCTGCGCCGCCCCGAGCTGCGCGGCAAGCCCGTTGTCGTCGCCACCGGCACGGACCCGCAGGCGCGCGGCGTCGTGATGGCGGCCTCATACGAGGCGCGCCGGTACGGCGTGCACTCGGCGCTGCCGCTCGCGATCGCCCACCGGCGCTGCCCGCAGATGGTGCTCGTGCCGCGCGACATCGCGCTCTACCGACGCGCCTCGCAGCGCGTCATGGAGATCCTCCGGCGCTTCGCCGACCGCGTCGAGGTCGCGGGGCTCGACGAGGCCTACCTCGACCTCTCGGGCTCACCGGCACCGAAGGCCCGCGCTCGCCAGCTCAAGCGCGAGATTCGTTCGGAGACCGGACTCGTCTGCTCGGTCGGGCTGGCACCGAACAAGCTGCTCGCAAAGATCGCCTCGGATCTCGACAAGCCCGACGGGCTGAGGGTGCTGCGCCCGCAGGAGATGCTCGACGCCGTAGGCGACAGGCCCGCCGCCCTGATCCCGGGGGTCGGCCCGCGCACCGCCGAGCGCCTTGCGGGCATGGGCATCAGGACCGTCGCCGATCTGGCGGGAGCCGTTGCCGGCGAGCTCGAGGCGGCGTTCGGCCCCAAGCTCGGTCACGCGCTTCGCGCGCGCGCCAACGGCCACGACGAACGCCGCGTCGAGACCGAGCGGGTGCAGAAGTCCGAGAGCCGCGAGAGAACCTTCTCGACGGACGTCTCCGACGGCGCCGTGCTGCGCGACACCGTGGCGCGGCTCGCCGACTCCGTCTGCCGGAGCCTCGACGAACACAGCCATGCGGGCCGCACGGTGACGCTGAAGATCCGCCTGCGCCCTTTCCGGACCCACACGCGCTCGCGTACCCTCGACGCCCCAACCGCCGAGCCCCAGGTCGTGCGCGAGGTAGCGCTCGCCCTGCTCGACGCGTTCGACCGCGACGCTCCCGTGCGACTGCTCGGCGTCGGGGTGGCGGGCCTCTCGTCCAAGGACGCCGGCGAGCATGCAGACGAGGGCGAGAGCTCCACGACCGCCGACGCGGCCGCGGAGCCACTCACCCTCGAGCTCGGGGTCTAGCGCCCCGGTCCTGCGGGCCGCCGCCGCACCTACTTGGAGGCGAGGACGGTCCCGGTGCTCGGGAACCCGAGCTTCTGCTTGACGGCGGCGGTGAGGTCGAACTCGCGGTTGCCCGAGTAGGGGCCGCGGTCGATCACCTCGACCTTGACGCTCCTGCCGCCGTAGCGGAGCGTGAGCTTGGTACCGCACGGCAGCGTCTTGTTGGCGACGCCCATCGTGCCCGGCGTCAGCGTCCCGCCGCACGCGGTCGGGTTGCCGTACAGGCCCGGCCCGTACCACGAGGCCTCGGCCTTGCGGTACGCGGTGACCTTCAGCGACTTGGACTCGCTGCCGGTCGTCGTGTCGGTGCCCTCGGCGCCTGCCTGGACCTTGTACTCGCCCGGACCGGGCGGGCTCCACTCGATACTGAACTTGCCGCCCGGGCCGGTCTTGGTCGTCTTGTCGCTACCCGGTACGTGGACGGTCACCTGCTGCCCCCCGACCGCCGGCTTGACGGTGCCGGAGACACGGACCGACTTGCCGGCGAGAACGTTCTTGTCGGCATGGATCTTGGTCTTGGTCGGAGCGCGGCCGTCATCGGCGGGCGGCACCCCACCCCCGGGAGCGCTCTCGTCTGGAGGCAGCTCCTGTCCCAGGCCAGGTGGCGCGGCCACCAGGCCGGCCGTGCTCATCGTGGCGGCAAACGGCAGCAGCGCGGTGGCCGCAAGCCGACGCCGCCTGCGTCGGAATTTCACTTTGGGTTCCTTTCGGTGCGCTGCCTGCGGAGTTAGCTGACGGGCTCGCGAGCGCCGGCTCGGTCCGGCGTTCCCGCTACGGGTGGATCACCACCCGATTCGCCCCTGCCCCGGACCCGATTCGCCAGATGGGACTCGGTGCCCGGTGCGGTTGGTTCCCCCGCTCGCTCCACACCCTGCGGAGCGACTCGGCAGCTTTGGCTGTTTCTCTGGCTGTCGGTCGCCCACCCTACGTACAGGTGTTCGTAGCGTGTGTGACCCTGGTCACCCTGCTCGCAGTTTGCGAAGATCCCTGCATGGCCGGCGATCGCCTTACGGGCCTCGACAGCTCTTTTCTTCATCTCGAGCGCGATGGCGCCCATATGCACGTGGCCTCGACGGCGATCTTCGAAGGCCCCACGCCGGACTACCAGGAGTTCGTCCAACACATCGACTCGCGTCTTCACCTCGTGCCCCGCTTCCGTCAGAAGCTGCGCTTCATCCCCTTCGGCCTGGGCCGGCCCGTGTGGGAGGACGATCCTCACCTCAACCTCCAGTACCACGTTCGCCACACTGCGCTCCCCCCTCCCGGCGACGACGAACAGCTCCGCACGCTCGCCGCACGGGTCTTCTCGCAGCGCCTCGACCGCTCGAAGCCGCTGTGGGAGCTATGGGTCGTCGACGGCCTCACGGGCGGGCGCTTCGCGGTCGTCGGCAAGAGCCACCACGCCCTCGTGGACGGCGTTTCGGGAGTTGACATAACGACGGTGCTCTACGACACCGAGCGCGACCCCGAAGGTCCCCCCGTCCCACCCACCGAGTGGCTCCCGCGGCCCGAGCGCAGTGGCGCGGAGCTGCTGGCCGAGACCATCGTCGAGCGGCTGACCAGCCCCACCGAGATCATCCGCAGCGCGCGTGCCTTCCTGCGCGGGCCTCGCGAGCTGGCGGGCCGGGCCCGCGACGCGCTCGGCGCGATGGGCGAGCTCGCGGGCGCGGGGCTGGGCGCTCCCTCCTCCCCCTTCAACGTCGAGATCGGTCCGTACCGGCGCTTCGCCTGGGTGCGTGGCGAGCTCGATGACCTCAAGCTCGTCAAGAACGAGCTCGGCGGGACTGTCAACGACGTCGTGCTCGCCGCCGTTAGCGGAGCTCTGGGCCGCTACATGCGGGCCCGCGGGCAGTCCACGCACGAGCTCGAGCTGCGCGCGCTGGTCCCGATCAGCATCCGCACGACGGAGGAGCGCGGGGCGCTTGGCAACCGCGTCTCGGCGATGATGGCGCCGCTCCCGCTGTGGTGCGAGGACCCGGTCGAGAGGCTCGGGTTGATCACGAACGCGATGGGCGACCTCAAGTCCTCGCGCCAGGCGGTTGGCGCGACGCTGCTCACCGAGCTCACCGATTTCGCGCCGCCCACGATCGCCAACCAGGCCGCGCGGCTACAGTCACGTCAGCGCTTCTTCAACCTCGTCGTCACCAACATCCCAGGGCCGCAGTTCCCGCTCTACGTGCTGGGGCGCGAGATGGAGGCCACGATCCCGATGGTCCCGCTCGCCAAGCAGCAGGCCGTCTGCGTGGCGATCATGAGCTACAACGGCCAGCTCAACTTCGGCCTCACCGGCGACTACGACGCCATGCCCGACCTCGACTCGCTCGCCGAGGACCTCGATGCCTCGATCACGGAGCTCGTCGAGGCCGCGGGCGGCAAGCGCGGTCGCAAGTCGCGGGCGAGAAAGCGCACCCAGGCCGCCGCGTCGACTCCATAGGGTCTAGGGGCGGCCCCCCCAACGCATCCGCCGGGGCATTCTGAGGCGGGAAACCCGGTGGCTGTCCTGGATAGGAGTCGCCATGCGACCCCCAGGCAGGACAGCGCTGGGCTCTGCCGCGAAGACGCGTCGCGCGAGGGTCGAGAAGAGGCCACCGTCGCCGGGGCTCATAATCAGCGCCAATCGAATCGGCAGGCTCAGAAGGGGAGCCGGGCAGGCTAGCCGCGGTCGGTGCTCCGGGGACGCCCGCGGCGCCCTGCTCCCGGGTGCGCCCCGGTCGCTCGGCTCAAGAGCGCAGGCGGCTCTCCGGCCGGCGGCGTCCGCCGCGACTCGAATGTACGGGGACCCCCGGACGGCCTCCGAGCACAAAGAAATGCGCAACCGGTGGTGGTGACTTGCCTGCTCGTGCGTAGCCTTCGCACGAAATAAGCCTGGTCAATCACCCTAGAGACCGAGTCTCGCGTGGCTTTTGCGAGATTCAATCTCTCCCGATTGCGCTCACGGAACCTAGCGCGACTCGGGCCGGACTACCAGGGGTGTCCTCCCGGCGACCCCGCAATCTCCGGAGAAAAGGCGCCGCGTGCGCCGCCTAGGGGCGGGTCAGAGCGGAGTGCCTGGCGCGCCGGAAGCTGCGCCCGAGCTCGTCGCGCAGATCGAGGACGAGCTCGAGGTCGTGCTCGCGGGCCGCGTCATAGGACGACGCCGATGAGCGATCGCGATGCCCCGGATGCACCATCCACTCGGTGACGCCGGGGGGCGGCTCGCCTGAGCCGTCCAGGACGCGGGCCAGCTCCTCGGGCAACGCGGGCTCGGATGCCTCCAGGCGACCGACGAGCAAATCGGGCGTCGGTATCCCCATCCCGCGCAGCAGGCGTCGATGCCGCGGGCTCACCGACCGAACCGGCAAACCGAGCTCGTCCGCTACTCGCGCGATCGCGAAATCCAGACCGGGGCGGGCGTGACAATGGTGGTGGCCGTCGAGGTAGGCGGGCCGACGCCCGAAGGCGGCCTCGAATTCGACGAGCTGGTCGCGCAGCGACTCGATAGCGGCCTCACGCTCCGCGGGGCCGGCGGGCGATTGGCTGGGCATTTCGGGCAGCACGAGATGCAGCCCGACTTCGATCCTGGAGCGGAGGAGCGGTTCCGGGTCGAGGCCCTTCCGCCCCACCATCGCGCTCACCGCGTCCACCGCGCTCGCCCGCGCGGCCTCGAGGATGCCGCGGTCGTAGGCGGGCCGGTAGCCGTAGTCGTCGGCCGTGATCACGAGCATGGGCTGGGCGCTGGAATCCGCGGTCATCGCTGCTCTGCGTGCATTTTCCCGCGCGATCCGGGATGCGTTTGTCCACGCGGACAACGCGTTCAGGCGAATCCTGTACGCGCGTCGAATGCGGGGCCGGCCGACGCGATCGAACATGGTCCGCGGCGCTCGCCTGGCCACGGCCCGGGCGCCTTCAGCCAGTGGAAAAGCGCGCACCAGCCACATACGCCTAGCCGGAAAGGACGAGCGCTTGCTAGACCCGATCACCTCGCTCCCCGACCCGATCAACGCCGTCCTCTCGCTCAAGGAGCTGAAGGACTTCACCAAGGACACGAACTCCGAGGTCGCCGCGCGCCTGGACACGCTGTGGGTCTACGTCGCGGGGGCGTTCGTGATGCTGATGCAGGCGGGCTTCCTGCTGCTCGAGGCCGGCTTCTCGCGGATGAAGAACGCCGGCACGATCGTCGCCAAGGTGATCGCCAACCTGTCGATTGCCGCGATCGCCTACTGGGCGATCGGCTTCGCGATCGCGTTCGGCGGCGACGGTGGCGTCGACAGCGGCACGACGGGATGGTTTGCGGGGACCGAGGGCTTCTTCCTCAACCACCCCTCGATGATCGACGCCCCAGCGATGGCGTTCTCCGATGCCACGATCGGATCGAAGTGGTTCTTCCAGTTCGCCTTCGCCGCGGTCTCGCTGGCGATCGTCTGGGGAACGACGCTCGAGCGGATCAAGTTCTGGGCCTTCCTCATCTACTCGGCCTTCTTCGCGGCCCTTATCTACCCGCTCGGCAGCCACTGGATCTTCGGTGGCGGCTGGCTGCAGGCCAACTTCGGGATGCAGGACTTCGCGGGCTCGACGGTGATCCACCTGATCGGCGCGACCGGGGGCCTCGCCGCGCTGCTGCTGCTCGGCGCCCGCCAAGGCAAGTACGGGGCCGACGGGCGACCAAACGTGATTCCGGGCCACTCGATGCCGCTCGTCGGCCTCGGCGTGGTCATCCTGTGGTTCGGTTGGTTCGGTTTCAACCCCGGCTCGACCCTGACCACCCTTGACGGCCGCTTCGCCGAGGTCGCGGTCGTGACCTGGCTCGGGGGGGCGGCCGGCGTGCTGGGCGCGATGGCGACGATCTGGCTGCTGACGCGCAGCTTCGACATCGGGATGACCGCAAACGGGGCCGTTGCGGGACTTGTTGCGATCACCGCTCCATCGGGCTATGTCGAGTTCTGGTTCGCGCCGGTGATCGGGCTGGTCGCCGGGGTCATCGTCGTGGTCGGGGTGATCACGATCGACAAGTATCTCGACGACCCCGTCGGCGCGCTTTCGTCCCACGGCCTCGCGGGGATCTGGGGAACGCTGTCCTGCGGGCTGTTCACCGCGCCGCGGCTCGCCGACTACAACGCGATCGGCCAGGGTGGGCTCGTGTATGGCGACGGCTTCAAGCAACTCGGCGTCCAGGCGCTCGGGGTCGGTGCGGCGTTCACGAGCGTGTTCGTCATCAGCTTCGCGATCTTCTTCGCGATCAAGGCGCTGTACGGGCTGCGCGTCAGCGCGGACGAGGAGCGCTACGGCCTCGACATGGCCGAGCACGGCATGTGGGGCTACCCCGAGCAGTTCATGCCCGTGCCCGGTTACGAGTACCACCAGCCGACCCCGCCGGCGGGCCGCCCTGCCCCGCGTCCCGCCCCAGTGGGGATGGGCGCCGGCGCGGAGGGAGCACCGTGAGCGCGATCGTCGCGAGCCCGATTCGAGCCTAGGAGACACACGTGAACTCATTCGAGATCAACAAGATCGAGGCGATCATCCGCTACGAGCGCCTCCAGGACGTCCAGGACGCTCTCGACGAGATCGGGGTCAGCGGCCTCAACGTCACCGAGGTCAAGGGCTGCGGGCGTCAGAAGGGCTACACCGAGCACTACCGTGGATCGACGGCCAACATCAGCCTGCTGCCGAAGCTCAAGGTCGAAAGCGTCGTTTCGGCCGAGATCACCGACCGCGTCGTCGAGGCGATCGTCGCGGCGGCGTACACCGGGGAGACCGGAGACGGTCTGCTGTTCGTGATTCCGGTCGGCCAGGTGGTTCGAATCAGGACCGGCGAGCGCGGCGTGGACACGATCCGCCACCAGACCCCGGCGGGCTGGGGCTACTGAGCGAGGCGGCGCCGAGCGAGGAGAGCCATGGGCCTGCTGAGCCGGACAAAGCAGATCGTGACCGACCAGACGGGCGGCGTCGAGCCCGTGCCGATCGGTCTCGAGCGCAATCCCGGCGCGGTCGTCGAGCTCGGCGCCGACAACCCCCCCGATGTGCCGCTCTACGTGCTTCGCGTCGGGCTCGAGAGCGGCTTCGGGCGCACCCAGGCGGGGCTGCCCGTCTACCGGCGAGACAACCCCTCCCCCCACCCGATCCTCAAGGAGATCTACCGCTGCGAGGTCGCGGGCAAGGTGCTCGAGGCCGCGAACGTCTACGCGCTGCGCGACAAGGTGCAGCGCCAGCTCGAGATGATCGCTCCCGGCCACTCGCTTCCGCTGTGCTACTTCCGCGCGCCGCGGTTTGACTACTCGCTCCCGATCCACGAGGCGGGATCGCGCGTCGTCTGCCCCGTGCTCGCGGGGCCGAAGATCAAGGCGGACGGGCTCGACGAGATCCGCGAGCCGGTCACACGCCATCTACGAAGCGCGGGCTACCTCGCTCCCGACGAGGAGCCCGAAGTCCTGGTCGTGCGCCCGTCCGATCTGCGGCTGGTGCCGCCGGCGGCGGTGATTCGCTCGCTTGACGACCCGTCGCTGTGGCACCCCACCGTGGAGGGGACATCCGACGACGGGCCCGTCGTCGGTCTGCTGGCGCATCCCGCCGAGCTGCGCTACTCGGGGAGGCGCCGTCCCGCCGCGGCGAGCGAGGGCCCTCCCCTCTCCGCCCCCGACATCACGGGGCTGCTGCGCCAGCTCGGCGCCGAGATGGTCCAGCGCGGCAGGACGCGCAACCCCTGGGCGCTCTATGCAACCGACGTCAGGATGGAGATCTGGGCCCGGACCGAGGAGGTCACCGACCCGACCCCGAACAGGCTCACCTGCCGCATGGAGGGCGGGGAGAGCCTCGAGGTGCCCGTCCGCCACACCGCGGCGGGGGAGCTCGTCGCGGCGCTCCAGGAGCGCGGGATCACCGTCTTCCTGGCGGGTGACCTCGACGCCCTGAGAGCCTCGGTCGGCCGCTACCTCACCGAGGCCGGGTTCCTGCGCCACCCCAGCGACCTGCGCCAGGAGGCGATCCGCGAACGCCCCGCCGAGTCACTCGACCCGGACTCGATCTCGACCGGGGAGTCGCTGGACTGGGGGCACGCACCGGGGACCGAGTTGGAACGACTTGAACTGGATTCGGACACGCAAACCGCAATCGAAGACCGGGAGGTCGCAAGCAAATGACCGTTGCCCTGATCGTCGCCGGCTCGGTGCTCGCCGGGCTGCTCGTCGTCGCGTTCATCATCTGGGCCCACCAGTACACGAAGGCCGGGCCCAACGAGGTGCTGATCATCTCGGGTCGCCGTGGAAAGACCCCGGAGGGCGAGAGGATCGGCTACCGCATCGTTCGCGGCGGCGGTACCTACGTGCGCCCCTTCCGGGAGAAGGTGCAGCGCCTGTCGCTCGAGCTGATGCAGTTCGACGTGCGCACCGGCGAGACGTACTCGTCGCACGGCGTGCCCGTACAGGTCGACGGCGTCTGCATGGTCAAGGTCGATCCGACCGACGAGGGCATCCAGCTCGCGGCCGAGCAGTTCCTGTCGCGCGGCCGCGACGACATCGTCCGCACCGCGCAGCAAGCCGTCGAGGGCCACCTGCGCGCGGCGATCGGCGCGCACTCGATCGAGGACGTTTATCGCGAGCGCGCCAAGCTCGTCTCTGCGACCAAGGAGCTGGCCGAGCCGGACCTCCACGCCATGGGGCTCGAGGTCGTCTCGCTGACGATCCGTCAGATCGCCGACAAGCAGGGCTACCTCGAGGCTCTCGGCCGCCCGCGCACCGCGCAGGTCAAGCGCGACGCGATTCAGGGCGAGGCCGAGGCCGAGCGCGAGGCGAAGGCCTCGCGCTACACCGCGGACACGCAGATCGAGGAGTCGCGGCGCGACTACGAGCTCCAGAAGAGCTCGTTCATGTCCGAGGGTCAGCGCGCCCGCGCCGAGGCCGACCTCGCGTACGACCTCCAGCGCGCGGTCACCCAGCAGCAGGTGCGCGCCCAGGAGCTCCAGGTCGAGATCGTCGAGCGCCAGAAGGCGATCGAGCTGATGGAGGCCGAGGTCCGGCGGCGCGTCAACGAGCTCGAGGCCGAGGTGATCGAGCCCGCCAAGTCGGAGGCGCGCAAGATCGAGGCGCTGGCCGAGGCCCGCAAGGAGGAGCTCGCGGCTCAGGGAGCCGGCGAGGCCGACGCCGTGCGCCTGCGCGGCATGGCCGAGGCCGAGGCGATGATGGCCAAGGCCGGAGCCTGGGGCCAGTACAACGAGGCCGCGATCGCCGATCGCCTGCTCTCGATCCTGCCGCAGCTCGCCGCGGCGGTCTCCGAGCCGCTGTCGAAGACCGACAGGATCGTGATGTTCGGCGGCGGCAACGGCGACGGGGTCGGCGCCCACCGGGTGACCCGCGACGTGATGAGGATCGTCGCCGAGCTGCCCGAGGTGCTCGAGTCCCTGACCGGAAAGAGGCTCGAGGATCTGGTCAAGGCGCTGCCCAAGACCGGCGAGACGAGCGGAACGAAGGAAGGGGGCAAGTAGATGGCCGTCGAGGGATACACGAGGCCGTTCACGGTCCAGGAGTTCGCCGACGAGGCTGAGATCGAGCCGCGCCACATCCTGGCGATGGCCCGCGAGCACGGGGTGAGGATGGTGGACTTCAAGTTCACCGACCTCCCCGGCACGTGGCAGCACGTTTCGCTGTCGATCCACGGCCTCGACGAGGATGCCTTCGAGGAGGGACTCGGATTCGACGGATCGTCGATCCGCGGCTTCCAGGAGATCTCCGAGTCGGACATGATCCTGGTGCCCGATCCCTCGACGGCGGTGATCGACCCGTTTTACGAGCAGCAGACGATGTCGATCATCTGCAACATCTTCGACCCGATCACGCGGGAGCCGTACTCACGCGACCCGCGCTACGTCGCCCAGAAGGCCGAGGGCTACCTGATCGAGACCGGGATCGCGGACATCTGTTACATGGGTCCCGAGGCCGAGTTCTTCATCTTCGATCACGTCGCCTTCGACCAGACCGTCAATCGCGGCTTCTATGAGGTCGATTCCGCCCAGGGATTCTGGAATCGCGGCGCGGGGTTCGGGGACGGAGCGCAGAATGGCAACGGAGGCAACCTCGGCTACACGCTGCGCCCCCAGGAGGGCTACTTTCCGGCGCCTCCGGGCGACACCCACTCCGACATCCGGGCGCGCATGGTCGTGGTGCTCGAGGAAATGGGAATCCCGTGCGAGTTCCATCACCACGAGGTTTCGGCCGGCGGCCAGGCGGAGATCGACCTGCGCTTCGACAAGCTGCTGCGCATGGGCGACAACCTCCAGACCTACAAGTACGTGATCAAGAACGTCGCCTTCCAGGCCGGCAAGACGGCGACCTTCATGCCAAAGCCTCTGTTCGAGGAGAACGCGTCGGGCATGCACATCCACCAGTCGCTGTTCCGCGGCGACGAGAACGTGATGTACGACTTCAACGGCTACGGCCTGCTGTCACGCGAGGCGCTGAACTACATCGGCGGCCTGCTGGCCCACGGTCGCGCGCTGATGGCGTTCTGCGCCCCGACGACGAACTCGTATCGCCGCCTCGTGCCCGGCTACGAGGCGCCGGTCAACCTCGCCTACAGCCAACGCAACCGGTCGGCGTGCGTCCGGATCCCGGTCTACTCGCCGGCCGAGAAGGCAAAGCGGGTCGAGTTCCGCCCGCCGGATCCCTCCGCGAACCCCTACCTCGCCTTCTCGGCGATGATGATGGCCGGGCTCGACGGGATCCAGAACCGCCTCGACCCGGGGCTGCCGGTGGACAAGGACCTCTTCGAGCTGCCGCCCGAGGAGATGGCGAAGATCCCCAGCGTCCCGGGCTCGCTCGACGACGCCCTCGACGCCCTCGAGGCGGACCACGAGTTCCTGCTCAAGGGCGGCGTGTTCACCGAGGACCTGCTCGAGACCTACATCAAGTACAAGCGCGCCCAGGAGTGCGACCCGGTGCGCATTCGCCCCCACCCCTGGGAGTTCGCGCTCTACTACGACGTCTGAGCCGCCCTACCGCGAGTTGACGATCCGCCCCGCGACCGCCTCGGACGCCGCGGCGGTCGCGGCGATCTTCAACCAGGGGATCGCCGAGCGCGTTGCGACATTCGAAACCCGCCCGCAGGGCGCCGCAACGGTGGCCACGCGGATCGAGGCCGGCGAGCTGGTGCTCGTGGCCGAGCGCCTCGGGCGGGTCGTCGGGTGGGCCGGCGTGAGTCCCTACTGCGATCGCCACCACTACTACGACGGGGTCGGCGAGGCGACCCTCTACGTCGATCGCTCCGCCCGCCGCGGCGGCGTCGGGAGGGCGCTGCTCGAGGCGCTCGCCGGCGCGGCCGCGAAGCGCGGCCTCCATAAGCTCGTCGGCAAGCTCTTCACGACCAACGCCGCGAGCATCGAGCTGGTCCGCGCCTGCGGCTGGCGCGACGTCGGCATCCACCGCCGCCACGGCCGCCTCGACGGCGAGTGGAAGGACGTGCTGGTGGTGGAGCGCCCGCTCGAGGAATGACGCCCGGCGCTTCGGGCGCCCGCGCGATTCAATCGCGGGTCACCCGCTGAGAGCGCCGCTCGGCATGGAAAGATGCGCTGAGTCGACCGGGAGGAGCGCCGTGACCGATCCCCAGAAGCACGAGTCGCACAGAGAGCATCACCTCAGGACGCCGACCGAGGAGCTTCCCCACCAGGAGAAGGTCCGCCGCCAGCAGCGCCACATCACGATGCTGACGATCGCGCTGATCGGAGTGCTGCTGATGCTGGGCTACTCGGCCGTGTTCGACCTCGATCACTGGGCCGAGTGGACCGTCCTCGGCGGGATCGTGTTCACGGCGGTCGGCTTCATGATCGCCGCGCAGTCACAGGCGCGAAGCTGAGCCTGGCTCCGCCTCCCCCACCGCCGCGATGACCCGTCCGGCAAGCGGTCGAGCCCAGGCCGTCGTCGCCGGCGCCCGCCGGCCGGAGTACGCCTTCGGTCTCGTCCTCGGTTTCATCCTGGTCGCGCTCACCTTCCAGGTTGCAGCGCCGGAGGCCGAGTGGTCGCGGTTCGTGACCCTGGTGATGCACGGAGGCGTCCTGATGACCGCGTTGCTCGCGGCGCACGCCCATCCCACGTTGACCCGCGTCGCGGGGGTCGCGATCGTCCTCGCGCTCGTTGTTTCCGGAATCGCGCTGATCGGGCCCGGTGAGGTCAACGAGGTCGCGGCCGGAATCGTCAACCTGATGTTCATCGGCCTGACGCCGGTGATCCTGGCGCGGGGACTGCTGCGCGACCTGCGCGACGAGCGGCAGGTGACGGTTCGGACGATGTTCGGGGTCCTCTGCATCTACCTGCTGGTCGGCAGCTTCTTCGCCTTCGTATTCGGGGTGATCGAGGCGGTGGGCGACACGCAGTTCTTCGCTCGCGTCGCCGATCCGGACGCCTCGGACTTCCTCTACTTCAGTTTCGCCACGCTGACCACTGTCGGTTACGGGGACTTGACGACCACGAACGAGCTCGGCCGCTCGTTGGCGATCATGGAGGCACTGATCGGGCAGATCTACCTCGTGACCGTGGTCGCCCTGATCGTCTCCAACATCGGCCGCCGGCCGCGGAGCTCGGGATCCTGACGGACGCGATCCGCGCCGCCGCTGCGACCATACTTGGAGCATGGCAAAGGACAGGCCCACCACCACCCTGCGAATCGCGCTCGCCCAAATCAACTCGACGGTAGGTGACGTCGAGGGCAACGCCCGGCGCGCACGGGAATGGATCGAGCACGCGCGTGACGAGCGCGCTCATCTAGCCGTCCTGCCCGAGCTCGCGATCCCCGGCTACCCGCCCGAGGACCTGCTGCTCAAGCCCCACTTTCTCGAGGCGGGTCGCCGCGTGCTGCGCGAGCTGGCTACCGGGGCCCGTGACATCACCGCTCTCGTCGGGTTCGCGGATGCCAACGGATTCACCCACAACTCGCTCGCGGTGCTCGCCGACGGCGAGGTCAAGGGCACGTACAGCAAGATGCTGCTGCCCAACTACGGCGTCTTCGACGAGCGGCGCTACTTCGAGCCCGGCTCCTCCCCCGCC
>DASPWW010000078.1:0-13151 GCA_035637595.1 Solirubrobacterales bacterium | reverse complement strand
CCCGAGTTGATCAGGCGCTCGTCCTCGGAGTGACCCACGAACGCTTCGCCCTCGGGCGCCTCGCGCTCGGCGGGCTCGACGACCCGGCGGATCTCTAGCCCGAACTGCTCGGCGAACTCGTAGTCGCGCTGGTCGTGGGCCGGAACGGCCATGATCGCGCCGGTCCCGTACTCCATGAGCACGTAGTCGGCGACGAACATCGGGATCTGCTCGCCGTTGACGGGATTGGTGACGCTGCGGCCCAGCGGCACGCCCGTCTTCTCGCGCTCCTCGGCGCTGCGCTCCTCGGACGAGCGACGCGCCGCCTCGTCGACGTAGGCTCGCACCGCCGCCTCGGCGTCGGTGCCGGCGACGAGGCGCTCGATCTCGGGGTGCTCGGGTGCGAGCACGAAGAACGTCGCGCCGAAGAGCGTGTCCGGCCGGGTGGTGAAGACGGGAAAGTCGAGCCCGACCTCCTCGCAGCGGAAGATCGCCTCGGCGCCCTCCGAGCGGCCGATCCAGTTGCGCTGCATCGTGACGACATGCTCAGGCCACGACTCGAGCAGGTCGAAGTCGGCGAGCAGCCGGTCGGCGTACTCGGTGATGCGAAAGAACCACTGCTCGAGGCGCCTCGATACGACCGGAGTGCCGCAGCGCTCGCAGCGGCCATCGATGACCTGCTCGTTTGCGAGCACCGTCTGATCCTTCGGGCACCAGTGCACCGGCGACTCAGCCCGGTAGGCCAGGCCGCGCTCGAGCAGCTCGAGGAAGATCCACTGCGTCCAGCGGTAGTAGTCGGGCTCGTGGGTGCCGATCTCGCGCGACCAGTCGATCGACACGCCCCAGGAGCGGAACTGGTCGCGGAAGGTCTCGATCGACTTCTCGGTCGAGATGCGGGGCGGCTCCCCGGTCTTGATCGCGTGGTTCTCGGCCGGAAGGCCGAACGCGTCGTAGCCCATCGGGTGGATGACCTGGAAGCCGTTGCGGCGCCGGAAGTGCGCGATCGCGTCGCCGACCGCGTAGCACTTGAGATGGCCGACGTGGGGCTCGCCGGAGGGGTAGGGAAGCATCTCGAGGACGTAGCTCTTGGGCTTCGAGTCGTCGAACCCGGGTTCGCCGGGGTTGGGCACCTCCCAGGTGCGCTCGTCGTCCCAAACGGCCTGCCACTTGTGCTCGATGCGCTGCGGGTCGTAAGGCTCCATCTGGAGCAGTTTAGGAAGCGGTCGGGCTTGCGCTCACGCTCGCGCGCCAGGTGAACGGCCGCCCCGCGAGGTCCAGCCGCCCCTTAGCGCCGCCTGGACTTGAACTGTCTGACGTCCGGCGTCGGGTCGGTTTGCCCAGTGGAGTCCGTGGCGCGCACCGCGAAGCTGTGCTTGCCGCGGTCGAGCTTCTTGTACGTCTTCGGCGAGGTGCAGGCCTCGAACTGCTGGTCGTCGAGGCTGCACTCGAAGCCAAGCTGCCCAGTGCCGCCGAAGCCCGTGAAGGTGAACTTCGCCTTCCCCTTCCTCTTCCTCACCTTCGCCTCGTCGATTCGGGTGTCCGGCGGGCCACCGCCGCCGGGTCCCGTCCCCGGCTCGGGCGCGGGCTGCGGGCCCGGCCCTGGCTCGGGGATCAGGCTGAACGTCGCCGTGATGCTTCGGCCCGCGTCCATCGTGAGCTGGCAGGAGGTCCCGGAGCAGTCTCCGCCCCAGGCTTCGAAGGTCGAGCCGGAGGCCGGCTCGGCGGTCGGGCTCACGCTCATCCCGTCGGCGTATGCCTCCGCGCAGTCGCCCGGGCAGGCGATCCCTGGCGCCGTGACGGTGCCCGAGCCTGAGCCGGCGGTCGAAACCGTCAGGCTGTGCGGGGGATCGGACTCATAGCGGGCGGCGACGATGTCGTCGTTGATGGAGCCGGCGACGACGATGGCGCCGTTTCGCTGCAGTGCCACGGCGTTGGCGGCGTCGAAGCTTCCCGCGTCGAGATCGTCCACGACCTCGCCGATCTGCTGGGGGTCACCCGGCCCGAACCCTGCGTCGGCGGCGCCGCCGCTCGTGTAGCGAACGAGAGCGATGTCATCGCCGCTGTAGCCCGCGGCGACGATCTTGGAGTTGGGCTGCACCACCACCCCGGTGGCGCTGTCGTCGGTGGCCGGGTTCGGCTCGCAGTCCTCCTCGCACCCCGCGCCGCTTCCCTCCGGCCCGATGTCGGTTACGACCGTGCCATCGGTGTCGAAGCCGGTGTCCAGGCCCCCGCTCGGGTTGTAGCGCGCAAGCGCGAAGTCGTTCTCATCCGGCCCGCCCTTCACGCCGCCGGCGACGATCTTGCCGTCGGGCTGGAGGGCCACCCCCATTGCGATGTCCTCGCTGGTTCCGTCTCCCGAGATGTCGGTCGTGAGGATGCCGTCGGTGTCGAAGTGGGTGCCCGGGTCGGCGTCGGCGTTGGTGTCCAGGCTCCCGTTCGGGTTGTAGCGGGCGAGGGCGAAGTCGCCCTCGCTGCTGCCCGCGGCGACGATCTTGCCGTCGGGCTGGAGGGCGACCGCTTCGACCGCGTCGGAGGTCATCGTGCCGATGTCGGTCGTGAGCTGACCGTCCGTGTCGAAGCCGGCGTCGGGGGCGCCGTTGGCGTTGTAGCGGGCGAGGGCGAAGTCGCCGTTGCCGCCACTCGAGCTGGAACCGGCGACCAGGATCTTGCCGTCGGGCTGTAGCGCCATCGCATTGGCACTGCTCGATGCGCCGATCGGCGTCGTCAGCTTGCCGCCCGTGCCGAATCCGCTGTCGAGCGAGCCGTCCTGGTCGTAGCGCGCGAGCGCGAAGGTGCCGTCGCTGCCGCCCGCGGCGACGATCTTGGCGTTCGGCTGGACGACCACGGCCATGGCGTCGTCCGAGCTTCCGCTGCCGATGTCGGTCGTGACGATCCCGTCCCCACCGAAGGAGCTGTCGAGAGCGCCGTTCGGGTGGTAGCGCGCCAGCACGAAGTCGCTGTCCCCGTTGCCCGCGTTCGTGGAGCCGGCGACGACGATCTTGCCGTCCTCCTGGACGGCGACCGCCTGCGCGACATCGGAGCTGTCCTTCGAAACCGTGGTCGTCACCTTGCCGTCGGTGTCGAAGTGGGTCTCGGGGTCGCTGTCGGCATTCGTGTCGAGCGACCCGCTTGCGCCGTAGCGGGCGAGGGCGAACTGGGTCCCGGCGCCGCCCGCGGCGACGATCTTGTCGTCGGCCTGAAGCGCGATCGCGGCTGCGCTGTCGCCGACCGTCCCGAAGGACGTGTTCAGCTTTCCGTCGGTGTCGAAGCCGGTATCGAGGGCGCCGTTGTCGTTGTAGCGGGCGAGGGCGAAGTCGAAGTCGAATGTGCCGCCGCCGACGTTGGTCGTTCCCGCGACGACGATCTTGCCGTCGGCCTGAAGCGCCATCGCGCCTGCGGAGTCGAAGCTGTTGGTGCCGATGTCGGTGCTCACCTTGCCGTCGGTGTCGAAGTGCGTCCCCGGGTCGGCGTCGGCGTTGGTGTCGAGGGAGCCGTCCGTGTTGTAGCGGGCGAGGGCGAAGTTGCCGTCGCCGGTGCCCGCGGCGACGATCTTGCCGTCGCCCTGGAGGGTCACGGCGCTTGCGACGTCGAAGCTGTTCGTCCCGATGTCGGTTGTGAGCTTGCCGTCCGTGTCGAAGCCGTTGTCCGGGGAGCCATTGGCGTCGAAGCGGGCGAGGGCGAAGTCGCTCCCCGCAATGTTCGAGAACTGTCCCGCCACCACGATCTTCCCGTCGCCCTGGATCGCCACCGCGTTGGCGACGTCGCTGTTCGAGCCCAGGTCCGCCACAACCTTGCCGTCCGTGTCGAAGTGCGTGCCCGGGTCGGCGTCGGCGTTGGTGTCGAGGGAGCCGTCCGTGTTGTAGCGGGCGAGGGCGAAGTCGCTGTCGCCGCCGCTCGAGCTGGGACCGGCGACCACGATCTTGTCGTCGCCGGGCTGGAGCGCGACGCCGTTGGCGGTGTCAAAGCTTTCCGAGTTGAGGTCGGTGGTTACCTTGCCGTCGGCGTCGAACCCGGTATCGAGGGTGCCATTGGCGTTGTAGCGGGCCAGGGCGAAGTCGCCCTCGCTGCTGCCCGCGACGACAACCTTGCCGTCGTCCTGAAGCGCGACGGATGTGGCGGTATCGCTGCTGTCCGTGCCGATATCGGTCCTGACTACTCCCCCGTTGCCGAAGCTGGAGTCCAGGCCGCCGTCGGCGTTGTATCGGGCCACGACGAAGTCCTCCCCGTTGCCTCCCGCGACCACCAGCTTCCCGTCGCTCTGCTGGATCGCGAGGCCGCGGATGAGGCCGCTTGCGGAGGGGGTGGTGCCAACGCCGGTTCGCAGCCAGCCGTCGCCGTCAAAGGAGGTGTCGCGGTCGCCGGGCGCCGCGAGGGCCGCCCCCGCTGACAGCACCAGCCCGACCAGGAGCGCGAGCATAACCGCAACCCGGGCGGCAGGCCCCCGGGCGGTCAACTCGGCTCCCCTCTGTTGCAACCCCGTACGGTTCCCCGATCTCAGTCGTGGCTTCCCTGTCCGACACGATACGCCAATCCGACCGGTCGTGAGCAACCTCACATCCGGGCGGGGGGCCCGGGCGTATATTGGTCGGGACGAACTCCGGGAGGTTTCCGATGGCGCGCCTGATCAGACTGGACGGAAGCGGGCACACGACGCTCGCCGAGTGGACGGCGGGCGACGGTGCCGGCGAGGAGGCGGCGGTCGAGGCGTTCCGCCGCGAGCTGGACCGCGGGATGATCGCCTCGGTGAGCCGGCCCGACGGGACCGCCGAGGTAGTCCGCGAGCTGCCGCTCGACGCCGAGCTCGTCGTGATGCGCCGCCAGATCGCCGGGGGCTGACGCCACGCCGCCCGAGCTGACCGAGGCGCAGCCCGCTCCCGAGGCGCAGCCCGGCCGCCTCGTCGAGGCGGCGCGGCTGTGGTGGCGCGAGGACCCGACGGAGCGAACGCTGCGCCGCGACGAGCGCCTGTGGACGGCGTGGAGCGCCTCGATCGTGGTCGTGTTCGTCGCGCCGGCGGCGCTGCTCGTCGCGCTCGAGCCGCTGACCTTTCCGGTGGCGCTGATCTGCCTCGCGCACGCGTGGCTGATTCCGATGCTCTACGCGCGCCGGGGGGCGCGATCGGTGGTTCCGATCGGTGCGGACGGGAGCGCCAGCCGCAAGCCGAGCGCCGATCCGGGCGCGGAGCGAGTGGCGCTCGGGCTGCTCGGCGATCTGGTCGGGCATCGGGCGCGCCAGCTTGTGCGGGACAGCGGCCTCGCGGTCGAGCGCGGGCGGCTCGGCGTGTGGCTGGTCGGCGAGCAGGGGGCGTTCCTCGTGCGCTCGCGCGGGCATCGCGTCGATTCGTGGTGCGTGCGGATCGCGGAGCCGGAGGGGCTGCCGGGCGGCGATCGCGTCGCGCATCTGCTGCTCGCGCTGCGCGAGGACGAGTTGGGCTTTGCCAAGGTCGCGAATCTCGACTTCTCGGGAGCGATGTGGCGCGTCGCGCGTCACCTGCCGCGGCGCTCGCGGCCGGCGCTCGATGCGGCGCGCCGGATGGCGCGCGAGCGGACCGCCTAGCGCCGCGTCCCGTGGGAGGCGACGCGGCCGCGACTCAGTCGCGCGGCTGGACGGAGCAGATGACGAGCTCCTCGGGAGCGCCCTCCGCCTTGAGCCGCTTGGTGCGCCCGAACTTGAAGGCGTCCGACTCGAGGCGGGCGCTGGCGTCCTGAGAGATCAGGACCTCGTCGCCCTTCGCCGCCTCGCCGACGCGAGCGGCGATATTGACGTCCACGCCCAGGTAATCGCTGCCGACCTTGCGCGGACGCCCGACGTGGACTCCGGCCCGAAGCGTCGGCGTGTAGCCGTCGACGTCGATCTCGGTGAGGCGCCGCTGGGCATCGTGGGCGGCGAGCACCGCCTCGCCGGGGTCGCTGAAGACGGCCATCGATCCGTCGCCGAGCCGCTTGACGATCACGCCTCCGTGATCGCCGATCGCGTCCCCCTCGGCACCGCCGACCTCGTTGAGGAGCTTGATCGCCGCCTCGTCGCCGGCCTTGAGCGCCCACGATGAGAAACCGACGAGGTCGGTGAAGAGGATCGCCACGTCGGCGGAGCCGCGGCGGCGGCGCTGGGCCTCCGACAGCGCATCCCACGCCTGCAGCGCGCCGAGGCCGAGCTCGCGCATCGCGCTTGGGCGCTCCGCCGTGGTCGTGGAGAGCTGCGTGCTCAGCCGGCGTCGGAGCTGTCCCGAGGCCGACAGCGAGTCGCCGAGGCTGTCGTCGCCCGGCAGCAGGCGGCGAATGAACCTGGCGGTGGCGACAAGGTTCGGATTGGCGTCGGCGCGAACGGGCGCGGGCAGTTCCTCCCCGGATTCGGAGTCGGAGCTTCGATGCTCGGAGTCGCCGGCCATTCGCTCGGCGACATCCTCCCTCATTCCCGCGCTGGGCGCGAGGTCGGGTGGGGTCCGCGCCAGCGGCGGCCAGGTCAGGCGCGAACGGCTGCGAGCGGGGGGATCACGTGCTCGGCGTAGACCTCAGAATGCCCCGCCAGATGCGTTGGAGGGGGCGGCTAGTCCTTCTTGGCCTGCCCCGGTGGGACGCCGCCATGGCCGGGCGGGATGCTGTCGTCGACGGCGTCGTCTACCTGGCCCGGAGGAATCAGCGCCTGGCCGGGTGGAGTTCCCCCGTGGCCCGGCGGGGTGCCGCCGTGGCCCGGAGGCGTCGCGGTATGCCCGGGTGGCGTTCCGGTCGGGGCCTCGGTGCTTACCGGGCTGGGAGCGGGCGTGGGCTCTTCCCCCGGTCCCGGGCCGGTCTGGGGGGGCGGGATCGAGCCGCCCGGCGGCGCGCCGCCGCCCCCTCCGCCTCCGGGCGCCCCGCCGCCTGGTGACCCCGGGCCAATCCCCACCCCGCCGGGCGTCGAGGTCGGCCCGCCGCCTCCGGAGGCGCCCCCGCCCCGGCTCGGCGCGCCGGGCGGACGGATAAGCGAGGCGGCGGACCCGGGGCCCGCGCCGCCCGGCTGCACGTACACCGCACCGTTCTCCGGCACCGCCGGGCCCCCAGGTTCGTCCCGGAACGCGATCACGGAACCGACCGTGAGCACGGCCACGGCGGCCGCGCCCGCCAGCGCGGCGGTGGCTCCGGCTCCCGCAAGGTAGGTGCGAGCCGCCCTCAGCAGGGCACGACTCGATTCTTGTGGGGCCCGAAGAGGCATCCACCGCATATATCGGCTCCAAACCTCGAGGCGATCAACGCCGTGCCTGGAGACTCAACACTCGGACGACGCCTGGCGCGCTACGGGGGCGATCCACCGCTCGCAGGTGCACTGTGCTGGCGCCTACGGGGGCGCGGCGCGGGCAGCTCGCGCCGTGGCCTCGGTTCGGTTCCCACCCCGGGCCCTGGCTCGGTCGAGCGCGGCGCCGGCGGCCGCGATGAGGCCGTCCGCGGTTCCCCCGAAGCGCGCGAGCGCGGCGATCCCGAGGCTGGCCGTCACGCGCTGCGTCCCGGGGCGTTCCGAGAGCGGGATTCGGGCCTGCTCGATGGCGGTGCGGATGCGCTCGGCGAGCTCGAGCGCGCCGTCGACTCCGGTCTCGGGCATGACGACCGCAAGCTCCCCCGCGCCCCAGCGGCCCGGCTTGCCCACCCCGCGCGACGCGTCATCGACGATCCGTGCGACGTCCCGCAGGACTTCGTCTGCCCGTGAGCTTGCGTTGCGCTCGCTGATCCCCGCCGGGTGGTCGACGCCGAGCACCACCAGTGCAAGCTCGTGGCCGTAGCGCTCGGCGCGCTCGACCTCATCCGCGAGCAGCTCGCGCAGGCGCCGGCTGTCCGGGAGCCCCGTCACCGCGTCGGTGATCGCCCCCTCGGAGACCAGCTCGCTCAGCTCGATGTTCTCCAGTGGCACCGCCGCCTGCCCGGCGAGGTAGCGCAGCATCTCGCGCTGGGCGCCGTCGAACGGCGCGCCGGTCCGAGCGATCGTCATCAAGCCTCGACGCGCGCGCGCGGCGCCCGCGCCGGGCAGAGGCTGTGCGAGAGCAAACGCGGCCCCGCGGGCCGATTCCGCCGCGACTCCCCCGCTCAGGGCCCGCTCCTCAGCTTCGCGGATCGCCCCACCCAGGTCACCCGCGAGGGACTGGCCGGCCTCCGCCTTCATGCTGACCGCCCCCGTCAGCAGCACCCGCGCCGACTCGGCGTCGCACGCGGCGAGGGCCGCGTCGGCGGCGACCTCGAGCACGGCCTTGCGGTCCAGGCCTGCGGCGAAGGCCTCCCCGATGCGCCTCACGGAGCGCTCCAGCTCGGCGCCCTGGCTGCGCAGCTCGGCCATCTGCTCACCGAGGCGCTCGCTCATCGTGTTGAACTCGCGGGCCAGGCCCGCCAGTTCGTCGTCACCCTCGACTGGCACCCTGCGAGTGAAGTCCCCGCCGCCGATCCGGCGCGCGGCCGTGAGCATCTCCCGCACCTGTCCTTGAAGCGTCCTGACCAGCAGCAGGATGAAGAGCACGGCCAGGGCGAACAACCCCACCCCGCCGGCGATCAGGAGCGGCCGCGAGGTATCAAGCCCCGAGGAGCTCCGCGGCCCCAGAACGGCCACGCGGACGCCGGGGCCGGCTCCGCGAGGGACGGCGGTCAGGGCCCTGGACTCCCCGGCGGGCAGCTCGACGTCGGCCGTATCCTCGCCGTTGGGCAGGTCGGCGACGGAGAGCTCGGCGGTGGCCGCGATGATCCGCCTCCCTTGCACCAGCGCCACATCGTCGCCGGTGAGCGCGCTGACTTGCGCGACGTATCGGTCGGGACGCAGCGCCGTGGCGCGAACCTGCCCGAGCAGGCCGCCGGGGCCCCGGACCGCGACCTCGGCCGCCCCCGGGGCGCCCGCTTCGCCGACACTCGCGAGCGTGTGCCCGGAGGGCCCTCGGACCGACAGCGCGGCGAGGTCGAGCTCGCGGGCAAGGCGACCAACGGCGCGTTGCGCGGCCCCGGCGTCGCCGCTTCGCAGCGACGCTCCGAGCGCCTCATCGCGCCCGGCCGCCCGGGCGTCATCGGCGGCGGCGGCGAGCTTGTCCCCGAAGACCGAGAGCGCGGTCTGGGCGCCGGTGGTCAGTCCGGCATCGGTTCGGGTGGTGCGCCACTCGTCCGCGATCCGGGTAAGCCCGAGCGCGACCACGGCCACCGGCACCAGGACGATGAGGGAGAAACAAAGGATCAGTCGAGTGCGAAAGCTCACGGCTCCCTGCCAGCTAGATCGGCATTCCGGGCGCCGCTTGTGAGGGGCGCCGCGCGACCGTCCCGACCGGGCGGGCCACGCAGGCCTGACGTGCGACTCGCAGGAAGTGATGACTGGCCAAGGGGTCGAACATCCGGCCAGGGCGCGCGGGTCGCTTGCAGGCTGACAGCAGGCGGCGATGCCGCTGGTAGTCAAGGATCGCTCGCCTGGTCCCGATTAGCCGGATGAGAGGGCGCGGCCTGGTCGCGTCCAAGCCTGCCTCCGGGAAAGCGAGGACCCCATGCCGGAGCAACCATCCACACCCGACGCAGCAAGGAGCCGTATCGCCGCTCTGCGCGAGGCGGTTGCCGCCGGGGAGTACCACATCGACGCCGAGCTGGTTGTCGAAGCGATCGTCCTACGGCTGACCGGCCTGGAGGTGCCGAGCGAGCTCCCGGCTCCTCGGCTGGTTCCGGAAGAGATCGTCCTACGGCTGACCGGTCGAGAGCTGTCGACGGAGGCCCCGGCTACCGAGAGCGGCGGACCGGAGATCGCGCTCGCGCCCTCCAGGCCGTCAACCGAGGAGCTGGCCCGGGCCCAGCTCAACCGCTACGCGATCGACCTGCGACGCAGCTACGAGCGCGAGATGAAGCGGAGCACGGACCTCGAGGAGGCCGTCGTGGCGACGGTTCGCTCACTGGCCACGGTCGCGGAGAGGGACGATGGAACCGGTAACCACATTCAGCGCGTGCACGACCTGGGATTGCTTCTGGCGCGCGAGGTCGTCCCCGAGGAGGCCGACGACCCGGAGCTCGCCTACGGGTTCATTCTCCACGACATCGGCAAGGTGGCGGTGCCCGACGCGGTGCTTCGAAAGGCCGGCCCCCTGGACGAGGAGGAGTCCGAGATCATGAGGGCCCATCCCGAGATCGGCGCCCGGATCCTCGAGCCCCTCCCATTCCTGAGGCGGGCGCGCGAGGTCGTTCTGCATCATCACGAGCGCTGGGACGGCAGCGGATATCCGCACGGGCTGGCCGGCGAGGAGATCCCGCTGTGGGCGCGGATCTTCTCGGTCGTCAATCTGGCCGACACGATGATGAGCGAAGGGCCGTACGGGAGCGTGCCGCTGGTGGACGTACTCGCGGAGGTCTCGCTCCGTAGTGGCACCCACTTCGATCCACGGTGCGTGGGGCGATTCCTGGCGCTGGACCGGCACGAGGTGCTGAGATCGCTCCAGCCCGCCGCCGAGAACCGCCTCGTCTCCCTCGCTGCGTAGCGGATGAACGACCGACGGCCAAAGGTGATGCTGGTCGAGGACGAGGAGGCGGTGCGCCTGCTGCTGCGCCTCACGCTCGAGCTCGGGTCGGTGGAGATCGTCGAGGCCCCGGACGGGGATACCGCTGTCGAGAGATGCGTCGCAGAGCGTCCCGATGTCGTCTTTCTCGACTGGGCGCTGCCCGGTCGCTCGGGCATCGAGGTGTGCCGGGAGATCCGCGCCGAGCCAGCGACCGGGGACACCACGATCATCATGCTGACCGCCCGTACCGGCGAGGAGGAGCGCCGCGCGGGGCTCGCCGCGGGCGCGGACGACTACATCTCGAAGCCGTTCTCCCCCGAGCAGCTGCTTGACAAGCTCCGCGAGGTGCTCGGGCCCAAGGCGCTCATGGGCGAGGCGTGACGAGCGTGCGCGCGCCGGTCCGGGCATGCGGGCGCCCGACGCCATGAGCCCGACGCCATGAGGCTGGGTCACAAGGACGCAACAAAACACCTGGCCCGAGACCTGGATCCCTGGTACGAGCTGTCCACCGAGCTCCTCGCCACCGCCGATCCCGAGGGCTATTTCCGGTTTGTGACGCCGGTATGGGAGCGGTTGCTCGGGCACCGCGTAGCCGAGCTTGTGGGCCGTCCGATAGTCGAGTTCATCCACCCCGACGACTTCGAGGCCACCGCCGCCGAGCTGCGGAAGATGGCAGACGATGCTTCGCAAGCGGTCAGCTTCGAGAGCCGCTTCCGCCGCGCCGACGGACGCTATGTGTGGCTCGAGTGGCGGGGGCGCTTCTCGCCGGAAGAGGACTTGATCCACGCGGTGGCGCACGACCTGACCGAGCGGCGCCGGTTCGCCGACGAGCTCAGCCGCGCCAAGGAGCACAGCCAGCAGGCAAGCCGGGCCAAGAGCGACTTCCTGTCGCGGATGAGCCACGAGCTGCGCACGCCGCTGACCTCGGTCATCGGCTTCAGCGAGCTGCTTCTGAAGGACGGCCTGTCTTCCGATCAGGAGCTGAAGCTCAGGCAGATCCTGAAGGCCGGCGAGCACCTGCTCGGACTGATCGACGAGATGCTCGACATCGAGCGCGTCGAAGCGGGCACCATGACGGCGTCTCCCGAGCCGATCCAGGTAAGCGGGCTGCTCCGCGACGTGCTCACGTTGGCCGGCCCAGACGCGGCGGAGCACGATCTCACCATCGAGGCGGACCTGGACGCGTGCGGCGACCAGTACGTGATGGCCGACCCGCAGCGGCTGCGCCAGGCCGTGCTCAACCTGCTCTCGAACGCGATCAAGTACAACCGGCCCGGTGGCGAGGTGCGCCTGAGCGCCGAGATCACGGACGACCGGACCCTGTCCATCCACGTCACCGACACCGGCGCCGGGCTCAGCGAGGAGCAGCTGCGGGGGCTATTCGTCCCGTTCGACCGACTCGGCGCCGAGCAGACGAGCATCGTGGGCGCCGGCCTCGGGCTGGTGGTCTCCCAGCGGCTCGTCGAGTTGATGGGCGGGCGGCTCAGCGCGGAGAGCGAAGTCGGCATGGGATCCACCTTCACGATCGAGCTCGGGCTCACCGAGGCTCCGCGGATGGTGACCGGCGAGCCCGCGCGGCAAGCCCGGTCGAACGGCAACGGGTCGCTCGCCGGCTGCACGGTCCTCTACATCGAGGACAACCTGGCCAACCTCGACCTCGTCCGGGAGCTCCTGGGGGCTTCTGGAGCCCGCGTCATGACGGCTCGCGACGGGCGCAGCGGGTTCAGCCTCGCTCGCCAGCAGCTACCCGACCTCATCCTGCTCGATCTCAACCTGCCCGACCTCGGCGGCGAGCAGATCCTTGCCGCCATGGGAAATGATGCCCGGCTTCGCGACATCCCCGTGATCGCCGTGAGCGCCGACGCGTCCCGCCAGACCATGCGCGAGATCTACGAACGCGGCGTCGCCGCCTACATGACGAAGCCTTTCGACACCGACTCGCTGGTGAAGTCGATCGAGCAGGCCGTGGCAAGGCACCAGCACTAGACGGACTCGGGCACTACCGCCTTCTTCCTCCGATGCGGAGGCGGGCCGAGTCGGATTTACTGGAGCGGACGTCGCGAGTTGCTCCGGACGAGCTTCGGGTTCGACTCGCAGGAGCGCGACCCCGAGAAAGGACCTATCCAATGTACGTAGCCGAGTTCACGTTGCATGCCAAGCCGGGGCACTTCGAGCAGGTGGCCCAGATCTACTCCGAGTTCGCCGCCAACTTTCTCAGCGATCACCCGGCGCTCGAGAGCGTCCTGGTCGTCGGCGACGAGTCGGACGGCGTGGTGCGGGGAATCGGGGTCTTCTCGGATCGCGAGGGAGCCGACGCCGTCAATAGCGATCCTGAGTTCGCAACCTTCAACGACCGTATCGGGCCGCTATTGGCAAGTCCCTCGGAGCGGGTCGAGCTGGAGCTCCTGCACCACTACGTCAAATAGGGGTGAGCGTGTGCGCGGTAGCTCAGCCGGCTAGGAGCTGAGGATGCGGCGGGCCGAGGCGGGCGTACGGGCGGCCGCGGCGGGTGATCAGGATCTCATCGCCGGCGGCAGCGCGCTGCATGTACCAGCCGAAGTGGTTGCGGAACATGTGCGCGCCGACCGTGTTTGGCTCCGACTCGGACGGAGGGTCGGTGGAGTGGAGCTGGTGGGACTCGAACCCACGGCCTCGTCGCTGCCAGCGACGCGCTCTGCCCAGCTGAGCTACAGCCCCGGGAAA
>DASPWW010000077.1:0-2929 GCA_035637595.1 Solirubrobacterales bacterium | reverse complement strand
ATCGCCCGCGCCCACCACGGCTCGATCGCGCGGGAGCAGCGGCTCGAGATCGAGGAGCTGCTGAAGCGCGGCGACATCCCCTGCCTGATCGCCACCTCGTCGCTCGAGCTCGGGATCGACATGGGCGCCGTCGACCTCGTGATCCAGGTCGAGTCGCCGAAGTCGGTTGCACGCGGGCTGCAGCGGATCGGCCGTGCCGGCCACGAGCTCGGCGCAGTCTCGAAGGGGCGCATCTTCCCGAAGTTCCGCGCCGACCTGCTCGAGTCGGCGGTGGTCGCCGAGCGCATGAAGGCGGGGGCGATCGAGGAGACCGTCATCCCGCGCAACCCCCTGGACGTGCTCGCGCAGCAGATCGTCGCCATCTGCGCCGACGAGGAGATCACCGTCGACGACCTGCACGAGCTCGTCCGCGGCGCCTACCCGTTCGCGGACCTCTCCCGCACCCAGCTCGAGAACGTGCTCGACATGCTCGCGGGCCGCTATCCGTCCGACGAGTTCGCCGAGCTGCGGCCCCGGATCATCTGGGATCGCACCGGCGGCGTCGTCCGCGGCCGCCAGGGCGCACGCCGCCTCGCGGTCACCAACGCGGGCACGATCCCCGACCGCGGCCTCTTCGGCGTCCACCTCGTGGACGGCGGCGGTCGCGTCGGCGAGCTCGACGAGGAGATGGTCTACGAGGCCCGCGCCGGCCAGACCTTCCTGCTCGGCGCCTCGACGTGGCGGATCGAGGAGATCACGCGCGACCGGGTGCTCGTCTCGCCCGCGCCCGGCGTTCCCGGCGCCGTTCCGTTCTGGAAGGGCGAGGGCGTGGGGAGGCCGTTCGAGCTCGGCGCCGAGATCGGCAAGGCCTCGCGCGAGCTCGTCGCTCTGAGCCCGAAGAAGGCCGTCGAGCGGCTGACGACGCAGCACTCGCTCGACGAGCGGGCCGCGAAGAACCTGCTCACGTTCCTCAACGAGCAGGCTGCGGCGACCGGCGCCGTCCCGTCCGACCGGACGGTCGTCGTCGAGCGCTTCCGCGACGAGATCGGCGACTGGCGGGTCTGCATCCTCTCGCCGTTCGGCGCGCGCGTGCACGCGCCCTGGGCGCTGGCGCTCGCGGCGCGAATGCGCGACGCGCTCGGTCTCGAAGTGCAGTCGATCTGGTCGGACGACGGGATCGCGCTTCACCTGCCCGATGCGGACGCCCCGCCCCCGACCGACGAGCTCGTGATCGGTCCGGACGAGCTGGAGGACCTCGTCGTGCAGGAGGTCGGTCAAAGCGCGCTCTTCGGCGCCCGCTTCCGTGAGAACGCGGCCCGCGCGCTCCTCATCCCACGCCGCCGTCCCGACCAGCGCACGCCCCTGTGGCAGCAGCGGCTGAAGGCGCAGGGCCTGCTCCAGGTGGCACGCCGCTACGGCTCGTTCCCGGTGATCCTGGAGACCTACCGCGAGTGCCTCCAGGACGTCTTCGACCTGCCGGCGTTGAAGCGCCTGCTCCAGGGCCTGCGCACCCGGGAGATCGATCTCGTCGACGTGGAGACACAGTCAGCCTCGCCCTACTCGGCCTCGCTCCTGTTCGACTACATCGCCACGTACATGTACGAGGACGACACGCCTCCCGCCGAGCGGCGGGCGCAGGCGCTGTCGCTCGACCGCGACCTCCTCCGCGAGCTGCTCGGGCAGGAGGAGCTGCGCGACCTGCTCGACCCCGGCGCGGTCGAGGAAGTCGAGGCGCAGCTGCGCGGCGACCCGCGGAATCCGGACGAGCTCCACGACCTGCTGCGGTTGCGCGGAGACCTGCGGCCCGGCGAGTACGACGAGGCGCAGGCGGCGATCCTGCTCGCCGAGCGGCGGGCGATCTCGGCGCGGTTTGCCGGCGAGGAGCGGCTGATCGCCGCCGAGGACGCCGGCCGCTACCGCGACGCCCTCGGCGCGATGCCGCCGGGCGGTCTGCCGGAGGCCTTCCTCGAGGGCGGCCCCGACTCCCTCCGCCAGCTCGTCCTCCGCTACGCGCGCGGCCGCGGCCCGTTCACGACGGCGCAGGCGAACGAGCGTTTCGGCCGCGACGTCGAGCCGGTCCTGCAGGAGCTAGAGCGGCAGGAACAGCTCGTCCGCGGCGAGCTCCGCCCGGGCGGTACCGAGCGCGAGTGGTGCGACCCCGACGTCCTCCGGCGGCTCAGGCGCGCGTCGCTCGCCGCCCTCCGCCGCGAGGTCGAGCCCGCCGAGCAGGCCTCGCTCGGGCGCTTCCTGCCGCACTGGCACGGGATCGACCGGCGCGCGACACTGCGCGAGGCGCTCGTGCCGCTGCAGGGGCTCGCCCTGCCGGTCGCGCTGTGGGAGTCGGAGGTGCTCCCCCGCCGCGTGCCGGGCTACGCGCCCGCGCAGCTCGACGCGCTCTGCGCCTCCGGCGAGGTCGTCTGGGCCGGCGCCGGCCTCGACCGGGTTGCCGTCTACTTCCGGGAGGACGCCCCGGTGCTTGGCCGGCCTGCGGCTGCGCCGCATCCCGGCCTAGATGTGCACGAGCGGATCCTCGCCGCTCTGCGAATGGGCGCGCTCGTCTGGTTCGAACTACTCGAGGAAACACAGCTAGACGGCGGGGAGGCACTCCCCGCCGTCTGGGACCTGGTCTGGGCGGGCGAGGTGACGAACGACGCGTGGACGCCGCTCCGCGCCGGGCGTCGATACCAGACGCCTCGGCCGCGTGACCGGCGCCGCCGCTTCTCCCGGCACCGCGCCGCCGGCGTGACCGCGACGCAGGGCCGCTGGTCGCCGACAGACCGCCTCTTCGCCGGCAAGTCCGACCGGCGCGCCCTCGCCGAGCTGCTGCTCGAGCGCCAGGGGATCGTCACGCGCGACGGCGTCCGCGGCGAGGGAATCCCGGGCGGCTACGGCGCCGTTTACTCGGAGCTGCGCGCGCTCGAGACGCTCGGCGTCTGCCGGCGCGGCTACT
>DASPWW010000076.1:0-3865 GCA_035637595.1 Solirubrobacterales bacterium | reverse complement strand
CGAGTTTCCGAACCTCGTCGTCCTGCGTACGTTCAGCAAGGCCTACGGCCTGGCCGGACTGCGCTGCGGCTACGCGCTTTGCTCGGCGAAGTTCCGGGCGGCCGTGGACGCGGTGCGACAGCCGTTCAGCGTCAACGAGCTCGCCCAGACGGCCGCCGCGGAGGCGATCCTGCATTCCGACGACGTCGCCCGGCGCGTCGAGCGAACGATCGTCGAGCGGGTGTTCGTCGAGGAAGGGCTGCGCGAGCTCGGTCTGGAGCCCGCTGAGTCTCAGGCGAACTTCTGCTGGATCCCGCTGGGCGACCGCGACGAGGCAGAGTTGCTTCGCGCCCTCGGCGAGCGGGGCGTCGTCGTGCGCGGCGGCGAGGGCCTGGGCGACCCGGGCCACATCCGGGTCACCTACGGCACGCGGCCCGAGAACCAGCGCTTCCTGGACGCGCTAAAGCACGCGATCTGACCGTCATGGTTTGCGGAAAGCCCCTGCACGTGCTACAAACCCGTCAATGGAACGCAGCTGCACGCAGGCTCTCTCCGTTGCCCCCCGGGGCGCGCGGCCGCGTGCCTGGTTCTATTACTGGCGATTTAGCTAGGCGTCCGGCCTGGCGGCGTCGCGCCGCGAACACAGGAGATCACCACCGGACGCCGTAGATGCGCCCCTACCGGGGATCAGCGCTGCATCAGCCCATGAGCCAACCAAGGAAGAGACTGAAAGGCAAGCCAAGACCATGATGATCGTGATGAAAGAGGGGGCGACCGAGGAACAGATCCAGGCCGTCGTGGACCGGGTGGAGTCGGTGGGCTGCTCGGCCCACGTCTCCCCGGGCGAGCTCCTCACCGTGATCGGGGCGATCGGGGACCGCGACCGCGTTGCGGCCCTGGGTCTCGAGGGAGCCCCGGGAGTGGACCACCTGGTCCCGATCCTGAAGCCCTACAAGCTCGCCTCCTCGCAGTTCCGCAAGGGCGAGCAGACCGTGGTCGACGTCGAGGGCCGCAAGGTCGGCGGGGATCACTTCGCGCTCATCGCCGGCCCGTGCACGGTGGAGGGGCGCGAGCAGACCCTGGACGTCGCCCGGGTGGTGGCGGACAACGGGGCCTCGATGCTGCGCGGCGGCGCCTACAAGCCGCGAACCTCGCCGTACTCCTTCCAGGGCCTCGGCGCGGAGGGCTTGCGCTTCCTCCTGGAGGCCAAGGAGGAGACGGGCCTGCCCGTGGTCACCGAGCTGATGGACGTGAGGGACGTCGCGGACGTCGTCGAGGTGGCGGACGTGATCCAGATCGGGGCCCGCAACATGCAGAACTACTCGCTTCTCGCGGAGGCGGGGCGGACCGGCCTCCCGGTCCTCCTCAAGCGCGGGCTGTCGGCGACGCTGGACGAGCTCCTGATGGCGGCCGAGTACGTGCTGAAGGAGGGCAACGATCGCGTGATGCTGTGCGAGCGCGGCATCCGGACGTTCGAGACCGCCTACCGGTTCACGCTCGACCTGCTGGCCGTCCCGGCGCTCCACGAGCTCACCCACCTGCCGGTGATCGTGGATCCAAGCCACGCCGCGGGAAGGCGCGACTGGGTGCAGCCGATGTCCCTGGCCGCCGCGGCGGCGGGCGCCGACGGGATCATCGTCGAGGTCCACAACGAGCCCGAGGAGGCGATCTGCGACGGGCCGCAGGCGGTGCCCACCGATCGGTTCGCCGAGTACGCGGAGCAGCTTCGCCTGGTGACCGAGGCCGCGGGCAAGGAACTCTCCACCGTCTGAGATGCGAATCGCCGTCCTCGGCGTCGGCCTGATCGGAGGCTCGATCGGGCTGGCGGCGAAGCGGCGGCTCGAGGGCGAGGTCGCCGGCTTCGACGCGGATCCCGCGAACGCCCAGCGCGGCCGCGAGCTCGGCGCTTTGGACCGGGTCGCTGGATCCGTCCGCGAGGCGGCGGCGGAGGCCGAGATCGTCTTCTGCGCGGCTCCCGTGCGGTCGCTTCCCGCGCTGGTCGCCGAGGCGCTCGCCGAGTGCGGGCCCGATGCGGTGGTCACCGACGTCGGGTCGACGAAGCGCGAGCTGCTCGCGGGCCTGCCGGACACCGAAGCCGTCGAGAGCTTCATCGGCGGTCATCCGCTTGCCGGCGCCGAGGGGGCCGGCGTCGCCAACGCGCGTGAGGACCTGTTCGAGGGCGCGCGCTGGTACCTGACGCCCACCGATCGCTCCGGTGGGCTTCACTACGACCGCCTGCAGCGGGCGATCGCCGACCTTGGCGCGCGCCCGCAGGCGATCGATGCCGAGGCTCACGACCGCCTGATGGCGACCGTGAGCCACCTCCCGCACGTGATCGCGAACGTGCTCGTCCAGCAGGCCGCGGCGGCCGCCGCCGAGGAGTCCGAGCGCCTCCCCGAGATCGGCCCCAGCTTTCGCGACACGACGCGGGTCGCCGGGGCCAACCCGGCGATCTGGGGGGACATCTTCGCCACGAACCGCGAGGCCGTCGCGCGGGAGATCGACGCGGTCGCGGCGCGGCTCGCGGAGGCCGCCGACCTGCTGCGTGCCGGGGACGCGGAGCGCCTGCTGGCCTGGCACGGGGCCGCACGCGAGGACCGCCGCCGCCTGCTCGAGGCCGACCTGATCGGCGGCGAGTTGTACGAGCTCCGCGTCGCGGTCGAGAACCGGCCGGGAACCGTCGCCGAGATCGCGCTGGCGCTCGGTCGAGCCGGGGTCAACATCGAGGACATGGCGCTGTATCCGGCTCCCGACATGAGGAGCGGCGCGATCTCCCTCTGGGTCGCCGGTGAGGCCGAGGCCGAGCGCGCCGCGGACATCGTGCGCGGGCTCGGCCACGCGGTCGCCGTCTCCAGATGACGCTCTTCGCGCCGTCCGGGCCGCTGGAGGGCACGCTCCGTCCGCCGCCCGACAAGTCGATCAGCCACCGCGCGGCGCTGATCGCCGCGATGGGAGAGAGGGAGACAGAGATCGCGGGCTATCTCGAAGCGGAGGACACGCGGGCGACACTCGCTGCCCTCCGCTCCCTTGGCGCGGCAATCGAGGAGGGCGGTCCGGCGAGCGCATCCGGTGGCATCGACGTGCGCGTGACGGGGATCGGGCTCCGGGGTCCCGGGGAACGATTCGCGTCGGGGGAGGAGCCGAGCGCGATCGACGTGCGAAATGCCGGCACCCTGCTTCGCATCCTGCCCGGCTGGCTGGCGGGTCAGGGCGACGGCGTCTGGGTTCTCGACGGCGACGATTCGATTCGCCGCCGCCCGGTCGATCGGGTGGCCGAGCCCCTGCGCGCGATGGGGGCAACCGTCGAGTGCCGCGACGGCAGGCTGCCGCCGCTTCGCGTCGGCGGTGCAGCGCTGCGCGCGACCTCGTACCGGATGCCGGTGGCGAGCGCCCAGGTGAAGTCCTGCGTGCTGGTCGCGGGCCTGCTGGCGGACGGCGAGACGCAGGTGACGGAACCGGCGCAGACACGCGATCACACAGAGCGCATGCTCGTGGCCGCGGGCGCCGCGCTGACCTCCGAGGAGCTGCGCACGATACCCACGATCGGCGGCCCGGCTCGACGGATCACGGTTCAGCCGGCCGAGCGGCTCGAGCCGGGTCGGTTCGCGGTACCCGGCGACTTCTCCTCGGCGGCGTTCCTCGCGGTCGCCGCCGCGCTCGTTCCCGGCAGCCGGGTCCGGCTCGTCGACGTGGGCCTCAACCCAACTCGCATCGGGTTGCTCGGGATCCTCCACCGCATGGACGCCGCGATCCGAGTGGAGGAGGACGCCGCGGCCGGGATCGAGCCCCGTGGCGCGCTCGATGTCCGCCATGGCCCCCTCCGGGCGACCAGGGTTCACGCCGCGGAGGTGCCGCTGGCGATCGACGAGCTGCCGCTGGTGGCGCT
>DASPWW010000075.1:0-14806 GCA_035637595.1 Solirubrobacterales bacterium | reverse complement strand
GTGTCGAGCCCGGGGGTGGAGCGCGCCGGACGACCAACACGCCGACGCTCGACGAGTTCGGCCGCGACCTGACCGAGATGGCCCGCGAGGGCAAGCTCGACCCGGTGATCGGCCGCGCTGACGAGATCGAGCAGACGATCGAGATCCTCTCGCGCCGCACCAAGAACAACCCGGCGCTGATCGGTGAGCCCGGCGTCGGCAAGACCGCCATCGTCGAGGGCCTCGCCCAGCGCATCGTCTCCGGCGACGTGCCCGAGTCGCTGCGCGACCGCCGCGTGATCGCGCTCGACATCGGCGCGCTGCTCGCCGGCTCGAAGTATCGCGGCGAGTTCGAGGAGCGCCTCAAGGCGGTCCTCAAGGAGATCCAGGCGTCGGAGGGCCAGATCGTCCTCTTCATGGACGAGCTCCACACGATCGTCGGCGCCGGCGCCGCCGAGGGCGCGGTCGACGCCTCCAATCTGCTGAAGCCGATGCTGGCGCGGGGTGAGCTGCGTGCGGTCGGCGCGACCACGCTCGACGAGTACCGCAAGCACATCGAGAAGGACGCGGCGCTCGAGCGCCGCTTCCAGCCGATCTACGTCGGTGAGCCCGACGTCGAGTCCACGATCGCGATCCTCCGCGGGCTGAAGGAGCGCTATGAGGTCCACCACGGGGTCCGCATCCAGGACAACGCCCTGGTCGCCGCCGCCACCCTCTCGGCGCGCTACATCGCCGACCGCTTTCTCCCCGACAAGGCGATCGACCTGATCGACGAGGCCGCCTCGCGCCTGAAGATCGAGATCGACTCGATGCCGACCGAGATCGACGAAGTGGAGCGCCGCATCCAGCAGCTCGAGATCGAGCGCCAGGCGCTGTCGAAGGAGAAGGACGAGGCGTCGAGGGCCCGACTCGAGGCGATCGAGTCGGAGCTGGCCGAACTGGGCGAGCGGTCGTCGGAGATGAAGGCGCGCTGGCAGACCGAGAAGGGTGCGATCGAGGCGATCAAGCAGGCCAAGTCGGAGCTCGAGGAGGCCAACCGCGAGCTGGAGCGCGCCGAGCGGGACGCCGACCTCGAGCGCGCCGCCGAGCTGCGCTACGGCCGCATCCCGGAGCTCGAAAAGGTCGTCGCCGACCAGGACGCGCGGCTCGCCGAGCTGCACCGCGACGGCGGCTCGATGCTGACCGAGGAGGTCACCGAGGAGGACGTCGCCCAGGTGGTCGCCAAGTGGACCGGGATCCCCGTGTCCCGCCTGATGGAGGGCGAGGTCGAGAAGCTCATCCACATGGAGGAGCGCCTCCACGAGCGCGTCGTCGGCCAGGACGAGGCCGTCGAGGCGGTGTCCAACGCGCTGCGGCGCTCGCGCGCCGGGCTCGCCGACCCCAACCGCCCGATCGGCAGCTTCCTGTTCCTGGGCCCGACCGGGGTGGGCAAGACCGAGCTGGCGCGGGCGCTGGCCGAGTTCATGTTCGACTCCGAGCAGGCGATGGTCCGCATCGACATGTCGGAGTACATGGAGAAGCACACCGTGGCGCGGCTGATCGGCGCCCCGCCCGGCTACGTCGGCTACGAGGAGGGCGGCCAGCTCACCGAGGCCGTCCGCCGCCGCCCCTACGCGGTGATCCTGCTCGACGAGATCGAGAAGGCCCACGCCGACGTCTTCAACGTCCTGCTTCAGATCATGGACGACGGGCGGCTGACCGACGGCAAGGGGCGCACCGTGGCCTTCACCAACACCGTCTTGATCATGACCTCGAACGTCGGCTCGCAGTACATCGTCTCCGAGGCCGACGAGGAGAAGATGCGCGAGCAGATCGAGGAGGTCCTGGCGGCGACATTCAAGCCCGAGTTCCTCAACCGCGTCGACGAGACGGTGATCTTCCACCGCCTGACCCGCGACGACATCTCGCGGATCGTCGACCTCCAGGTCGCGCACCTGGCCCGCCGCGTCGAGGAGAAGGGGATCGAGGTCGAGCTGACCGACGACGCCCGCACCCTGCTGGGCAACCTCGGATACGACCCGACCTACGGCGCGCGGCCGTTGCGCCGCGTGATCCAGCGCCAGCTCATCGACAAGCTCGCGCTGCGCATCCTCGAGGGCGAGTTCGGCGAGGGCGACGTCGTGCGCGTCGACGCCGAGGGCGGCGAGTTGGTCTTCGAGAAGGCCGGGGCGAGGATCGCCGAGGCGGCGTAGGGGCATCCGACCGCGTTCCCGCACGGACTGGCGTGGCCGGCGGTCGCCGACGCTGTTCTCAGGCGGTCTGCTTGGCGAGAACTTCGATCGACACGGGCCGGTCGGCCGCGGACACGGCCGCGCGGGCGGCGGCGAGCAGCGCCTTCTCGTCGAGACCGTAACGATCCGCGATTGCGTGCAGCGGCGCCTCGAGCCCGAGATCGGGGTAGAGAACCTCGATGTTGACCGGAGAGCCGCCGACGAGCGCCACATGTCCGCGCTCGTGGACCTCAACTCCACCGTCCCAGTGGTCGACGACCTCGAGATCGATCGAGATCGCGTTCGCGGTGCTGTCGTACTGAGCCCTCATCGCGTCTCCTTTGGATGCACTGTGATTATGAAGCTCGGGTCGTCGGCCGCAACCACGACGTGGACCGGGATCCCGCTGACCTCGCCGCTGTAGATCAGGTTGCCCTTCTCGTCGAGCGCGCCCGGCTCCCCGGAGACGACCGCCTCGACATCGGCAAGTCTGAAGCCGAGTAGCCGGATGCGGTTCTTCGCGTGCCGGCTGAACTTCACGGGTGCGGGACGGCGAGCTAGCCCCGTCCTGGCAGGATCCGCTGGTCCCCGTTTCCGAGAGACGCAGCCCGCGGTGCCTGCCTTCTGGGTCAGCGCCGGCGCCTCGGCCTACGTCGCCTCGCGGACCAGCGAGCGAGTCCTGGAAGGTCAAGAAGAAGAAGTAGCCGCCGGCCCGGCGGAGCGACTTCGCCTACGCCGACGGGATAGCGCTCAACGAGGAAGAAGAAGCGGCGCAAGTAGCCGCTTGCGCCACGTCGCCTGCGCCGCTACCGTGCGTGCCGAGTGAGAGGCAGGGTGCTAATCGCGGCGGGAGTCTGGGCGGGGGCGCTGCTCGCGAGCGCGGGCACCGCCGGAGCCGCGGTGACGATCGGGAGCGACCTGGCGCCGGACCCGCCGGACTCGGCATGCGCCGTCGACTGCACGATCACGAACTCGACGCTTCCCGGCAGTCAGCTCACGTCCCCGGTCCAAGGCGTTGTCGTCCGGTGGCGTGTGCGCGCCGGTGCGAGCGGAGGTTCCGTCGATCTGCGGCTCAGCGTCATACGACCGGGACCGGGCGGCGTGTATTCCGGCATCAGCAAGAGCGCCGTCCAGCCGTTTTCCGACGTGACAGTGACGACGCGGACCTATCCGACCCAGCAGCCGATTGCACCGGGCGATCAGATCGCGCTCGACGTATCGGGTGGCGCGGTCCCTCTCGGCAACTTCCTCGTCTTGACCGACCCGGTGGCCGACCCGATGCCGGGTACGACGTTCGTGCGCTGGCAGCCGCCGCTCGCCAACGCAGAGACACGCGTGCCCGACCTCACGGCCACCGACGGTTCCGAGGTCCTCGTGAACGCCGACGTCGAGCCCGACTGCGACTCCGACGGATTCGGCGACGAGACCCAGGACGCCGACGTCTCGTCCTGTAACCCACCGGCAGGCGACACCAATCCGCCCGACACCACGATCACCAAACGCCCCAAGGACAAGACCAAGAAGAAGACCGCGACGTTCGAATTCAGCTCGAGCGAGTCGGGGGCAACGTTCGAGTGCGGTCTCGACGGCGGCGCGTTCGCGCCCTGCACCTCACCCGACACCCTGAAGGTCAAGAAGGGCAAGCACAGCTTCGAAGTCCGCGCCCGCGACGCCGCCGGCAACGTCGACGGCTCCCCCGCAACGGATTCCTGGAAGGTCAAGAAGAAGAAGCGGAAATAACGGCGTGGCAACGCCGCCTCCGCGCCGCTGTACATAATGCCGTGGCTCGCCCTCCCGGCGTGCCGTCCGATTCTCCATGGCCGTCCCCCGGCGATCCGACAGAGGCGCTGCCGATCCCGCCTTCGCGGCGGCGGGCGCACGCGTGCCCGGGTTCGGGGGCGGCGTGCCAGGCTGGCTGCCCGCTGTCGCGCTCAGCGCGGCGCTCGCCGCCGTTCTGCTCGTCTGGGACCCCCACGTTCGCGACCTCGCGGCGCAGACGTTCCGAGCCGAGCTCTTCGAGCGCGACGGATTCACGCTCTGGAACGGGAGCTGGTACCAGGGCCATTACACCCTCACCTACAGCGTGCTGTTCCCGCCGCTCGCCGCGCTGCTGGGCCCGCAGCTCGTCGGCGCGCTGTCGGTGGTCTCGTCCGCCTACCTGTTCGACCGCATCGTGCGCGCGCGCTGGGGAGAGCGCGCCCGCTGGGCGACGCTGTGGTACGGCGCCGGCGCGGCGACGATGCTCGCCAACGGGAACATCACCTACTCGCTCGGCGTGGTGTTCGCGCTCGCCAGCCTGCGGGCGCTTCAGTGCGGTCGCGGCAAGCTCGCCGTCGCTGCCGCCGCCGGCTGCGCGCTGTCGAGCCCGGTCGCCGCGGTGTTCCTGGGCGGGGTCGCGGGGGCCGCGCTCGCGATCCGCCGCGGGCGTCCGAACGGAGCGGCGCTGGCCGTCGCCGCGGTGGCGACGATCCCCGTCCTGCTGCTCAACCTCGTCTTTCCTGAGCAGAGCGAGCAGCCGTTCTCGGCCCAGTCGTTCGTCTCGGTGCCGCTGTGGTGCTTCGGAGCGCTGTACCTGACGCGCGACCTGCGCGAGGAGCGCCGCTTCCAGCTCACCGTCGTGGCGTATCTCGTCGCTACCACCCTGGTGTGGCTGATCCCCAATCCGCTCGGCGACAACGCGGTGCGGCTCGTGTCGCTGTTCGGCGGGCCGGTGCTGCTCGCGATCCTGCTCGCGCACCGGTCCCGCGTTCCGGCGGCGGTGGTCGCGCTGGTGCTGCTCAGCGGCGTCTACTGGCAGGGGTTCCCCGCCGTCCGCGAGCTGATCCAGAGCGCCGGCGACGGATCCACCCAGGCCGAGTACTACGCGCCGCTGGCCGCCTGGCTGCGCGACCACGGAGGCGCCCGGGCCCGGATCGAGGTGCCGACGACGCTCAACAGCTGGGAATCCGCCTACCTCGCGCCTGACTTCGAGCTCGCGCGCGGCTGGCTGCGCCAGCTCGACCGTACGCGCAGCTCGCTCTTCTACGAGGGCCGGCTCACCAACCGCCGCTACCGCGACTGGCTGCACCGCAACGGGGTCCGCTACGTGGCGCTCGCCGATGCCCCGATCCACGAGTTCGCCGCCGCCGAGCGCAAGCTGATCCTGCGCGAGCCCCACTATCTCCAGCCGGTGTGGACGTCGGAGCACTGGCGGGTCTACGAGTTCACCGATTCACGCCCGCTGGTGCGCGGTCTCGACGGCGCCAGCGCCAGGCTGCGCTCGCTGAGCACGGACTCGTTCACGCTCGACGTCGAGCGCCCCGGCACCTTCCGCGTCCTCGTTCGCAGCTCGCCGTTCTGGGAGATCGCGGGCGATCACGGCTGTGTTGGCCGGCACGGCAAGTGGACCACGGTGCGCGTCCCCGACACGGGGCCCGCCCGGGTCGAGGTCAGCTTCTCGATGGCGAGCGCGTGGCGCTCCGCCTCCGGCGAGCCCGACACCTGCTGATTGGAGCGGCGGGTACCGGCGCCCGTGACCGCGCCGTTTGCTTCACTCCGGTGGATGACGTCAGGGGATGACGCGACCGGGCTCATGAGCCCCCCCGCCGCGGTCGCAGCAGCGGCGATCGCGCTTGCTGGCGCGCTGCTGCTGGTCTTCCCCGCGCGCGCCCCAGCCGCTACAACACTCGGCAGCGACCTGACGGTCACCCCGAACGCCGGCACCGTCTGCAGCGTCACCCCTCCTCCGTCGACGTGCACGTTTACTCAAACCGTCCTCCCCGGACGGCAGGTGACCGCGCCTGTCGATGGGGTGATCGTCCGCTGGCGCGTGCGGCAGACGTTCAGTGGCGACTTCGGCCCGATGGCCCTCACCGTCCTGCGCCAGGTCTCCGGCACCACGTTCACCGCGGTGCGATCGAGTTCCGTCGCGGACCCCCCGAACGTCACGAGCACCCCCGTGAGCCACGTGTTCGAGACCCGGCTTCCGATCGCCGCGGGCGAGTTCGCGGGCATCCATCTCTACGACAACTGCTGTATGGACGTAAGCGAGGTCGGCGGCTCGGGGGCCGCGGTACTGCGTTGGGTCCCCATCCTCTCCGATGGCTCCACTGACGCGGGAAGCCCGGTGGCCGACAGCGAGTACCTCTTCAACGCCGACGTGGAGCCGGACGCCGACGCGGACGGGTTCGGCGACGAGACCCAGGACCAGTGCCCGAGCGACGCATCGACACACGGCTCGTGTCCAGAGCAACCGTCACCGTCGGACGCCGACCCGCCCGAGACGACGATCGCAAGCGGTCCGCCGGACAAGACCAAGAAGAAGTCGGCAACCTTCGAGGTGACGTCGAATGAGCCCGCCTCAACCTTCGAGTGCAGGTTGGACGATGACTTCGGCTTCGGCCCTTGCAACTCGCCGGTGACCGTGAAGGTGGACAAGGGCAAGCACACCTTCCAGGTTCGCGCCATGGACGCGGCGGGCAACGTCGACCCGACGCCTGCCAGCGACGGCTGGAGGGTCAAGAAGAAGAGGAAGCGGTAGCCGCGCTGGGATACTGGCCGCGATGCGGATCGGCATCGTCGCCTACTGGTTCAACCGCGGTCAGGGCGTCGTCGCGCGCCAGCTGCGCTCGGCGTTCGACGAGCTCGGACACGAGACGTTCGTGCTCGCCCGCCCCACCCGGGCCTCGAACCTGAGGCCGGCGTTCGTCGACCGCGAGGGAGTCTGGGACCAGCCCGCCGTCACCGCCGCGTCGGCGTACGAGGTCCCCTGGGCCGAGTATGAGCGCTGGGCCGAGGACAACTCACCCGATGTCGTCTTCTTCGACCAGAACTACCAGCTCGACGAGATCGCGCGGCTGCGCCGCTCCGGTGTGCGGACCGTGGGGCGGTTCGTGTGGGAGGCGTACTCGCCCGAGCACGTCGGGCCGGCCACCGATGCGATGGACGTCATCTACTCGCTCACCCGCGCCGAGCGCGCACGCTACGCGGGCTTCGGCGTCGAGAGCCCGCTGATCCCGTGGGGCTGTCACCCCGAGCTGCTGGCGGTGGAGGCGGAGCGCGATCCTGACCTGGTTCGGGTCTTCTATCCCGGTGGCTTCATGAGCGCCCGCAAGCCGTTCGAGGCGGTCCTGAGGGCGTTTCGCGCCACCCGCGACCCGCGGCTGCGGCTGATCTTCAAGGCCCAGGTGCCGCGCGGGAGCCGCAAGGTCCGCCGCATGGCGCGGCGCGACGATCGCATCGAGGTGGTCTCCGAGGACCTCCCGACGCCCGAATACCACCGGTTGTTCGCCGGCTGTGATGTCTGCCTCGCCCCGAGCCGCTGGGAGGGGCTGGGGCTGCACCTCTACGAGGCGACCGCGTTCGGGATGCCGATCGTAACCAACGACAACCCGCCGATGAACGAGCTCGTCACAGACGGCGCGAACGGTTTGCTCGTGCGGGGGCTCCCGGCGGGAGAGGCGAAGTCCGGCATCCCCGCGTTCGAGCCCGACCTCGGCGAGCTCGCCGCCGCGATCGAGCGCCTCGCCGACGACGACCTGCGCGGCGAGCTCACCCGCGGCGCTCTGGAGCTGCGCGACCGGCTGCGCTGGGACCGCACGGTCTCCGCGTTGGGCGAACTCGTCGGGAAGGTCGCATCCGGCACGGGCGTGGCTTCAAGTCAAACGAGGTCGTGAAGCCTCGCGTCGGGCTTGGCGCCGGGCGTTGGCAGCGGCCGCTCGCCGGCCTGTTATCTTCGAAACCTACCGGTGGCATCGGGACCCGGGGTCGCTCCCCGGCTGCAATCCACGGCCCGCTTCGGCGGGCCGTCGCAGTTTCTGTGCGGCTATCGCCGCGACCGGTCAGCCGCTACGCCTCGCGGCCGGATAGGTCTAGCTCCCCTTCTCGATTAGCAATTCCTTGATCGTCCGGCCGCTGACCACCGACTCGGGCTGGCTGCTGACCGGCTTGCGCCGGGCATCGGCTTCCGCGTCGCGCTCCTTGACGAGCAGCCAGCTCTCGCGCTCACCTGGCTTGCGGCCCATGCGCACCAACGCGAAGCCGCCGCTGATCTTCTGACCGTGCAGGTAGACCTTCACCGACCCGAGCTCGATGGCCCTCGACACGGTGATCTCGCGGCCGCGCTTGTCGACCGAGCGGTTCTCATAGACGCCCCGGTCCCAGACGATCACCGGCCCAGCACCGTACTCGCCCTCGGGGATCACGCCCTCGAAGTCCACGTACTCCAGCGGGTGGTCTTCGGTCGGCATCGCGAGCCGCTTGTCGCGCGGGTCCGTCGACGGCCCCTTGGGAACAGCCCATGACTTCAGAGCCCCCTCGGCCTCGAGCCGGAAGTCGAAGTGCATGCTGGTCGCGGCGTGCTGCTGGATCACGAACAGCGGCCAGCGCCCTTCGCGCTTCTTCGACCGCGAGCCCTTGGGCTCGGGGGTGCGGCCAAAGTCGCGCTTGCGCCGGTACTCGGCGTCGCTCACGACCCGGCGGGCTGAGCGCTGGCGCGCCGCGCCGCCGGCTCGGCGCCGTCCACCTGCGCGACGCGGCGGTCGAGGCGCCGCCTCACTTCCCTCACCACGCGCTCGTCGGAGCCGGGGCGGGTGACGAAGACGACCTCTCCGGCAGCAAACGACCGCAGCGCGTCCTCGGTCGCCTGCAGCGGATCGGTGTCCCCGACGCTGCCGCGCGCCTCGATTCCGGCGGTCGTGAGCACCGCGAGCGAGACCGCGAGCCGCTCCTGCGCCTCGAGCCGCGCCCTCCTCAGATCCGAAAGCCAGTGCGAGACGGTGGTGTTGAGAGCCGGGGCGACGACCAGCACGCTCGCCTCGTCGCCCCCCTCCCTGGAGCGTGCCGACGCAACCGCTTCCACCGCGGCAGCCCCCTCGATCGGCGCCGTGGCGACGACGAGCACGCCGCTCTCACCCGGGGGCGCGGCGGCGACCTCGATCTCCTCGTCGAAGCGCGAGCGCGCCGCGATCACGACGATCGCGGCGGCGACAAGCGCCCCCGCGGCGGTCCCTGCGCCGGGCCCGGCCAGCGCGAACGCGACGACGATCGGGACGCTGATCGCGACCGCGAGCAACGGAAGCATCCAGGGCTTCAGGTCGACTGGAGTAAGCCTCCCCATGACAACTCGGCTACCCGATGCCTAACCGGACAAACTGACGGCGAAGAAACGATGGCCGGGCACAGGTAGGCTCCGGGGCGAGGCTACAAAAAGGAGGGGAGATGCCACAGTTCATCATGCTCACCAACCTCACCGCGGAGGGGGTCAAGACGCTCAAGAACAACCCCGCCCGCGTCGCCGAGGTAAACAAGGAGGTCGAGCAGCTCGGCGTCAAGGTGCTGAACCAGTGGGCGACGCTAGGTCAGTACGACTTCATCAGCGTCGTCGAGGCGCCCGACGAGCAGACGATGGCCAAGGTCTCGGTCGAGCTCGGCTCGCGAGGCACGACCTCCAACCAGACATTGACCGCGATTCCGGCCGAGGAGTTCGCGAGCGGGCTGTGATCGGGGCCCCATGAAGGTCCTCGTCGTTGGAGGCGGGGGCCGGGAGCATGCGATCGTCCGGGCGCTGGCGCGCTCGCCGCAGGCGCCCGAGCTCCTGTGCGCGCCCGGCAACGCCGGGATCGCGGCCGACGCGCGCTGCCTCGACGCCGGCGCCGAAGACGTCGCCGCCCTGGTCGCGGCGGCGCAGGCGGAGGCCGTCGACCTCGTCGTAGTCGGCCCCGAGGCGCCGCTCGTCGCCGGCCTCGTCGACGCGCTCGGCGAGGCGGGGATCGGCGCGTTCGGGCCCTCGGCGGCCGCCGCGCGGCTCGAGGGCTCGAAGCTGCACGCCAAGGAGCTGATGGCCGAAGCCGGCGTGCCGACGGCCTCGCATGTCGTGCTTCGAACCCGAGACGAGGCGCTCGAGCTCCTCGCCGGCACCTCCTATCCGGCGGTCCTCAAAGCGGACGGGCTCGCGGCGGGCAAGGGGGTGATCATCTGCCCAACCGAGGCCGAAGCCAGGGATGCCCTCGAGGTCTTCTTCGTCGAGCGACGCTTCGGCGAGATGCCGGTCATCCTCGAGGAGCACCTGGACGGGGACGAGCTCTCGCTGCTGGCGCTGTGCGACGGCGAGAACGTCGTTCCACTGGCTCCCGCCCAGGACTACAAGCGGATCGGAGATGGCGATCGGGGCCCGAACACGGGTGGCATGGGCAGCTACTCGCCCGTCCCCGAGTTCGACTCCGAACGCGTCGATGCGATCGCCGACCTCGTCCACCGGCCGATCGTCGATGCTCTGCGGCGCCGGGGCACGCCCTACCACGGCGTGCTCTACGCCGGCCTGATGATCACCGCGGAGGGACCCAAGGTGCTCGAGTACAACTGCCGCTTCGGAGACCCCGAGACGCAGGCCGTGCTGCCGCGGCTGGGCTCCGACCTGCTGGAGCTCTTCGAAGCCGCCGGTGAGCCGGGTGGGCTCGGCGCCGCGAGCGCCGACTTCTCAGACCACTGGGCCGTCACCGTGGTGCTGGCGTCGGCCGGGTATCCCGCCTCGTCGTCGAAGGGCGACGTGATCCGCGGCCTCGACGACGCGGCATCGGTCGAGGACGTCGAGCTGACGCACGCGGGGACGGCGCGCAGCGACGGCGAGATCGTGACGGCCGGGGGCCGGGTTCTCAACGTCACCGGCCTCGGCCCGACGCCCGATGACGCCCGCCGCCGCGCTTACGATGCTGCCGGGCGGGTGGAGTTCGACGGAATGCAAATGCGCACCGACATCGCCGCCCGCGCCGTCGAGCGGGTCGCGGCCGGCGGGTAGCCGGATCGGAGAGGAAGGACGGATGGAGATACAGGACCCCGGGCGCTCTCCGGATGAGGAGGACGCCGAGTCGGCCGCCCCTCAGACGATGGTCGCGGTCGAGGAGGCGTTCGAGGAGATCAACGTCGATGCCCCCCTCGTCGGGATCATCATGGGCTCGGAGAACGACAAGGAGAGGATGCGGCCCGCCGGCCAGTCGCTCCAGGAGGCCGAGATCCGCTACGAGGTCAGGGTGATGAGCGCCCATCGCGATCCCGAAAAGGTTCGCGAGTACTGCCAGGCGGCGAGGATGCGCGGTCTGCGGGTGATCATCGCCGGCGCCGGGATGTCGGCCGCGCTGCCGGGTGTGGCGGCGGCGCACACCGACCTGCCCGTGATCGGGGTGCCGCTTTCGGGCAAGTCGCTGGGCGGGCTCGACGCCCTGCTCTCGGCGGTCCAGATGCCCTCCGGCGTACCGGTCGCCTGCGTGGCGATCGACGGAGCGCGCAACGCCGGCCTGCTCGCCGCGCGGATAATCAGCGCGTGATAGATCGCTACACGCGCAACGAGATCGGCTCCGTGTGGACCGATCAGCGGCGAATGGAGGCATGGCTGGCCGTCGAGTTGGCCGCCACCGACGCCTGGGCCGCCGAGGGCGTCGTGCCCGAGGACGCGGCGCGCGCCTGCCGCGAGCGTGCCTCGTTCAGCGTCGAGGCGGTCGCGGAGCGTGAGCGCACCACCGGCCACGACGTCGCCGCGTTCGTCGACGTCGTCGCGCGCTCGATCGGAGAGGAGGGCCGCTGGATCCACTATGGGCTCACCTCGTCGGACGTCCTCGACACCGGCCTCGCCGTCCAGCTGAGCGAGGCCGGTCGGATCATCGCCGGCGGGGCGACGGCGTTCCGCGACGCGCTCGTCGCGCGGGCGCTCGAGCATCGAGATACCCCGACCGTGGGACGGACGCACGGGATCCACGCCGAGCCGACGACCTTCGGGCTCAGGCTCGCCGGATTCGCGTTCGAGGCCCACCGCAACCTCGAGCGGCTGCGCCGCGGCTTCGAACAGGCCGCCGTCGGCAAGCTGTCGGGTGCGGTCGGCACCTACGCCTCGGTTCCGCCGTCGATCGAACGTCGGGTCACGGAGGCGCTCGACCTGCGCGCCGAGGAGATCTCGACGCAGATCGTTCCGCGCGACCGCCACGCCGAGCTCGTCCAGGCGATCGCGCTGGCGGGCGCGGGGCTGGAGCGCTTCGCAACCGAGGTCCGCAACCTGCAGCGCACCGAGGTGCGCGAGGTCGAGGAGCCGTTCGCCGCCGGCCAGAAGGGCTCCTCGGCTATGCCCCACAAGCGGAACCCGATCCTCTCGGAGCGCATCTGCGGCCTGGCGCGGGTGCTGCGCGGCTACTCGCAAGCCGCGGTCGAGAACGTCGCGCTGTGGCACGAGCGCGACATCTCGCACTCGAGCGCCGAGCGCGTCGTCCTGCCCGACGCGACGATCCTGCTCGACTACATGCAGCACATCGCAGCGCGGGTCGCGCGGGAGATGACCGTCTACCCCGACCGCATGCTCGAGAACCTCGAGCTGACACACGGCGCCCTGCACAGCCAGCGTGTGCTCACGGCGCTCGTCGAGCTGGGGATGAGCCGCGACGAGGCCTACCGACTCGTCCAGGAGAACGCCCAGCGCGCCTGGGACGAAGAGACCGGCCTGCGCGAGCTGATCGAGCGCGCCACCCCGGAGCTCGACCTGGACCTCGACGCCACGTTCGACCACCGCACCTATCTACGCCATGTGCCCGAGGTTTTCGAGCGCCTCGAGTCGCTGCGCGGCTAGAGGCGCTCGGAGACGATCACACGCGTGCCGTTTCGCGGCGACAGCGTGACGTTGCGGCGCGTCATCCACTCCGCCTGCGGATCGGCGGGCTCGAGCCGCACCGAGCCCAGGATCGTGCGCACCGCGACCTGCATCTCCATCTGCGCGAAGGCGGCCCCGATGCAGCGCCGCGTCCCGCCGCCGAACGGGATCCACGAGTAGGTGTCGGGCCCCTCGGCGAGGAAGCGCTCGGGGCGAAATGCGAACGGGTCGGGATAGGTCTCGGCATTGGTGTGCGCCATGTAGATCGCCGCCAGAACCACCTGGTCGGCATCGAGCTCGAAGCCGCCGAGCGTCGCGGGCTCGCGCAGCAGCCGCCCGGTGAACGGGACCACGGGCCGCAGCCGCAGCGACTCGGTGATCACGGCGTCGAGGTATTCGGATTGCCCGGCCTCGATATCGGCGAGCAGCCGCCCCAGCGCCGGCGGGGAGTGAAGCAGGAGGTCGAAGGTCCACGCGAGCCCGGTGGCGGTGGTCTCGTGGCCGGCGAGCAGCAGCGTCATCAACTGGTCGCGCAGCTCGCCATCGTCCATCGCCGAACCGTCGTCGAAGCGCGCCGCGATCAGCATCGAGAGGATGTCCTCGCGCTCGGCGATCTCGGGATCGCTGCGGCGTTCGGCGATCTCGGTCGCCAGCAGCTCGTCGGTTCGCGCGACGCGGCGCGCGAAGGCGCGGTAATGGGGAAGCCGGCGCACGCCGGGCATGACGAGGCCGATCGCAGCCGGCGAGGCCGACTCGCCCAGAATCGCGACGAGGCCCTCACGTAGCTGGTCACGCCTGGTCGGGTCGGAGACTCCGAACACCGCGCGCATGATCACCTCGAGGGTGATCGCCTGCATGCTGGGGTGAAGGGGGAAGGGAGCTCCGATCGGCCAATCGGCGATCGCGGCCTCGGTCACCTCGGCGATCATCGACTCGTAGGCCCGCATCCGCTCGCCGTGGAACGGCGGCAGCATCAGCTTGCGGCGCCGCATGTGCTCCTCGTCTTCCTGGAGCAGCAGCGAGCGCGATCCGAGCAGCGGCCGCAGGGCGATGTTGCGACCGGGGGCGATCGTGTTGACGCGATCGGCCGAGAACAGGCGCTTGAGCGACGCGGGGTCGGAGATGAAGACGACGTCGCCGGGGCCGATCAGGCGGGCGGCGAACGTCTCCCCGAGCTTGCGGCGCCAGCCCTCGAAGAAGGCGACGGGGCGGACCAGGAAGCGCGCCGTCTGCACGGCGCGCGGCAGCGGTACGACCGGCGGTGGCTCGACGGCGGCGGCCGGGGCGCTGCTGGGCGGTGCGGTCGCGGCCTCCATCGTCCTAGCGCGTCCGCGCGAAGCGCTGCACGGCGGCGATCACCTCGTCGAGCTTCTCGTCGGCCTCGCCGCCGCCGCGTTCGATCGCGTCACGCACGCAGTGGGTGGTGTGGTCCTCGAGCAGCTTGAGCGCCACGCCGTCGAGCGCGCTCGTGATCGCCGAGAGCTGGGTGATGACGTCGATGCAGTACGCCTCGTCCTCGACCATTCCGCGGACCCCGCGCACCTGCCCCTCGATCCGCGCCAGGCGACGAAGCAGGGCCTGCTTGTCGTCCACGTAGCCGCGCGCTTTTGCCGAGCCGTTCGACGCCATCGCGGCCCCAGTATACGCCCCGGGGGTATCAGGCAAACCGCGCCATGAATTCCTCGAGCGCCCGCTTGCCGCCCTGTGGCAGCGGCTCGCCGTGCGCGAACGTCACGGCCCCGAAATCGAGCTCGCAGAGGCGCCGCAGCGACTCGACCACGCCCCGCTTGACCACCGGCGGGTCGTCCATCAGGGCGTCGGGGACGAACATCAACTCGCCCCCGTAATGGATCACGGCGTCCGCGAACGCGAGCAGGCCGTCGCCCGCGGCGACGTGAAGCGCCGTGTCGTCGGGGCAGATCGCCCCCATCTCGTGGGCCACGATGCCGGGTGCGACCTCGTCGCCGACCCGAAAGCCGTCGACCTGCGGGCCGCCCTCGAACTCGTGCAG
>DASPWW010000074.1:0-2967 GCA_035637595.1 Solirubrobacterales bacterium | reverse complement strand
CCGCTGCAACCCCATGTCGCTCCCGCCTGACGCCCTGGAGCCGGGAAGGGGACTCGAACCCCTGACCTGCTCATTACGAGTGAGCTGCTCTACCGACTGAGCTATCCCGGCGCGGCTGCGCAGTCTACGGCCGAGCGTTCTGCTGCCTGCCGGAGGCAATACGTCCGAATTGGGCGTTTCGCCGGCCCCCGATGCGGGTAAAGGTGCATCCCCGGACAATTGGCGCGGTTCCTCCCGCGCGCCCTGTCGTCAGGAGAGCCCCTTGCGGTGGAAACGACCGTTGCGCGTCCGTCTCGGGGCGGCTGTCGCCGCCGGTGCCGTGATCGCCCTCGGGGCCACGGTCGTGCTCTCGACCGTCACCAGCGGCGCCACCCCCGAGCCCCGCAAGGCACCCCGGCGCGCAGCCACCGACCCCGCCCTCGAGGCTGCCGCCCGGTCTCAGGCCGAGCAGCGCTTCGCCGTCGCTGCCTGGGAGAACGCCGTCGCTGCCAACGCAGCCGCCGCCTGGGAGAACGCCGTCGCTGCCAACGCAGCCGCCGAGGCCCAGCGGGGCTCCGTGTGGGATGCGATCGCAGCATGTGAAACGCAGGGCAACTGGTCCATGCGGGGATCGACGTACTCGGGCGGTGTCGGGTTCGCGAACAGCGCGTGGACCGGGTTCGGTGGGCTCGAGTTCGCGCCCAACGCCGGCATGGCGACTCGCGAGCAGCAGATCGTCGTCGCCGAGCGCATCCGCGCCCAGGTCGGGCTCGGGGCGTGGGGCTGTGCGCGGCGGCTCGGTCTCAGGTAGCCGCGGCCGCGGGGAGATGCGTCAGCAGTCGTTCGAGCAGCAGGCTCTCGTTCGGGTTGAACTCGAACGCGTCGCGGGCCTCTCTGCACGCGTCGATCGCCGCTGCGCACGAACGCGCTGAGATCGCGAGGACGGGCTGGTCGGTGTTCACGCCTGGAGCTTCCGGACCGGCCAGCGCGTCGCGATACACGGATTCGAGCGCGGTGATGCCCTCGACGATGAGGTCGCGCCGGGCGCGGCGATGCTCGCGCCGGTGGCGTTCCGCTTGCCGCTTCAGCAACGCGGTGCGCGACCGATCGGGGTAGCCGGCGCGCTCGAGGTCCGCCATCAGCGCGTCGGCCTCGGTCGCCTGGTGGGCCTCCAGGTTGGCGACGGCCACCTGCATCGCCTCGCTGATGTCGTCGGCGCCGCGCATCATGGAGCCGCCCGTCCCGTCGACCTGCGCGGCGACGGTCACGAACGCGCGGCGCACGTCGCCGAGCACGCCGAGCATGGCCCGTCCTCGGTCGAGCCGGCCGCCGCCGAGGCGGGCCGCGAGCTCCGCCGACTCGGGATTCGCGCCCTCACGGACGAGCGCGTCGCGCAACGCCGCCTCGGCCAGCGGCGCCAGGTCGACCCGCTGGCACCGCGAACGCACGGTCTCGAGGAGCTCGTCCGGTGACGACGTGACGAGCACGATCGTGGTGCGGGCGGGCGGCTCCTCGATCGTCTTGAGCAGCTTGTTCGACGACGCGTCGTTGAGCCGGTCGGCCTCGAACAGTGCGACGACCTTGCGCTCGGCTTCGATCGGAGCGCGGTGGGCTTCGCGGATGATGGCGTCGGCCTGGGCGACGAGGATCTGGTTGCCCTCGGGCTCGAACTCGACGACGTCGGGATGCATGCCGCGCACGACGAGGTCGTTCACGCGCGGGTCGCCATCCGGCGCGATGACCTCCGCCGAGAAACAGCGGGCGGCGTCCTCCAGACCAGAGCCGCGCGGCCCTACGAGCAGGTAGGCATGGAGCGGGCGCTCGGCGGCGCGCTGGAGCAGCCCCACGGCGCGCTCCTGACCGACGACCCGTTCCCACATGCTTTGCAGACTACGGCGACCGCGCAGCGGCACACCGCCGCCGGGCTAGATGTCGAGCCGCTCCATGACGACACTCCACACGCGCTCGGCGACGTCGTCGACGCCGTCGTTGCCGTCGAGCACGATCCAACCGCGATCGGGCGCCAGCGTGCGGTACGCATCGCGCACGGCGGTGTGGAACTCGGCGCCGGCCTGCTCCAGCCGGTCGCCGGGCCCCTCCTGGCGAGACCGGGCCACCGTGTCGTCGACGTCGAGCACGACGACGAGGTCCGGCTCCAACCCCTCCGTGGCCCAGCGGTTCAGCTGCTCGACCTTCTCGACGCCGAGCCCCCGTCCGACCCCTTGGTACGCAAGCGAGGACGGCACGTACCGATCGCTGACGACGTCGGCTCCGCGCGCCAAGGCGGGCCGGATGATGTCGGCGATCTCCTGAGCCCGGTCCGCGGCGAGGAGGAGCGCCTCGGTGGTCGGATCGATCGGCCGGTCGCCGTCCAGGAGCAACGCCCGAATCGCGGCGCCGGCCTCGGTGGCGCCGGGCTCGAACGTCTCGACGACGTCACGATCCCGGGTCCGGAGCCGCTCGACGAGCAGCCGAGTCTGAGTGCTCTTGCCGCTGGCGTCGCCTCCCTCCAGGACGACGAACGAGCCCATCTAGCCCTCGGGCTCGGGCGCGACGCCGGCGCTCACCCGATCGCTTTCCCGTCGGTGGGCGCGCCGCACCGCGCGCCACGACACGAAGCCGGCGAAGAAGGTGATCAGGCCGCCGCCCCACAACGCGAGGCGGACCCCGGGTAATGCGTACGTGGCACCGCCCAGCTCGGCGGCGCGGTCGGTGAAGATCGCGTCGGAGACCCGGTCCCACATGTCGGCCCACAGCGGCGAGATCGTGAGCGAGATCAGTAGACACAGCCGGACCACGGTGTACAGCGCGGCAAAGGTGCGGCCTCGCAGCTCGTCGCTCACGTTTTCCTGGAGGACGGTGAAGCCGGTGACGTACGAGCTCCCCGCGCACGCGCCGAGGATCACGACGAAGATCGCGGCGGGGACGATGCTCGACGTCGTGGCAGCGGCAATGAGCGCGATTCCGCTCGCCATGACCGCGAACTCG
>DASPWW010000073.1:0-1806 GCA_035637595.1 Solirubrobacterales bacterium | reverse complement strand
GGGTGCGATGGGCGTCGCGATGCAAGGACGCAGGGAGCCCCGATAGTGGTGCTATCGGGGCGACCGAATGTGATGAAGGAGGGCCTCCCGCGGAGTGAAACTCCGTGCGTCCTCTACGAGACGAAGGGAGGCCCCTGCAATGTTGTACGTCGGATTGGACCTCAGCCGCAAGCGTCTTGACTGGCGGGCCCTCGAGCCGGAGGGAGCGGTCGTGGGCGGGGGTGCGGTGCCGCCCGATCGTGACGGGCTGGGCCTGCTCGCGCGGCGACTGGGCGATGCCGGGCAGCCGATCAAGGCCGTGATCGAGTCGATGACGGGCGCCCGTTTTGTCCACGACCAGCTCGAGCTCGCGGGCTGGGACGTCCGGATCGCCGATGCGGTCAAGGCGCGCGGGATCGCGCCGCTGGCCTGCAAGACCGACCGGATCGACTGCTGGGTGCTGGCCGAGCTCGCCCGGCTCGAGCTCGTCCCCGAGATCTGGCTGCCCGACCCGCGCGTCCGGGCCGAGCGGGAACGGGCCCGCTTCCGGCTGCACCTGGTCAAGCACCGCAACTCGCTGAAAAACCGGATCCACGCGATCCTCTTCCAACACGGGATCGCCAACACCTCGAGCGACCTCTTCGGCGCCGGCGGCCGGCGGCTGCTCGAGCGGCTGGCGCTGCCCGAGCCCTGGGCCTCCACCGTCCGGGCGTCGCTGCAGCTGATCGACAGCCTCGACGAGCAGATCGACGCCTGCGCCCTCGAGCTGCGCCAGCTCGGCGCCGACCACCGCTACATCCCGCTGCTGCTCACCTGCCCCGGCATCGGCTGGGTGCTGGCCTTCACGATCGCCTCCGAGATCGGCGACATCAACCGCTTCCCAAGCCCGCGCAAGCTCGTCGGCTACACCGGCCTCTGCCCCCGCGTCGACCAATCCGGCGAGCGCGACCGGCGCGGCCCGCTCCGCAAAAACGGCCCCAACTACCTCCGCTGGGCGCTCGTCGAAGCCGCCCACAGCGCCGCCCGCTCCCACCCGCCCTACACAACGATCCGCGAGCGGATGCAAACCCGGCACGGCAAAACGCGCGGCACCAAGATCGCCGCAATCGAAATCGCCCGCCGACTCGCCGAAGCCAACTGGCACATGCTGACCAAAAACCAACCCTTCACTCCGGCAAGCGCCCCGGCGTCCTTGGCCGCCTGACGGCCCCGAACCGAATTGCGCCACCGGAGCGACTCCCACCCAACTAATCACCCGAGACGGTGCAATAGAGAGATGAGCCGAACTCGAAACCACCAACCGACGCGAGGTGACCATCAACCCGAAACCACGACTTGACAAACGGCCCCCCTTCATAGAGAGGACGCCCCAGCGCGCCGCGTGATCGCGGGCCAGGGGCCCGGCAAACGTTGCCGGTTACATCGCTAGAGGGCGTCGTTGCGCCTCGGGCTCGTCACGACGTTGCAGTTCGTTGTGCGTGCGAGCGCTCTGCGAGTCGGCCGTGGACGAACTGCACGGCCATCGCTCCTTCGCCGACGGCGGTCGCGCAGCGCTTAGTGGAGCCCGAGCGCACGTCGCCCGCGGCGAAGACACCCGGCAGACTCGTCTCGAGCAGGCTGTCGGCGCCTGCGGCGGAGCCTGTGAGGATGAAGCCCTTGTCGTCGCGTGCGACCACGTCGCCGAGCCAGTCGGTACAGGGCAACGCGCCGAGAAAGAGGAACAAGAACGAGAACGGCAGGCGCTCGCCGCTTTTGAGCGTGACCGCCTCGAGTTGGCCGTTGTCGCCGTGCAGGGCGGCGACTTCGCTGCGATCACGAACCGCGACG
>DASPWW010000072.1:0-2568 GCA_035637595.1 Solirubrobacterales bacterium | reverse complement strand
GCGGAACAGCGAGATCGCGCAGGCCGCATGCGTGCAGATCTTCGAGTAGGCCATGATCCCGTCAGGCGCCCAGCCGGAGCGCTCCGCCGGCAGGCGGAGCTGGTCGGGCTCGACCCGGACCACGACGACCGGCGAGGCCAGCTCCTCCTTGTCAGCACCCTGCGGGAAGGCTGTGCGGAAGCTCCCGACCTCGATCTCATGGGCGAGGATCGGCGCGTCGTCGACGTCGACCAGCAGCCGTCCCCGCCGCCACGGCGATTTCCCGAGCTCGACGTCGGCGTCCGGTCCGAGCGAGACGAGCGGGATGACGAGCGCTCCGGCGAGTGCCACGCCCGCGCCGCCGGCCGCCGTCGTCAGGAGACGCTTGCGCGTGATCCCCTCGACCGGCTTCTCGAGCACCTCCATCACCTGCTCCTGCTGCTCGGGCTCGGCGAGCCGGGGCCGCTCCTCGACGGCGATCTCGAGGGGCACGATCGCCTTGCCCGCGATCACGGCCGCCGCCGCGGCGAATGCGAACGCGAGCCCGATCGTGAGCCCGAGCAGCTGTGTGTCCGCGCCGACGAAGTAAACGGCGACGAAGGCGATCGCACCGGCGGCGGTGAGGCAGAGCAGAGCGAGGACGAGCAGTTCCGCGCGCCGGACGCTCACTCGCGGTTCCTCTCGCCGATCAGTCGGACGACCACGAGCAGTACAAGGCCGGCGAGCAGCCAGGCGATCATTCCCTCGGGGACGGGCCCGATCTCGAAGATGCCCCAGCCTCCGCGGTTGTCCGGGTGATGCGTGAACTGGACGTAGCTGATGATCGAGGCCAGCGTCTGGTCGGAGATCTCGTCTCTGTTGAAGGTCGGCATCAGGAAGGGGCCGAGGCGCACGGCCTCCGCGATCTGGGTCGGGGTGGCGTCGCGTAGGGACGGGGCGAAGCCGCCCGTGATCGCGCCGCCGCGCGCGACCACCTGGTGGCAGCCGGCGCAGTGGGCGGTGAACGCGCGCAAGCCGACGTTGAGCGAGCCCTGCGACGGGTCGATCTGCGGGATCGGCGGGCCGCCGAGCGATCCGATGTAGGCGACGAGATCGTCGATCTCGGCCGGCGCGTACGCAGGCTGCGACCGCTCCGGCTCCGTGCCGGGATTGTCGAGCGGCATGCGACCGGTCGAGAGGTAGAAGTCGGCCGCGAGCGCTCCCGTGCCGTGCAGGTCCGGGGCCACGTCCGGTATTCCCCGCGCGTCGAGCCCGTGACAGGTCGAGCAGCCGTCGACGAAGAGGGCGCGGCCGTGCGAGATCGAGGCCCCGCTCGCCGAAGGCACGGACACGGCGGCGACGACGGCGAGCAGCGCGAGGGCTCTCCAGCTCATCTTCCGTACGCCTCCCGTGCGACGGCCCGCCGCTCCTCCCGCTGCAGCCACTCCCACACGCTCAGGACGAGCAGTCCGACCATCAGCAGCGAGCTGACCACCCACATCAGCCCTCCGGCGGCGTGCTGCTGGGCGACGCTGTAGCTCGAGTACCACCGGGAGTCCGACGTGAGCAGCACGAGCCCGAGCACGCCCATCGCCGGCATCGCGAGCAGCACGTACAGCGGTCGGCCCGGGCCGCGCAGGCGGGCGGGCCGTCCGAACACCGGCCACCAGAAGATCAAGGCGCTTGCGACGTAGAGCGCGTGCTCGCAGGCGTGCACCCACGAGCGCTCGACCGCGAGCTCGTAGAACGGGGTCACGTGCGTCGCCCATTGGATGCCGACGAAGAGAGTCCAGGCGAAGAGCGGATTCGTCAGCCGGAGAAGCGCGCGGACGAGTCTGCGCGCGCCCGCGGGAGGGAGCATGCGGAGCACGGCGTCGACCGGCGCTCCGAGCACGAGCAGGGGCGCCGCCACCAGCGTCAGCACGAGGTGCTGGAGCATGTGCGCGGTCAGCGAGCGGTCGCTGAGCGAGTCGGCCCAGGGCGAGAGTGAGGCGGCGATCGCCAACAGGCCGGCGAGGAAGGTGGCCCGTCTCATCGCTCCCGCTCCGCGCGAAGCTCGCGAGCGACTCCTCCGAGCCCGATCGCGATCATTCCGCCTCCGATCAGGACGAGCCAGAGCCCGAAGGCGGCGCCGTTCAGCATCGCCGCCACGCCGAGCGCCAGGAGGACGACGGAGAAGCTGAGATCGGGCAGCAGCCGGAGTCCCTCCCGGCGCCGCCGGCGGACGACCAGGAAGAGCCCGATCAGCCACGCTGCGGTCGCCGCTCCCGCGGAGAGCGCCCACGGCAGATAGCGGTCGGGCCGCCAGATCGCCTGCACCGTCGCAAGCGTGGACAGCCAAGCCGCCCAGATCAGCACTGGTGCGGCGGCTCTACTCACTTTGCCCCCGAGCGCTGATCGAGCAGGGGGGCATACGTCCGGATCGGAGGCAGTGAGTCGAAGTTGTGCCGGGGCGGGGGAGAGGAGGTGGCCCATTCGAGCGTATGGCCTTCCCAGGGGTCGGGCCCCGCCCGCTCCTGCCGCCTGAGCGAGCGGACGACGTTGACGAGGAAGACGACGATCGAGAGCGCGATCACGAACGACCCGACCGTCGAGACGATGTTCCAGCCC
>DASPWW010000071.1:0-6363 GCA_035637595.1 Solirubrobacterales bacterium | reverse complement strand
CGCGATCGCCGTGATTGCTCGCGCCGGCGCTGGATCCGCCCGCGACGCGCTCTCGCTCCTCGACCAGGCGCTCGCCCACGAAACCGGCCGCCTCGACGCCGAGGCGGTGTCCGACCTGTTCGGCCGCACGCCGTTCGAGCTCCGTGCGGCCGTGCTCGACGCGGTCGCAGCCGAGGACCCCGCCGCAGTGCTCGTCGCCGTGGGCACGCTGCTCGACGCCGGCCACGAGCCCCGCCGCGTCGCGGAGGATCTGCTGCGTTCGACGCGCGACGCGTTCCTGCTCAACGCCGGCGGAGGCCAGGTGCGGGTGGAAGCACCCGACGACGAGCAGCAGCGACTCGCCGAGCTCGGGACTGCCCTCGGCAACACGATCCTGGTCCGTGTGCTCGAGACGCTCGGGCAGGCGGTAGTCGACATGCGCGGCACCGACGCCGCCGACCCGCGCCTCGTGCTCGAGATCGCGCTCGTCCGCCTCACGCGTCGCGAGGGCGGGCCGCCGCTCCAGACCGCGATCGAGCGGATCGAGAAGCTGGAGCATGCGATGGCGGCGCGCCCGAGCGGCAGCGCCGACGCGCCGCCGCCGGCGGCGCCCCGGTCGCCGGGGGTCACGGTGGGCGCGTTGCGCAAACGGGCGGCGGAGCAGCCCGCTGCCGCTGCACCCGAGCCCGCCCCCGAGGCAGAGCCGGAGGCCGCCGCGCCGGTTGCCGCACGAGATCCGAAGGCAGATGCGGGCCCGCTCGATGTCGACGACGTGATCGTGGCGTGGGCGTCGGTGCTCCCGGAGCTGCCAGTGGCGACGCGCAGCGCGGTGCAGGAAGCTCAGCCGCTGACGGTCGAAGAGGACGTCGTGACCTTCGGCGTGTCGCCGCGCCTCATCGAAGCGGCGCGCCCGCGGTTCCGGCGTGAGGCCGACACGATTCGGGACGCGCTGTCGAAGCACGTGGGCCGGAGTCTGCGTTTCAACCTGGTCGCGCACGAGGGCTTCGCCGGCGAGCGGGGGTCGTCGCCGGCCCCCTCGGCGCCGCCTCCGAGCGAGCCTGACGACGTCGTGAGCGAGCCGGACGACGTCGCAGCGGAGATGGAAGACGCAGGTCCGGGAGTAGAGTCGTCGAGCCCGACGAACCTGCTTGCCGAGTCGTTGGGCGCCACGGTCGTCGAGGAACGTCAGCACGAGTGACGCCGCCGTCGCGCGGCGCGGAGCACGCGAACATGGCGAACCAGAAGCAGCTCAACCAGATGATGCGCCAGATGCAGAAGGTGCAGGCCGAGATGGCCGCGGCGCAGGACGAGCTCGCGACGGCGCTGGTCGAGGGGACGGCGGGCGGCGGGAAGGTGACGGCGGTCGCCACCGGCGCAGGTGACCTGCAGACGGTGCGAATCTCGGCCGACGTGGTCGATCCCGACGACGTCGAGATGCTCGAGGACCTCGTGGTCGCGGCGGTCGGCGAAGCGTTACGACACGCGCAAGAGCTCCAGGCGGAGCGGATGGGCGCGGTGACGGGCGGCGTCGACCTCGGCGGTCTCGGCGGCATGCTCGGCTGACGCGCGCGGACGGTGGCATCCCCGTATGAAGGGCCGGTCCAGAGTCTCGTCGACGAGCTGGGACGCCTTCCCGGCATCGGTCCCAAGTCGGCGCAGCGCATCGCGTTCTACCTCTTGAAGAGCGCGCCCGAGGACGCCAAGCGGCTGGCGCGCGCGATCGTCGAGGCCAAGGAGCGCGTGAGCTGGTGCCGGCGGTGTTTCAACTTCGCCGAAGGCGATCTGTGCGTGTACTGCCGCGACGAGCGACGCGATCCGACGATCGTCTGCGTCGTCGAGGAGCCCCGCGACATCGTGGCAGTCGAGCGGACGCAGGAGTACCGGGGTGGGTACCACGTGCTCCTGGGCGCGATCTCGCCCATCGAGGGCATCGGGCCCGACCAGCTGAAGGTCAAGGAGCTGCTGACGCGCGTGGGCGAGGAAGGTGTCCAGGAGGTGATCCTCGCCACCAACCCGAACATCGAGGGCGAGGCGACGGCGATGTACCTGGCCCGACTGCTCAAGCCGCTCGGCCTGCGGGTGACCCGGATCGCCAGCGGGCTGCCGGTCGGCGGCGACCTCGAGTACGCCGACGAGGTCACGCTCGGCCGCGCGTTGGAGGGCCGCCGCGAGGTGGATGCGTGATTTGGGTCGTTGACTTGCGCCGAGCCGACCGCTAGGCAGTAACAGGTTTACCCGAGAGAAGGACAGGATCATGACCCAACCCGGACCCGCGCCCGCCGCCAAGGGGCCGATCGGCCAAACCCGTGACGCGGCCCGAGAGGCCCTGTTGTCGCTGGTCACTTGTGGCCTCTACGCCTATTACTGGATCTACCTCCAGGGCGAGGAGCTGAAGGAACACAATGGCGAGGGGTTGGGTGGAGTCGTACTGCTGCTCCTCACCTTCGTCATCGTCGGACCGTTCCTCCTGGCAGCCGAGATCCAGAAAACGTACGAGCTCGACGGCCGCGAGTCGCCGGTCACGCCGCTCCAGGGTCTGTGGCTGCTCATCCCACTCGCGGGCATCTACATCTACGTGCAGAAGATGCAGACGGCGCTGAACGACTACTGGGTGTCGAAGGGCGCACCGGCGGCGTAGGCAAGAACGCAAACGAACCACGAAAGGGCAGACGAAACATGGCACAACCCGCAGCAGCGACGCGCGCAATCGGTCCGGTCGGCAGGCCACGCGGATGGGTGGTGGTCATCCTCCTGTCGCTCATCACGCTCGGGATCTATGGCTTGTACTACCAGTACAAGACCTTCCAGGAGATGAAGGACTACAGCGGGAACGGCATCGGCGGTGTCGTCGGTCTGATCCTCGCCATCTTCCTCGGCTTCGTGAACCCGTTCCTCATGTCGTCCGAGGTCGGGAAGCTGTACGAGGCGGAGGGACAGGAGAAGCCGGTCAGCGGGATCACCGGCTTGTGGATCATCCTGCCGCTCATCGGCGGCTTCATCTGGCTCGCCAAGACGCAGAACGCGTTGACTCGGTTCTGGGAGGCGCACGGGGCGACCCCCCGGTAAGCCGGGCGCAAAGCACCGAGAACTTGGAGGGGCGGCCTTCGGGCCGCCCCTCTGACGTCACCCGGTCTTGACGACGATCGCGGAGCCGTAGGCCACGAACTCGGCCAGTCCCGCGCTCTCGCCGAGGCTGTTCGAGTCGAACCGCACGCCGACCACGGCGTTGCCGCCGAGGGCCTTGGCGTGCTCGACCATGCGAAACAAGGCGCCCCGACGCGCCTCGTCGACAGCCTGCGTGAACTCCGGCACCTCACCGGCGGCGAGCGCGCGGAACCCACCGGTGAAGCTCCGTCCGAAGCCGAGGCTCACGACGGTCAGCCCCCAGCACAGGCCGAGGTGCTGCTCGAGCTCCAGTCCCGGGATCTCGAACGTGTTCGACGTGTAGATCGGGAGCCGCTCGTCGGACAGGGGAGCAGTGGTCATCGATGACGAATTCGGCGGATTCGCGGTCAAACGGTGGACAGCGCGAGGTGCACGACTCCGCCGAGGCTGTTGTTGTCGTCGCTCGAGGTCGCCGCAACGATGATGATCACCACGATGTAGACGACCCCGAGGCCGATGCCGACCCAGCCGAGGATGATGCCGGTGATCGCGAAGCCACGCCCGCCTTGCGTCCCCCCGGATTGATCGATCTGGCGCCGGGAGATGTACCCGAACACCAGGGCGAGGATGCCGCCGATGATGCAAATGAAGATCTGCGCGATCCCGAGCACCATCGAGGCGACAGCCAAGCCGTTGGTGCCCGGCCGCGATTGGTAGCTGCCGGGCTGTCCGTACCCGGGAGGCGGCGCAGGAGGCGGCGGCGGAGGCGGAGGCGGCTGCGAGCTCATGTCTTCTCCCTCACTTGCTACGAGAGCGCGATGCCGATCTGGATCACGCTCAGCGCGAGCCAGACGAAGCCGAGGATGATCCCGGCGAGCGCCATCCCGCTTCCTTGTTGCGTGCCACCCGTTCGCTCGATCTGGTTCCGGGCGACGAACCCGAGCACGATCGCGGCGATCGCCGTGACCGTGAAGCACCCGACGATGCCGCACACCAGCGCCGCGATGGCCAGCCCGTTCGTTCCTGTCGCCGTGGAGCCGCCGGTGCCGTACGCCGGTGTCGCCGGCTGCGGCGGGGGAGGCGGCGGCGGGGTCGGCTCTCGGTTCGGATCGTTCGGTGGTGTCCCTGCCATGTGTTTCCCCTGACGTGAGGTCGCTCGTAAACGGCCGAGGTTATCGACGGGCGCGGGGGAGGTCTATGGATGCGCCTCGAAACGCGTTGGCCGGGTCAGCCGGGCCAGCGTTCGACCGGAAACGCCGACGTCGGCACGACAAACGTCTTGGCGACCTTGTCGTGCCACGTTTGCTTTTGAGGGTCCCACAGCATCCACAGGTAGCCGATGTAGCAGGCCAGCCCGGACACGATCGCCATCAAGTAGCGCACGAACGCCGTGCCGTAGTCGATCCGTCCCGCCGTCCGTGCGTCGATCGCGCGGATGCCGAGCACGCGCATGCCGATGGTCTGCCCGCTTCCGCTGCCGATGAAGAACACGCTGTACGCGATCCCGAAGGCGAGGCTGACGAGGACCGACGTCAAGAACCGCCCGCGAAGGACCTGGCCGAGGAGCAGACCGACGATGTAGAGGACCGCCCAATCGATCAGGAAGCCGCCGAGGCGGTACCAGAAATCGGCACGCGGGCCCGACGGCTCCGACGGACCTCCGGCGGACCGCGAGTACGGCTCGGTCACTACAGCGGTCTGCCCGTCGAGTACTTGAACAGCTGGTACGCCCAGAGGACGGCGAAGAACACGAACACCGCCCACATGGGGATTCTCACGCGCTGCCAGCGCCAGGCGACGAGTAGCACGATCGCCATGGCGACGACGAGGAATGCGCCGGGGTTGAAGCCGAACGCGGCGCTGAAGTCGGCATGCACGATGGCCGTGACGCCGCGGGTCATCCCGCAGAACGGGCACGGGATTCCGGTGACGGAGCGCAGCGGGCACGGCGGCACGGGCCAGATCGGCAGCATCGGCCGAATGGCCGCCAGCGGCAGCATGGCGACGGCCCCGGCGCGAAGCGGCTTGAGGTCGAGCTCGAGCGGCTTCGATGCACTGCGAGTCGTGGGCGTCGTCATCGTCGTCGCGCTCACAGCCGGCGAGCGTAGCGGCGGCAGCCGATCCCCGGGACCGCGCTATCCCCGGGTGCTCTTGGCCGCGACCACCGCCTCGAGGAAGCTCTCGGGATGCCATCCGTCCGGCGCGCCCACGACCTTGGGCCGCACCCTCGCTGCCAGGTCGGTCGCGAGGTGGGCGCGCGCACCGGGCGTGAGCGAGACGCGTCGCTCGAGGAACCGTCGCAGGGTGGCGAGGTCCTCCGCGTTCACCGCGCTCACGTCCCATTCGAGAACCGCGGCGCCCGCCGGCGTCGGCGGGAGATACACGGCGGCAGGCATCACCGCCGGGCGCCGCTCGCGCACGACGAGTGCGCCCGCCGCGAGGTCGCCGAGTCGCTGGTTGCGGCTCGTCACCAGGATCGAGATCACACCCACCACATAGAACGCGGGGAGGAAGTCGACGATGCGGAGAAAGTTGCGCACAGCGGCGGTCAGGAAGCCCTCGGGCTCGCCCCCGGCGCGCACGACGCGCAGGCCGGCGGCGAGCTTGCCGACCGTGCGGCCCCGGTTCCAGGTCTCGAGCGCGATGTCGTAGGAGAAGATGACGAGGAACACGGCGACGAGGTACACAGCCACGACGAAGCCGCTGTCGCCCGCCGGCGCGATGACGATCGCGAGCGCGAAGATCGCGCCGACCTGGATGACGACGTCGAGCAGCGCAGCCGCGAAGCGCGACCCGACTCCGGCCAGCACCATTTCGAGCTCGATGCCCTCGGGCGTGGCGATCGTGACCCGGTCGTCGAGGCTGGCCACCGGGCGAACGTAACAGCGGTGCGGAGGCGGGAGGCGCCGAGATGGTGAACGGCGAAGGAGGGCGGACCTGAACCTCGACGTGTTCCTCGAGCAGCGCAGGACGAGATGGGGCGAGCTCGACGCCCTGGTCGGACAGGCCGGGCGCCGCGCCGAGTCCCTCGGGCCGGACGGCGTGCGCCGGCTCGGCGCGCTGTATCGGGCCAGCGCGGCCGACCTCGCCCTCGCGCGCCGGCGGTTCGCCGGCGACCCGGCCGTCGCCCGGCTCGAAGCGCTGGTCACACGCGCCCGCCCGCTCGTGTACGACCGCGCCCGCCGCGGCGGATCGGTCGTCGAGTTCGCGACAACGGGCTACTGGCGGCGGGTGCGCGAACGCCCGGGCCTGCTGCTGATCTCGGCGCTGCTGCTGTTC
>DASPWW010000070.1:0-3734 GCA_035637595.1 Solirubrobacterales bacterium | reverse complement strand
CTCGGCGCCTCGATCCCGCCCGCCAGGAAGGGGTTGACGTTGGTGTCGCTGCCGGGGCTGTAGGTGAGCCAGTAGGCCATCATCGAGATGTAGGCCGTCGTCGAGGGGTAGTGGGGGACCAGGTAGTAGAAGCCGCCGGCGGTGTAGGCCGGAAAGCTCGAACCCAATGGGGCGTAGACGTAGAGGCCCGAGCCGGTGGCGCAGGTCCCCCAGCAGCTCGTCCGCGGGACAGCGAGCGATTAGCCGCTCGCGGTTCCCAGGTAGCGGGCGATCGCGAAGTCGGCGTGGCTTTCCGACGACTGTGAGTAGCCGGCGGCGACGATCCGCCCGTTGCGCTGGACCGCGATCGCCTGGCCATAGTCGCCGACATGTACATTGGGCCGCCGGCGCTGGTGCAGGCGAAAGCCGGTGGTCACTGTGCCGTCTTCGCCGAAGCTTCGGTCGAGGCTGCCGTCGGATCTCAGGCGAGCGAGCGCGAAGTGAGGGTCCAGGGGGACCGGATGGTCTCGCACCTTCACCACCGTCCCCGCGGCGACGATCTTGCCGTCACCCTCAAGCGCCAAGGACTCCGCCCCCGCAACCCGCCCGCCGCTGAATTGAACGCGCATGGCTCCGCCGTCGCCGAAGCTCTCATCGAGGCTGCCGTCGGGTAGGTAGCGCCCCAGCTGGAAGCCGCTTCCGGCCGTGACGATGCGGCCGTCAGGCTGGAGCGCCACATCGCGGGCTTCGCTGATCAAGGTAGGGGCGCTGTACTTGATCCCGTCGCCGTCGAAGGACGGATCGAGCGAGCCGTCGGGCAGAAAGCGGGCGACGATCCAGTTGTTTCCGACCGTGCCGGAGACGACGAGCTTTGCGTCTGCTTGGATCGCGAGCCCGTAGCCGCGGGCGTCGGCTGGGGCGCCGAAGCGGGTGGTGAGGATGCCGCCGTCGCCGAAGCTCGGATCGAGGCTCCCGTCGCGCAGGAAGCGGACCAGGAAGAGATCCTCCTCGCGACTCGCGATGGTGTACCCGATCACGACGATCTTGCCGTCGGGCTGGATTGCGACGTCCTCGGCACGGTTGGAGCCTGTGGGTACAACTCTGCGGATGACGCCGCGCCGCCCGAACGAGCGGTCGAGTCGCCCATCCTTTCGAAACCGGGCCACGGCGATCCCGTCCGTATTTCCGGCGACGACGATCTTGCCGTTGCCTTGCAGCGCCACTGCGCGTCCCCAGCTCAGCAGGGATTCGCCCTCTTGGTCCTTGAGCAGCGGGATGAGCGCGTGGCCACGGTGGCCGAAGCCGCGGTCTAGCCGACCATCCCGCCGATAGCGCACCACGCCCATGTGCGGCCAGGCGCCTCCCCCCGGCGGGGGCTTTCTTATCTCTCCCGCGGCCACGATCTTGCCGTCGTCTTGGATCGCGACGTCGCGAGCGCGGTCGTCGCGGCCGAAGAAGTCGGTCAGGACGCGGCCGTCGTGGCCGAAGGAGCGGTCGAGGCTGCCGGCTTCGGCGGCCTCGGCGTTGGACACGATCCCGCCGAGCAGAGCAACAACGACCGCGGCGCCCATCAGCGCGCCCGCCGGCTTCCGCCTCCTCCTGCTCGTCCCGCTCATCGCCAAGAATCCCGCTTCAGAGTTCAGGCTACTGGTCGCGTAACGCCGTGAGCAGCTCCCCTCGCGCCCGACCTGCGGGTGTGGAGAGGGAATACGGGTTGAGCCAATCGAGGCGCCCGTCGCCGTCGGAGTCGGTGTCGGTGGGCAGGTTCCCGTTCTTGTCGCGCCGGTAGAGGCCGAGGGTGTTCGTGCTCTTCCAGGCGGCATTGCCCTGCGCGTCGCCGTCGCTGTACCACGTCTTGTCCGGGCACGGGGGGACCTTGCCCTTCTTGCTGTCGATCAGGTTGAACCAGGTGAGGCTAGTCACCGAGACCGGCTTGTCGGGATCGGCGAACTTCTGGGGGGTGTTGGTGAGGTAGGTGGCCTGGCCGCTTGAGCTCGGCTCGCCGGTGGCGTCCCAGGTCACGCACTTCCAGTCGCCGCTCGTGTAGGTGGCGGGGTCCTCGAGCCCCCAGCCGAACTCGGTGACGCCGATGTGGCGGGCGCCCTCCATTTGCTGGCGGTAGTTGGAGACCTTCCTCGGGATCTGGCGCGGAAGCTGCGAGTAGGCGTGGATCGTGAACACGTCGTAGTTGTTGCCGTGGTTGAAGCTGTCGAACTCCGTCGCCCACTTGCGGGGGCCGTCACCCTTGTCGAGGCTCCCGCCGGCGGCGATCTCGCCCGCGTCGACCGTCATCGACGGATCGCCCGGATACGCGTCGTTTGTCGAGTTCACGGCGTTGTAGAAGACGGTGAGCCGGCCGGAGTAATCCTGGGCCAGATCGTGCGCCGTGACGCCGGCGCCCTTCCTGTAGCCCCAATTCTGCTTCAGGTTCGGTTCGTTCCAAAACGCGACGTGCTGGATCTTGAAGCCGGTTCCGTCCAAGTTGCTCGGGCCATAGTGCCTGGCGACGGCCTTGGCGAACTGCCTCAGGTCGTCGTCGTGGAAGGGTGTCGGCGGGCACATCTTCACGTTGTCTGGGCCGTCTGGATTTGCCTTCACCTGGTCGGCGCAGTCCGGATTGGCCCATTTCGGCGCGTCGAGCACCTTGATGCTGCGGACCTTGACCCCTGCCGCCTGGTAGGCCCTGATGACCGTGTCGAAGGGCTCCCAGTCGAAGTTCTCCGGCGAGGTGTTCGTCCGCTCGATGTCGGACCACTTGACCGACCCGATCGTCACGTAGGGCGTGCCCGAGTTCGCCGCCGCGGCCGCCGCCTGCGCCGCCTGCGCCCCTATCACCTCGAGCCGCTCCCCCTGGGGCGTAGGGGCACGTACGCCCACCTTCGGCGTCGTCGTCTCCGCGGCCTTGGCCGACCCCTCGACGGTATCGCCCCCCGCCGGGACGTCGAGCTCGGGCAAGGTGTCCTCGCTGTAGTCGTCCTCGGCCTGGGGGACGTCGAGCGGGCCCACCGCGTTGGCCTCGGCGCTGCCGTGCGACGGGCTTGCGTCGTCGAGCGACGCGTCCCACTCCTTGACCTGCGTGTGGCCGAGCTGGTCGGTCGCCTCGACCCGGAAGTGGATCGGGAAGGACGGAGGATTCGAGCCGAGGTCGTAGTCGAGCGACAGCGGGCAGCTTCCGGCGGTCGCGGTGCAGCTCTGAACGCCGGTGTCTTTGACCAGGTTCCCGTCCCTGTAGAGCTTGATCTGCTTCACCCCGGACTGCCACTGCGCCCCCGAGGTGTCGGCGGCGTTTCCGTCGGTGGCGTCGACGTGGACGGCGTAGGGATTGTCGGTCAGCGCCGGGGTGAGCCCGCCGCTCAGGCTGATGGTCGGGGCGGAGTGGTCGACCCGCATCACCCAGGTCCGCGAGTCGGCCTTGGCGAGCGGGTCCTGCGCGACGACGCCGGTGATCGTGATCCCGTTCGGCATCAGGCCGGCGTCGTAGCCCAGCGAGATCTGGGAGCTCGTCGGACAGGGGGATGACTTGGTGCCGGCGCAGCTCCCGCTCGGCGGGGGAACGGTCGTCAGCACGCCGTAGTTGTTCGGCACCTGGAAGCTCTGGATCCCGAGCCCCCCAGCGGTGGCGGTGACGCTGACCCCGGGCTTTTCCGTGTCGACCCAGTTCGAGTAGCTCCAGTTGGCCTGCGCGATGCTGACCCCCGAGTGGGTGACGTTCGTGAGCTGCGGCGCGTCGGTGTCGGAGAGGTAGACGTCTGCGT